>CAYOZW010000017.1:3865-18641 GCA_964408495.1 uncultured Eubacteriales bacterium
AGTTCACCGTCAGGACCATAGACCAGGCCAAGTCCGAACAGATAGAGCAGCGGATCGCCGCCGATCTTCTTAAAGCTATCCAGATGTCCGAGAAGAAGGCCGCCGAAGCTGAATCCAGACAGATCCTGAAAACGCTTATCGAAGGCATCCCCCCCGAGAACGAGGAAGAGATCAGGGACGCCAAGGAGATCTTCTACAGCCTCGAAAAAAAATTGGTCCGCGATCTGGTCCTGAACCAGGGCAAGCGCGCCGACGGCCGCGGATTTGACGATATCAGGCCGATTTCCATCGAGGTCGGACTCCTCCCTCGGACCCACGGCTCTGCTCTCTTCACCCGCGGCGAGACCCAGTGTTTGGCGACAGTCACCCTGGGCACCTTCGAGGATGTCCAAAGGCTGGACGGCCTCGGTGAAGAGTCCCAGAAGCGGTTCATGCTTCACTACAATTTTCCGCCTTTCTCGGTGGGGGAAGTCTCCTTCCTCCGGGCCGCGGGGAGGCGGGAAATCGGACACGGCGCCCTGGCTGAGAAGTCGATATTGCCATCCATCCCCGACGCCGAGGTTTTTCCCTATACGATCCGGATCGTCTCCGACATCCTTGAATCCAACGGTTCTTCCTCGATGGCCACTGTTTGTGGCGGCGTCCTTGCCCTGAAGGATGCCGGAGTGCCCCTGTCCATGACCGTCGCCGGAATCTCAATCGGACTGGTTACAGAAGGTTCCCGCTATGCTCTTCTGACCGATATCGCGTGCCTGGAAGATCACCTTGGTGACATGGATCTCAAGGTCACGGGGACCGAAAAAGGGATCACGGCCATTCAGCTCGACCTCAAGGTTCCGTCCATCAGCCCGGATATATTTCAGGAAGGCCTGGTCAAAGCCCGCAATGCCCGGCTCCAGGTCCTGGAGAAGATGAAGGAAGCCATCTCTTCCCCGCGACCGGATATATCCCCCTATGCCCCCAGGATACTGACCCTCTTCATCAACCCCGAAAAAGTGGCCGAGGTCATCGGGCCAGCGGGAAAAGTCATCAAGAAAATCATCGCCGCCACCAAAGCGAAGATCGATATCGAGGAAGGCGGGAAGGTGATCATCGCCTCAACGGATATGGAAGCTGCAGAAAGGGCCAAGGAGATGATCCGCGAGATCACCATTGATGCCGAGGTCGGGAAGGTTTACACTGGGAAGGTCGTGCGCATAGAGGAATATGGCGCTTTTCTGGAGATACTCCCCAATATTGTCGGTCTTCTCCACGTCTCCGAGATCGCCCATTACCGGGTCCCGAGCGTTCGCGATGTCCTCAAGATGGGGCAGATGCTCGAAGTCAAAGTCATCAGCATCGACGAGGACAACAAGGTCCGGGTCAGCCGCAAGGCGCTCGAGGAGCGGCCCGCTTCGCTCCCCGATACCGACCAGGACAGGGAGCGTCCATCGAGGCCGAGGGCGCATGACCGGAACCCTCGCCGGCCGAAAAACAGATCCCGATATTAAATACAAAAGACGAGGCAGCCATGCCCGATCTCAGACAGCGAAAAAAAAGGGGATTCACTCTGGTCGAAATGCTGATCACCCTGACCATCCTGGCCATCCTGGCCGCTGCTGTCATGCCCCTCGCCAAGGTCGCCGTCAAGCGGGAAAAGGAGATCGAGCTGCGTCGCAACCTCCGGCTTTTCCGCGAGGCCATCGACGCCTATAAAAAGCTGGCTGATGAGAAGAAAATCGAGGTGGAGGAAGACACCGAAGGTTATCCCCCTGACCTGGATACACTGGTCAAAGGGGTCGAAATGAGCAGCGGGCAGACCCAATCCGCCCCCGGCACTAGCCAACCTCCGACTAAATCCAAGGATGAGGTGAAGATTGTTAAGTTTCTGCGGCGCATACCCAGGGACCCGATGACGGATTCTTTGGATTGGGGGCTTCGTTCCTACCAGGACGACCCCGATGACGATGTCTGGGGAGGCGAAAATGTTTATGATGTCTATACAAAAAGCATGGGGACGGCTTTGGATGGAACGAAATACAGGGATTGGTGAAACTATGCCTGAGGCGCGGTCCCGGTCACCCAGAGGATTCACCCTCATCGAGATTATGATCGTCTTCGCCCTGATCGGGATCCTCGTCGGGCTGGCCCTCCCCCACTATGGGCATGCCCGCCGGAAGGCCCAGGAGGCCGTTCTCCGGGAAGACCTTTTCATTCTAAGACAATTGATCGATCATTATTACACCGATAAGGGAAAATACCCGGCCTCGCTCAGAACCCTGGTCGAGGACGAATATCTACGCATGATCCCGATCGATCCGATGACCGATTCGGCCGACTCCTGGCAAGAGATCAGGGAGACCCCCTCTTACGAAGACATGGTCCCCAACATGGAGTTTGGCATCGTCGACGTCCATTCCGGCGCCCAGGCCAAGGCCTTGGACGGGACAACCTACGATACCTGGTAGATTGGCATGACCAGCCGCGCCCCGGGATATGTTTTGATCATGCTCCTGTTCGCCATCACGGTCATGGCCATCGGCCTGATGGTGGCTGTTCCGGTCTGGCAAACCCAGATCCAGAGGGAGAAAGAAGCGGAACTCATTTTCCGGGGAAACCAGTACGTCGAGGCCGTCAGGGTCTTCCAGCTCAAGAAACCCGGCACTTTCCCCAAATCACTGGATGAACTCGTCAAAGAGAAATGCATTCGCCGCCTTTATAAGGATCCGATGAGCTCGGATGGGACCTGGAACATCATTCTCCTGGCGGGAGGGGCTGCCCCGGGCGGCAAGCAGCGGATGACTCCGGGTCCAGGGAGGACTTTTGCCCAAGCTTCAAGTCCAGGGAGGCCTCTCGCTCAAGGTCCGGGTCAGGCATTTACGGCCCAAAGTGTTCTGGTCGCGCCCCAGAGTGCCTTGCCCTCAATCCGCAATGCTCAGATCCTCGGCGTGGTCAGTCCGTCCACCCGGAAATCCTTCCGGATCCACAATTCTGAAGAAAGCTATGATCGTTGGTTTTTTTTCTACGGGTATAGCCCGGAAAATCCCCCCGAGATCATCACCTACGGCCGTTCCTCTCGATGAAGTCCGTCCTGATCGTCGCCGGAGAGAATTCTGGAGACAGGCACGGAGCGGACGTCGTCCGCGAGTTCAAAAAGCGGCATCCGGACATCCACTTTTTTGGGATCGGCGGTCGCAGATTGGCCGAGGAAGGAGTCGAGATTATTTGTCCCGTTGAAAAGTTGAGCGCTGTCGGGGTCATCGAAGTCCTCACCCGGATCCCCCATTTCCGCCGAATCTTCAACCTGATTAGGAGAGAAACTCAAGCGCGCGATCCCCAGGCTGCCGTCCTCATCGATTCGCCGGACTTCAACCTGCGCTTGGCCAGGAGACTGGCCAAAACCGCCACACCAGTCCTTTATTACATCAGCCCGACGGTCTGGGCTTGGCGAAAAAACCGTCTCAAGACCATCCGGAAAGTCGTCACCCGGATGTGCCTGATCTTCCCGTTTGAGAGGAAACTCTATGAAGATAATCGCATTCCGGCTACTTTCGTCGGCCATCCCCTCAAAGGCAGGGTTGGGACACGCCTGAGCCGCGAAAAATTCCTGGCCAAATATTTGCTCCCTTCCGAAGTCCGGCTGATGACTCTCCTGCCGGGAAGCCGCCTGACCGAAGTCAAGAACCACCTCCCGATATTGGTCGAGGCCGTTCAGAAGTTGCAGGCTGATCTCTCCCTCCGGTTCCTTCTGGTCCAGGCGGAGGGCATCCCAAGGCGCTTGCTCGATCGTTATCTTCATCATAAGAAACCGGATATCAGAATCTTGCAGGAAGATGGGCTTGAGGCGATGGCCTATTCCGACCTGGTGCTCTCCTCTTGTGGGACGGCCAATTTGGAGACGGCCCTTCTGGGCACTCCTCTTATCGCTTTCTATCGCCTTTCTCCGTTCACCTATTATCCCTTTCATCACCTGGTCAAAGTCCGGGAATACAGCATCGTGAATATTCTCGCTGGCCGAAGGATTGTACCGGAGCTCATTCAGAGCGATTTCAAGGCTGAAAATCTTGTCCGGGAAACAAAACAGCTGCTGTTTTCCGAGGAGAGGAAACTCCGGATGAAAGAGGAGTTCCGTCGTATCGATGACCTCCTGGGTTCTGAAAAGGCCGCCGAAAACGTCGCTCGGGAACTGGAGTCGATCATCGGGTTTGGAAGATCCTGACGCCTCACTCCTCTTGCCAACCTCCCCTCGAGATGATATTGTCTAGGCCGTGGAGCAAATCATAGATGGAGAGGCATCATGAAGCGGTTATTCTGTTTGGCTATTGTGATCGGTCTGCTTTCCTCTCTGAGTTTTTCTCAGGAAACCAGGATCCTGGAGCTTAAAGAGAAGATCATCGAAATCCAGAATACGAGCGAGCTGGGGTTTCGCCATTTCACCTTTTGCTCGAATATCATCGGCTTCGGCTCCTACGTCCCCTTGGACAAGCCGGTCCTGGATAAAAGCGGGGAGCTCCTCGTTTATTACGAACCGGTCAATGTCTTCACCAGCAAAAAAGAAGGTCTTTATGAACTCTGGTACGCCCAGGACATGGCCTTGCTCAATAGCAAGGGCGAAGTCCTCCAGGAATGGCCGAATGTCCTCAATTTCCACTACACCACCAAGACCCCTGTCATGGACTTGTATGCTCAGAACAGTGTCACTCTGGGAGGCCAAGTTCCTCCGGGGCATTACCAGTTCAAGGCCGTCCTGAAAGATAAGCTCAGCGGCAAGACCGCCGTCAAGGTCGTTGACTTCGAGATCCGCTGAGCTCTTTGGGGAGGATAAACTCGAGCCGGTCAGAGACACCCAAACCGTGCTTCTCGGAGCAGCCAGACTGAAGCTCCAGCACGAAGGCGGCGGCCGCGGCAGGACTGTATGTCGGGCAGGGTTCGTGAGGACAGGGCGGGACGCTTGACTCGATATGGACGATTCTTCTGTTCCTGTCCAGCCAAAGTATATCGATCGGAAAGCGCATATTTTTCATCCAGAAAGAATGGATGTCCTCTTCGGCAAAGATAAATAGCATGGCCTGATTCTCGTGGATTTCCTCCCGGAACATCAGTCCCCGGGCTCTTTGCTCTTCGTTCACGGAGAGCTCTGCTATGATCGCAAATCCGTCCGGGAAGTAGATCTTGATGAACCTGTCTTTCCCCCTTTGTCCAGAACAATAGAGAGCCAAAAAAGCCAGCATAAAAATGAATTTTGTCTTCATCGATCGTCTCCGCGGCCGGTCCGGATAATAGCCGTTTTTTTCCTCCCGTTCATCAATGGGTCGAGACCAATGGGACAAAACGCACCGGCAGGAGTTTTTTCTTCCGAAATCCCTTCCGCTGGCGGTGGATGAGGACGAGCTCCTGGAAGCCCACGCCTACCGGGATGATCATCCGCCCCCCGGGAGCCAGCTGCTCTTGCAGTCTCTTTGGCACCGTCTCGGCCGCGGCGGTCACCACGATGGCCTCAAAAGGAGCCTCCTCTTCCCATCCGGAGGTGCCGTCCCCGACCCGAAAATGGACGCTCGTATAGCCGAGCTTCTGGAGCAAAGCTTGGGCCTTTTCAGAAAGCGCTCCAATCAGCTCCACTGTGAATACTGAAGGAACGATCTCGGCCAGGATAGCGCTCTGATAGCCGCAGCCAGTTCCCACCTCCAGGACTTTTTCCCCTCCCTCAAGCTCAAGCGCCGCGGTCATATAGGCAACTATGTAAGGCTGGGAGATCGTCTGCCCCTCTCCGATAGGGAGCGGTTCATCTCCATAGGCAAGCGGCCGGAGTTCCGAAGGTACAAAAAGGTGACGGGGGACTTTGCGCATAGCGCCGAGAACCCGATCGTTCTTCACCCCCCGGGCCCGTATCTGAACCTCCACCATATTCTCCCGCTGAACGGCGAATTCATCCTCAGATTCATACACGCTTAGCCTTCTTTCCCCACTGTTTCGCTATCGCGGGGCGCTCGAGTTTCCCCTCCCTGCTCAAATGTGCCGGATCAATCCCGGCTCTCCGGACCGTGTTTTAGTAGGCTCTGGCAAATAAGGCCAGCTCACGGCCTTTCTTCCGGCAATAAATGCAATCTCCAGCGGCTTCTTCTTCGTTTTTCTCCAGAGGGATGACGCGGACAGTGGCCATTGTCTCCTCTTTGATCCTATCCTCACAGGATTCGTCGCCGCACCACCAACTTCTGATGAATCCGCGTTGAGACTCGATGACTTCCTTGAATTCGTCATAATCCGACACGGTCCTGGTGTTTTCTTTTTGAAACCGGAGCGCTTGATCGAATAGAGCGGCCTGGATCTCCCTGAGAATCTCTTTGACCCGCGAGGTCAGCTCCGTTATCGGCACGGATTCTTTTATCTGGACATCCCGGCGAACCAAGACGGCACGTTTCTCCTTGATATCCCGGGGTCCGATTTCGATCCTGAGAGGGACTCCCCTCATCTCCCATTCGGAGAATTTCCAGCCCGGCGTGAATTCTTCCCGAGCATCGATCCGGACCCGCCAACCGGCCTGTTGGAGTTCCTTTTCGATGGCCAAAGCGGCCGGAAGGACATTCTCTTTCCAGTTGCCCAGCGAGATAGGGATGACGACGACCTGGATCGGTGCCACCTGGGGCGGGAGCCGGAGTCCCGAATCGTCTCCGTGAGTCATGACCAGGGCGCCTATCAGGCGCGTCGTCACTCCCCAGGAAGTCTGCCAGACGTATTGCAATTTCTGTTCGCGGTCCTCGAAACGGATATCAAAAACCCTAGAAAAGTGCTGGCCAAGGTTGTGTGATGTGCCCATCTGGAGGGCTTTCCCATCCGACATCAACGCTTCGATAGCATAGGTCTCCATGGCTCCAGCGAATTTTTCCCGAGGCGTTTTGCGGCCTTCAACCACCGGAATGGCCAGCTCCGATTCAACGAATTCCTTGTAGAGAGAGAGGATTTTAAGGGTCTCTTCCTGGGCCTCGCCGGACGTTTCGTGGGCGGTGTGCCCTTCCTGCCAGAGGAACTCGGTTGTCCTGAGAAACGGACGGGTGACCTTCTCCCAGCGCACGATGTTGGCCCACTGGTTGATCAACACCGGCAGATCCCGATAAGAATGGATCCATTTAGCGTACATCGACCCAACGATGGCCTCCGATGTCGGCCGGACGGCCAGACGTTCCTCCAATTCCTCCTGGCCTCCCCGAGTGACCCAGGCGACCTCCGGGGCGAATCCTTCCAGATGTTCCATCTCCTTCTTGAGGAAGCTTTCCGGGATAAACAGAGGAAAATAGGCATTGACGTGCCCGCTGTCCTTGATCCGCTTATCCAGCAGCCGCTGGATGTGCTCCCAGATCGCGTATCCGTCGGGCCGGATGACCATGATACCCTTCATCGGGGCATAATCCGCCAGCTCCGTTTTGCGGATGATCTCCAGGTACCATCGGGAAAAATCTTCGCTCTTGGGTGTGATCTTTTTGACAAACCGTTCGTCCTTGGCCACGCGTCACTCCACCAGGGTTGGGATTGCCGGCCCATTCTATCTGCCGCTCTTTTTTTTGTCAAGAAACGCGCCGGACGTTCCGGGCAGTAGAAAAAGAGGGTGAGGGGGTGAGTCAAACCATCAAGGACAGACTAAAAAAAATTCACCCCTCTTTTCATCTAAAGGGGTGATTGACCCCTCTTTCAAGGCATGGCAAAGTGAACATCGAAAAAGGAAAAGGAAGTGAAGATGCTATTGAAATCCTTGCCCTTTCAGCCGGGCAAACCAGAGAGGAGAGACCAGATCTTCAATCTGCCCCTTCAGACTGTCGTCGAGGGGCGAAATGCCGGAGGCAAAGCGTTTCAGGAGAAAACCGTCCTCTTTTACATCAGCCATCTTGGCGCTTCGTTCAACCTGTTCAACAGCATGGTCTTAGGCTCGAAGCTGAAATTGATCATCGACCTCCCTCCCTCCCTTGCCGACGATAAGGACCTCAAACTGGTTATCAACGGCAAAGTGGCATTGGTCGAGGCCAACCATTCTCATCCCTCGAAGCAGCGAGTTTCTCTGCGCTTTGAAAACAAGTATTTCATCAAAACGGACGGGTAAAAAGTGGCCTCTCGGCCTTCTCCTCTGGGGAAACCTTGGGGAGTTGGGAGGCCTAATCGTTATGGATGACGAAAATGTCAAAAAAATCACCCTGCGATTCACCGCCAGGAGGGATTGCCCTCTTGGAGAACCTCAGGGATAATGGCTTTCCTGACATGGAAGAAAAGCAAGAGACCTTAAACCCCTCCATCCAAGGCGCTTCCAAGGCCGGGAAGAGGGAGCGTTCCTTCGAGCTCTCTCTTCCCGCTTTGGTGACCGGCCTGGATGCTCTGGAAAATAGATTTAGGGAGAAAACCCTGATCAACTCGATTAGCGCCGAGGAGGCCACCGTCTGGCTCCGTTCCCAAGTGACAATCGGGGCCAAGCTGGACATTTCGCTGGATATCCCGAAGACATTGATCTTGGAGAACAGCCTCAAGCTGCAGTTGTCCGGGAGGGTCAAACTCGCCCAGATGGATTCCACGCGCCCCGGGAAAAAACAGCTTGTTTCGCTTCGATTGGACAAGAAATTCAAACTTCTGCCCATCCCTCCGAATATCAACTAGTGTTCCGTCTTGCTCCGCCCTTGGCTTTGGCGCTCTGCCCAGCCCCGCTGATCCCAGAAGGGGAACGACGCCGTCCCCTTTAACTCCCCCGCGGCGGGGCGTCATCATAGACGGCTCTGAAGCCATAGCCTCCTAGGAACGCACTCTCCCCAGCAATCTGCCGCCCTATCAGCGCGGCAACTGGAGGTCGCAAAAAAAGAAGTCTCAGGCATGGATCCCCCTCCGGCACCGCCTTGGCTGAACCTTGACTTGACAACCGGGAAGTGATTTTATAGAATTTCGCCGTATCAAGGGTGAGAGTGGATTTTCCAACGTTGGGGCTAAGATAATCAGAGAGTGAGTGAAATATGACTAAGAAAGCCATCCAGGTGGAAGAGAAAAAAATCAAGATCCTCATCTTCTGTCCTTCAGAAATCATCCTTTCAGGAATCTTGAAAGCCATGGAGGCGGATGCCGGAATCGAGATTTCCAACGTGGAAAAGAACACCATCGATAGCTTCATGGAATCTATCCGCAAGCTGCGTCCCCAGGTCATCCTCTTCGCCAACACAGAGCCCCTCCCCAACATGCGCGAGATCTGCAAAGCCATAAAGGAGATTTCCAAACTCCAGAGCAAATCCCAGCTGCTGATTATGGGGAGCATCCCCTCTCACGAAGAGATTGTCGGCCTGATAAACGCCGGAGCTAGGGGATACTTCGACCTGACCGATCCGGCCGGCCAGCTCTCCGAGGCTATCCGGGTTATCCATAAGGGAGAAATCTGGCTTCCCCGTGACAAAATGAGTAGCATCATGGACAGGATCATATCGGTCGTCGGCCGGGACCTCAAGGAGAAAACACTCGATCAGCTCACCCCCACGGAGTTCCAAGTTCTCCGTCTCATCGGCCAAGGGAAGAGCAACGACGAGATCGCTGAAATCCTGTTTATCAGCAAAAACACGGTCCGTTCACATATCAAGAGCATCTATGCCAAGCTGGACACGCATAGCCGCCTCCAGCTGGCCCTCTATGCCATCAATTCCGCCCTGTTTTAACAGGGGCTCAGACAGAGGTTGTGATGAAAAAAGCCCAGCGACCCAAAAAGGAAGAGGCCATTCCTTCCATCCAGGCCAACCGGCGGAGAGAATGGAGGCTCGACTTGCCGCTCTCGACGATCATCGAAGGCCGGCTTCCTCACGGTCTCAAATTTTCCGAGACGACCACTCTTGAGAATATCAGCTCCAGCGGAGCCTATTTTTGCCTCGACTCGGGTGTTGTCGTCGGTTCCCGGCTCAACCTGATGATCGACCTGCCCAAGAACCTTACCGGTGGCCAGGAGATCAAGCTCAATCTCGGCGGGATCACGGTCCGGCTCGAGGAACCGGATAAGAAAGGCAAGCGGCAAGGTGTCGCCATCCGTTTCAACAAGGACTTCAAGTTCGTCGAGGCCGCCCAAAAAAAGAAAAAGAAAAAGGCGAAATAGCAGCCCTGTGTCTTTACTGACCGTGGCTCTGACGGGGGGAATCGCCAGCGGAAAATCGTTAGTCGCCGGAATCCTGGCCGATCACGGTTGCTTTGTCCAATCAGCCGATCAGTTGGCCCACGACCTGATGAGGCCCGGCCGGCCGGCTTGGCGCCGAATCGTCGGCCATTTCGGACAAGATATCCTAAACCCAGACCGAACCGTTAACCGCACGCGCTTGGGCATGATCATCTTTTCCTCGGCCGGGCAAAGGACCTTCCTGAACAATCTCATCCATCCTCTCGTCCTGGCGAAAAAGAAGAGGACTATCCGATCTCTCGAAAAAAAAGGCACTCATAAAATCTTCGTATCGGAAGCGGCCCTGACCCTAGAATCGGGATTCGGCCGCTTCTTCGACAAGGTCATCGTCGTCCACTGTCCGGAAAAAATCCAGGTCGAACGACTGATCAAACGGGAGGGAATCAGCCGGCGCGACGCCTGGAAGAGGCTGCGCAGCCAAATGCCGACGGCCGAGAAGATCAAGCGGGCCGATTACCTCATCGAAACTTCGGGATCGGCCGACGAAACCGCCGCCCAGACCGACCGAGTATACGCAAGTCTTCTGCTGGATTTCCGCAAGAAACGGACGCTGGAGAAACGGCCTCCGCCTAGGCGTCGGCCGCGAGAGCAGCGGCGAGCAGAGGAACCATGATCTCGTGGTGGCCAATGAAATAGAATCCCCTCCCCTTTTTTCCCAAGGCCCGCCGGACAACGTTCTGATCGGGCCGATATTGATGGAGAAAATCGAAGACAGCCGTGGAGAAGTTCTCGAGCTTCTCTCCTCTGTTCCGGACGTAGCTCAGGGCCTTTAAAAAAACTTCGGGGAGGACGACGGCCGAACCGATGTTGATATAAACCCCCCCGCCTTCCAGTTTTTCAAGGAGCGAGCAAAAGAGGAAAAAATCGGCTAGCGATGTCTTGCCCAGAGCTTCACCGCTGGCCCCGGGATGGAAGTGGATGGTATCGGTCCCGATAGCAACATGGACGCTCACCGGAATCCCGAGTTCGTGGGCGGAAAAAAGCAAGCTGAGATACTTATAGGGAAAATGGGAATCGGCCATCATCCGGCCGACCGCTTCCCCCAACCCGACTCCCCGCCGGGCTCCTCTTCTGATGGCTTTGTTCAAGAGGTCCCCTGTCTCGCGGGCCATCCCGAACCGTCCAGACAGAACCTGGGTCCTCACGTCCTCGGAAGTGCGGCCGCAAAAGGCGATCTCGAAATCGTGGATGATGCCGGCTCCGTTGAGGGCGAGACCCGTTACCCAACCGTCCTTCATCAGGCGGATGATGACCGGATTGAGCCCCACCTTGATGACGTGGGCACCCAGAGCCAAAAGGATGGCTTTTTGCTTCCTCCTGGCCGTTCGCAGGCGAGAGAGAAAGTCTTTGAAGTCCTTGCCGGCTAGGATGTCAGGAAGGCTGTCGATAAAACCGGCTATTCCCTTCGCTGAATCTGGCGGTTTTGCAAAGTCCCGGATATCCACCTTGCTCGGCCGATCCAGAAGGCTGTCCAGCTTCAGCCCCTTGGTCGAGGCAGAGCCCTTCGAAATTCGGGTGTTGAGGCGATGACGGGGCAGGTGTCGGGGACGGGGGGATCGTGCTCTCGGCACTGGCCGCCTATTTCCTGGTCAGCATATTCTTGAGCTCTTGGCCGGAGCGGAACTTGATCCGTTTTCCTTTCTCAATTTTGATCTGTTTTTTCCGGCGGATGTCCCGTCCATAGCCCGTCTTTTTATCGACGACCCGGAAACTTCCGAATCCCCGGATCTCGACTTTTTGATTCTTTCCTAAGGCGTCCTTTAGGGATTTCAGGATCGTCTCTACGAGGAGCAACGATTTGGCCCTGTTGAATTCTGAATTCCTCTCAATGGCCAGGGCGATATCGTTTTTAATCATCTGAATCTCCTTCGGTCCGGCTGGACGATAGATAATAATTAATGAATCACCGCCAAAAAGTCAAGCCGCATCATTGACTTGATTTCGGCGAGTCCCTATAATGAAATCAATATGAAAAAAGCCGTCCTGGCGGCCGTTCTCGTTTTGTTTCTCAATCTTCCGGGGTCGGCCTCCATCTATCGGATCATCGTCGACGCACCCGTACACCCGATCTCCTCCGAATACATCACCCGGTCCATCGAAAAAGCCGAGCGAGATAACGCCCCCTTGCTCATCATTGTCCTGAACACCCCTGGGGGACTTGATTCCTCTATGCGAGAGATCATCGCCAAAATCTTGGCCTCCCGGGTCCCCGTCGTGACCTATGTAGCTCCCGCGGGCGCCCGAGCCGCATCGGCTGGATTCTATATCGGTATCGCCAGCGATCTCTTTGTCATGGCCCCCGGAACGAATACCGGAGCAGCCCACCCTGTCGGGATCTCGATCACCGGTCAGGCTATGGACAAGACCATGGAGGAAAAGGTCACCCATGACGCCGCCTCCTACATCAAGACGCTGGCGGAAAAGAGGGGCCGCAGTATCCAGCCGGCCGAGGCTGCCGTTCGGCAGAGCCTGTCCTATACGGAAAAGGAGGCTCTTGAAAAGGGGTTGATTGATTTTGTGGCTAGGAGCGAGCAGGAGATCATCGACCATTTCGATGGACGTATAATCAAGCGCTTCGATGGAGAAGAGACTCTGCTTGAACTCAAGGGGGAAAAGATCATCGATATTCCGATGACAGCTCGGCAAAAATTCTTGATCACCATCTCCAACCCCAACCTGGCTTATATTCTCCTGATGATCGGACTTCTCGGTCTCTACTTCGAGTTCTCCCATCCAGGAGCCATTCTTCCGGGTGTCCTAGGGGGGATCAGTCTCCTTCTCGCTATTTTTTCGTTCCAGATACTCCCCCTCAACTATGTCGCCCTGATTCTGATACTGCTGGCCATTGGGCTGTTTATCCTGGAGGTCAAAGTGCAGAGTTATGGTATACTCGGCATCGGAGGCGTTGTCGCCATGGTCATCGGTTCCGTAATGCTCATAAATTCTCCTATCCCCGAGCTCCAGCCCAGTCTCATCTTCATCATCCCCGTGGCCATCGGCCTCTCGCTGATCTTCTTTTTCCTTTTGTTCCTTGTTATCCGTTCCCATTCCAGAAAAGCGGCCACCGGCAAGGAAGGACTTATCGGCGAAGTCGGCATGGCCCAGACAGACCTCAGTCCTGAAGGGAAGGTCTTTGTCCATGGCGAAATCTGGAATGCCGAAGCCGCCGGGACGATCGCTAAAGGAAGCAAGGTCAAGGTTGTCCGGGTCTTGGACTCGCTCAAGATCCGCGTCGAGAAGTTGTGAAAGGAAACCCGGCCGGCCGGTCCGCACAGACGGATGCCTGGACGGAAAAATCGAAAGGAGGTTTCCATGGTTTTATCGGTTCCGATTATTATCGCCGGGATTATCGTCCTCTATCTTTTGAACTGCATCAAGGTTTTGCGTGAATACGAACGCGGCGTCATCTTCCGCCTGGGACGCGTCCTCCCTCAACCCAAAGGGCCTGGCCTGATCTTCGTCTTCGCGCCCATCGACCGGATGCTCCGGGTCAGCCTGAGGCTGGTCACATTTGACATTCCGCCGCAGGACGTCATTACCAAGGACAATGTCACCGTCAAGGTCAACGCCGTCGTCTATTTCCGGGTCATGGAGCCGCTCAAGGCGATCATCGAGGTCCAGGATTTTCTCTACGCCACATCTCAGCTTTCCCAGACGACCCTCCGCAGTGTCCTCGGGGAGGTCGAACTCGACGAGCTCCTCTCCGAACGGGAGAAGCTGAACGCCCAGCTCCAAGAGATACTGGACAAACACACCGACCCATGGGGGATCAAGGTCCAGTTGGTCGAGATGAAGCATGTCGATCTTCCCGAAACGATGGTCCGGGCGATCGCCAAGCAGGCCGAGGCGGAGCGGGAACGCCGGGCCAAGATCATCCACGCCGAAGGAGAATTCCAAGCCTCGGCCAAGCTGACCGATGCGGCCGATGTCATCTCCAGGAATCCCCAAACCTTACAGTTGCGCTTCTTGCAGACCATGACCGAGATTGCCACCGAAAAGAACTCGACCATTGTCTTCCCCTTCCCCCTCGAATTCCTGAAGTCCCTCATTTACGAAAAGCCGCAGACGGATAAATCGTGATGAAAAACAGAGAATTCCGTGAGATCCAGGTCTCCAGCACCCAGTTGGCCGTAATCTTCCTGGGCATCCTGATCATCGGTGTCGTGATCTTTCTGCTGGGCGTCTCGGTCGGCAAGAAACATGCCCAGGTCGCGGAGAGCGCCAACGTCATCGCCAAAAAGGAACCGGAACAGATCAAGGAGAAGATCACAACCCTGCCCCAAATGAAACCGGAAGAGGAGACGGTCGGCGAGTCGGCCCGCAAACCGACAACCGCCGGGCCGCCGACGACGCCGGCCAAGAAAGAAATCGTCCCCCAAACATCCACCAAGGCCGCGCCGGCCAAAAGCGAACCCAAAGCGGGACCTCAGCTCGGGCAAAAGAGACCGGTCGAGCAAAAAAACCTTTATTACGTCCAGGTCGCCGCCCTGGCCGAACAGTCGACCGCCCAAACGACGGCCCAGAAATTCAGGGGCATGGGCTATACCGTCTTGGTCATGAACCCGCAGCCCACCGATAAGACTCCCGTTTACAGGGTGAGGGTGGGCGGCTTCGCTACCCGGG
>CAYOZW010000017.1:18651-25726 GCA_964408495.1 uncultured Eubacteriales bacterium
AAGTTCGGGCCAAGCTTTCTTCTGCGGCCGGAGGAAAAACCGACTATTTCATCGTCCGTGACTGACCAGCGCCGGCGCGATGGCCTTTCTTCTGGCCGTTTTGAGCGGGGTTCTAGCCGCTCTTTGCTTTCCCAAGTTCAATCTCTTCTTCTTGGCCTGGGTTTGTTTGATTCCGTTTTTCTTCGCAATCATTGGAAAACGCCCCTGGGCGGCTTTCCGGATCGGTTTTGTCGGCGGTTTTGTCTACTACGGAATCCTCCTTTACTGGATCCCCTCTGTTCCCGCTCATTATGGCGGGCTGTCTCCCCTGGCGAGCCTTCTTATCTATCTTGCTCTAATCGGTTTTATGGCCTTTTCCTGGGGCGGTGTCGCCGTGGTATTCGGCTGGATCGGACTCTCCTTTCCGCGCGGTTCATTGATGGCCGCGGCCCTCATCTGGGTTTCCTGGGAATACATCTTTACCTACCTTTTCACCGGATTTCCGTGGGGTTTATTGGGCTATAGCCAAGCTGACAACCTTCCCTTCCTCCAAATCGCTTCGGTGACCGGAGCCTATGGGCTGTCTTTCGTGCTCGTTTTTCTTCAAGGCTTCTTTGTACTGGCTATCTCGACACGGAGGAGAGCTCCTTTCTTTCTGGCCCTCGCCGCTGTATTGGTCGTCCACGGGGCCGGGTGGCTCAACCTGCAAAAATCCTTTCCGGCCGGAGAACCTATCGAGACGGCTGTCCTCCAGGGAAATGTTTCTTCCGACATTGACTGGAATCGCCTCACTGGAGAGGAGATCGAAGCCCTGTTTTCCCGCCACCTCGAGCTCAGCCGGAGGGCCTCAGCGGCCGGAGCCGGGTTGATCATCTGGCCGGAGCTTTCCGTTCCCCTCTGCTTCAGCTGCGAGGAGCCGCCTTACGACTATTTCAAGGAAACCCTTTTTCGGTTTGTCCGGACGACCGGCCTGACGCTGCTTCTCGGGACGAGCGAGACGATCGTCGAGAAAGACCAGAGCCTATATTTCAATACGGCTCTCTGTCTTCATCCGGACATGTCCATGACCGAGTATCACAAAATGCATCTCGTCCCCTTCGGCGAATACACTCCTTACAAAAACTTCTTCTTTTTCATCGATAAGATGACCCAAGCTATCGGCGATATCGCTCCCGGCACGTCCCAGGTCCTCCATTCCTATGAAGGGATAAAATTCGGCTCGCCGATCTGCTACGAGATCATCTTTCCCCGATTGGTCCGTGGCTTCGTCAAGAAAGGCGCGCTTTTCCTGGTGACCATCACAAATGACGGATGGTACGGAAAAAGCGCTGCTCCTTATCAGCATTTTCGCATCGCCGTCTTCAGGGCGGTCGAGAACAGACGTTTCCTCCTGAGGGCGGCGACCACCGGGATCAGCGGCATTATCGATCCCTACGGCCGCATCCAGACCCGCTCCGAGCTGATGACCGAGACCTATCTGGCCGGAAGCATCCGGCCGATTGATAAGCTGTCCCTCTATGTCCGCTATGGTGACGTTCTTCCCTATCTCAGCTTGACTTTGACCGCTGTCTTCTCTATTCTTGCCTTTGTAAAGAGGGCCGATGAACGCAAAAAATCCTCCCCCCCAGGACCTGCCGTCTGATCTCCAGGCTCAACTCAAGGAGCATCTTCTCAAGTTTGAAGAGCTCCGAGGTTTTCTTTGACCTAGAGAGCAAGAAATCCCAACTCGCCGCCATCACTGCCGAGCTGTCATCGCCGACCACCTGGCAGGATCAGAAGAAGTCGCAGTCGCTTCAGCAGAAAGGCAAGAAACTCGAATACGAAGTCAAGGCCTTTTCCCGTCTGGAGATGAAAAAAGAAGAGCTTGAAGTCTTGTCTGAGCTCGCCGCCGAAGGAGAGGATGTCGGCAAAGAGCTGAAACAGGCCCTTGCCGACCTGGCGAAAAACCTCGAAGAGGCCGAACTCCAGACGCTTTTTTTCGAAGAGGACGACGACCGCAACGCTCTCTTTACTATCCATCCCGGTGCCGGCGGGACCGAGTCCCAGGATTGGGCCCAGATGCTCCTCCGGATGTACCTGAGATACGCCGAACGCAAAGGCTACAAAACCGAGATCCTCGACTCGATGCCGGGAGAAGAGGCCGGGATCAAAAGTGTCACCGTGCGGGTAGAAGGCGATTTTGCGTTCGGACACTTGGGCCAGGAATCGGGAGTCCACCGGCTGGTCCGGATCTCTCCATTCGACGCCAATAAGCGGCGTCATACTTCCTTCGCCGCTGTTTTTGTCTTTCCCGAGGTCGAGGAGGACATCGCCATCTCGATCAACCCGGAAGACCTGAGAATCGACACCTATCGGTCTTCGGGGCGAGGAGGTCAGCATGTCAACGTCACCGACTCGGCCGTCCGGATCACTCATCTTCCGACCGGCATAGTGGTTCAATGCCAGAGCGAGAGATCCCAGCACAAGAACAAAGCCTCAGCGATGAAAGTGTTAAAAGCCCGGCTCTATGAGAGGGAGAAGAAAAGGCAGCTCGAGAAGTTCGAGAAAATGGAAGAGACTAAATCCGAGATTGCCTGGGGAAATCAGATTCGTTCTTATGTTCTGCACCCCTACCGGTTGATCAAAGACCTGCGGACCCGGATAGAGATTGGCGACGTCGACCGGATCCTGGACGGCGACCTCGATGAATTTATCCAGGCCAGCCTGGTGCTGAGGAAGAAATCGGCGTCGCCCTCATAGTGTCTCCTTCTTGACCTTCTTCCAGAGTTTGTCCAGCTCCTCAAGACTTGTTCGGCGAAGTTCTTTGCCTGTGCTCTCCTGCTCTTCTTCCATGGCCCGGAACCGCCTCTTGAATTTCCGAATGGCCGCTCTCAAGGCGAGTTCCGGATTATGCCCGGCCAGCCGGGAAAGGCTGGCCAAGGATAACATCAGGTCTCCAATTTCCTCGCGGATCTCACTGTCCTCGCCCGACCGGATGGCGAACTCTAGCTCCTTGACCTCCTCCTTGACCTTATCCAGGGCATCCAAAGCCCCGCCCCAGTCAAACCCGCAGGCCGCCGCTCTCTGGCCGGCTTGAAAAGCCTGGAGTAGAGCGGGCGCAGACCGCGACATCCCTTCAAAAACCGACCGCCTCTTCTTCTCGGCGTTCTTCTGTTCCTGCCAGCTCTCTGCAACCTCCCGGCTTGTCTTCAACTTTTGACCGCCGAAGACATGGGGGTGGCGGCGGGTCATTTTCCCAATAATCCCGTCGAGGACGGCGGCGATCGTAAAGCGCCCTTTCTCTTGATTAATCTGGGCGAGGAAGAGGACCTCCATCAAGACATCGCCCAGCTCTTCTTTAAGACACAGAGAGTCGTCCTCCATAACAGCATCTGTAGCCTCGAATACTTCTTCCAGGAAATAGTCGGTTATAGTTCGCTCATCCTGCTCCCGGTCCCAGGGGCATCCCTGCTCGCTTCGCAGAACGGCCAGAATCTCGACCAACCTCTCGAACCGTCGGCCGACGCTTTCTCTCTTCTTCATAAGCGGTCTCCCTTGAAAAATGGCCGGAAAAACTGTAGGATAACACCTCAAAACAATAGCCGAGGCGGCCCTAAATATCAATTCCCCTCCCCGGGAAAGAGAAATCTGTAAGAGGACGACGATGACCGAGAAAAACCCTCCGGACTCCCCGTGTTCAAAGGGACCTAACGGCCAACCCCGCCAGGAATTCCTGCCTCCGCTGGACTTAAGCTCGATCGTACTGCCTATTTTCACTCAAGCTTTGCTCAAACTCGGGCTTTTCGGCGACCCGGAAAAGGCCGACTCTGAATTGAACCCAGAGCTCGCTCGGAGGCTGATCGATATTCTGGACCTGCTCAAGGATCGCACCAAAGGCAACCTCAGCCCGGAGGAGGAGAGCTTTCTGGATTCCTGTCTCCAACAGCTCAAGGCGGCTTTCCTAGAGAAGGCCAAGATCATCAACACCTGAGCTCATGAAGGTTTTCCGCGCGCTCCAGGACCGGCCGGTTTTCCCGGATGGGACAGCGGTTGCTATCGGCAACTTCGACGGCCTTCATCTGGGCCATCAAAAAATCCTTCGCTTTCTGGTTGACAAAGCTCAGCAGAGGAAACTCGTCCCCTTGGTTCTGACTTTTTCGCCGCACCCAGAGAAGGTCCTGGGCGGAGGCCGGACCGCCATGATCCAGACCCTGGAGCAGAGGCTGGCCGGCATCCGGGCCAGCGGCGTCGAGGCCGTGCTTCTGGCGGGGTTCAGCAAGAAATTCGCCGACCTGTCCGCAAAAGAATTCGTCTCGAGGATCATTGTGGACGGGTTGAACGCCAAAGAAGTTGTCATCGGCGAAAATTTTAGGTTTGGCCGGGACCGCCGGGGAGATGTCGACGATCTGATCCGGTTCGGCCGCATAATGGGCTTTTCCGTACATCCGGGTCCGGCCGTCTTCAGAGATGGGCAGATCGTCAGCAGCAGCCGCATACGGACCCTTCTCCAAGCCGGGAATATCGCTACGGCCAACCGGCTCCTCGGACGCCCTTACTGGCTCGAAGGCTGGGTGATCAGGGGCCGAGGCCGCGGCCACGACCTTGGGTTCCCCACCGCCAATATCCGGACAGTCAATGAGATCGTCCCGCCGGGAGTTTATCTCACTCTGGCTCAGATCCAAGGCCGCCTCTATCCATCGCTGACAAACAGCGGCAACAGGCCGACCTTCGGCGCCGGCCCAGCTCAGATCGAAACGCATGTCTTCGATTTCCAGGCGTCGCTTTACCGCAGGAAGATCGGACTTCATTTTCTCCGCAAGCTCAGGAAGGAAAAACGGTTCCGAGGAGCGGACGATCTGGTCAGGCAGATCCGGAGAGATGTATCCGCTTCGCGTATTTATTTCGAGAAGAACGCCTCGGCTTCGGGGATGATTCGAGTTACGCTCCGACATAGAGCGAATCCAGACGATTGACTTTTTCTTCTTCTTCGGGCATTTTCAAGGAGAATGCCCCCCGCAGGAGATCGTTCATGAAACTCAAGATCAAAGCCAGAGTCATGGATGGGACCAAGATCAAGAGAGCGCTCATCCGGATGACGACCGAGATCCTGGAAGGCAATCGCAACCTGAAAAATCTGGTGATCGTCGGCATCCGCACACGCGGAATCTACTTGGGGAGGCGCATTTCCCAATTGATCAGAGAGCTCGAGAGCGTGGATATCCCTGTCGGAGCGCTCGATATTACTCCTTACCGTGATGATGTTTCCGGACTCGACGCTGCTCCTCTGGTCCAGAAAACAGAGATCCCATTCTCCATCGCCAACATGGACGTGCTCTTGGTCGATGATGTACTCAATACCGGCCGGACCATCCGGGCGGCCATGGATGGACTCTTTAACCTGGGAAGGCCCCGGACCATCCAATTGCTTGTTTTGATCGACCGCGGCCATCGGGAGCTGCCCGTCCGGGCCGACTACGTGGGAAAAGTCCTGCCCACCTCTAAGCGAGAGCTCGTTCAGGTCAAGTTGACTGAAGTCGATGAAGGCGATGAGGTTCTGATCACCGAACCGGTCGGCCTCAGGAGACAGAGGACCCCGAGAGAGCACACGTGAGACTCCTGATAAAAAACGGAAGGGTCATCGACCCCTCCTCCAAGACCGACGAGACGCTGGACATCCTCATCGGAAACGAAAAGATTCTCGCTCTCGGTTCCAAGATCGAGGGCCCGGATATCCCAGTTGTCGATGCCTCTCGGCTCGTCGTCGCTCCGGGCTTTATCGACATGCATACCCATATCAGGGAGCCGGGCCAGGAGGAGAAAGAGGATATTGCCACGGCTTCGCGTTCAGCAGCCAAGGGCGGTTTCACGACAATATGCGCTATGCCCAATACGAATCCGGCTAATGACGCTCGCGCCGTGACGGAATTCATCATTGCTGAAGCCAGAAAAAGGGCTCTTGTCTCCATCCTGCCGATCGCGTCCATTACCAAAGGGCTGGCCGGAAATGAATTAACCGATATGGCCGACCTCTTGGCGGGAGGCGCTGTCGCCTTCTCTGATGACGGCCGCGGAGTCCAGAACAGCCAAATCATGAAGCAGGCCCTGGAGCTCGCCAAGTCCTTGGGAGCTTTGATAATCGAACACTGCGAAGACGATAGCCTCAGCCGTGAAGGGGTGATGAATGACGGTCCGAGCGCATCCCGAATGGGGCTTCGAGGAATCCCGGCAGCAGCCGAAGATGTCATGGTCTGCCGAGATATCATCTTGGCGGGGGCGGCCGACGCCAGAGTGCATATCGCGCACCTCAGCACCCGGGGAGCCGCAGAGATCGTTCGATGGGCAAAGCAGAGAAAGATCCCAGTGACCGCAGAAGTCACTCCCCACCATCTGGCCCTGACCGACGCCGCCCTTGAGACCCAGCTGGATCCCAACCTCAAGGTCAACCCCCCTTTGCGAGATGCCAAGGATGCCAAAGCCCTCAAGCAAGCGGTGGCTGAGGGTGCTATCGATGTCTTCGCCACCGACCACGCTCCTCATTCTCCCGAACAAAAGGCGCTCGGTTTCGACCGGGCGCCCTTTGGAATCGCCGGCCTGGAGACCGCGGTTTCTGTTCTGCTGGATATCCTGGTCAGAAGAAGGGTCATCCCGCTGATGCGGCTGATCGAGATGCTCTCCACCCGACCGGCCCAGATTCTGGGACTCAGGGGCAAAGGCCGGATCTCGCCGGGCGCCGATGCCGACCTGACGATCCTCAATCTTCACAAAGAAGTCGACGTCGACGTGCGGACGTTTGTCTCCAAGAGCCGGAACAACCCCTTCCATGGTTGGAAGCTGAGGGGCGCTCCCGAATTGACCGTCGTCGGAGGAAAAGTCGTCTTTCCGTTCCCTTCTGCCTGAGGACCATGAAAAAAAGTCACCTTGCCAAATTCGAGAAGGCTAGTGGTCTCAAATTCCGTGATCAGGGTCTTCTCCTCAAGGCGCTTACCCACTCTTCTTATGCCTATGAACATCTCGGCGAAGGGTGGCTGGATAATGAAGTTCTCGAATTCCTGGGCGATTCGGTCGTCGGATTGGTCACCGCAGATTTCTTCTTTTCCACATTCCCGGATCTCAAAGA
>CAYOZW010000018.1:0-25529 GCA_964408495.1 uncultured Eubacteriales bacterium
CCCAGCAGCATAAGAACATGACCGTCTTTCCCCTGCTGACGCCGCTCGACGGCGGTCCCGAGTACATGACCCTGAAGGAAGCGCTGGAGAAGTCCCATCTCCTCGTCACCGAGGTGAGCTCGGGCGGCTCTGTGCCGGAGCTCAAGGTCGCCAACAAAGCCCCCATTCCGGTCCTCCTTCTCGACGGCGAAGAACTCGTCGGCGCCAAGCAGAACCGGGTGCTCAACACCACGATCCTGATCAACGAGAAGTCGGAGGTGGTCATCCCGGTGAGCTGCACGGAGAAGGGGAGGTGGGCCTATGTCTCCCCCGCCTTCCGCGATTCGGATACGGTCATGTCTCCCAGCCTGAGGAAGGAGAAAGCGCGCACCGTGGCCACCTCGCTCAGCAGCACGGGGCAGTACCGGTCCGACCAGGGAACGGTCTGGCAGAGAATCGACGAGATGGCCGGGAAAGCGGACACCGTCTCCCGGACCGGTGCGATGAAGGATATCTACGAGCAGAAAAAGAAGGACCTCGACGAGTATCTCCAGGCCTTTCGCTATGTCCCCGGCCAGAAAGGTTTTCTCGTTTTTAGCGGCGGCGGGCCGGTCGGGTTCGATTTTATCTCCAAGGAAAAGGCGTTCGAGACCCTTTTTCCCAAAATGGTCAAGAGCTACGCCATGGAAGCCGTCCTAGAAGACAAGAAGGACGAGACGAAAGTGGATCCGGTTCAAGCCGAAGGATTCCTTAAGGAAGCGGCCGAATGCGGCGAGAAGGCCTACGATTCCGTCGGCCGGGGCCGAGATTACAGGTACGAGAGCAAGACGATGGTCGGGTCGGCGCTGGCCGTCGATGATAAGGTTGTTCACATGGCCTTCTTCCGCGTCCTCGAGGGCGACAAGACAGGAGAGATGGCCAGCACCCGCCGCCGCGTCCGCTACCGGCTATAGCGCACGGCCATGATCGGGTTCCCGAGCAACGTCCTGGTTGTGGCGGACTACCCGAAACCCCGCTTTGACGAAAGTATCCGCGTCAAGGTCGATTTCGTCCTCTCCTGCGGAGATGTGGACCTGCCCGTTCTTGAAGAGATCCACCTGCGCTTCGGGAAGCCGATCTTTGCCGTTAAGGGGAATCATGATTCCACTAAACCCTTCCCCGATTTCGTCACCGATGTCCATCTTCGCTTCCTCCAGCACCGGAACTGGTTTATCTCCGGACTGGGAGGGGTCCCCGCCTACAAGGGATCGGGAGCACATGAATGGGATGACCTCGGCGCGACCGGGAAACTCAGCAAACTCCCCTATGTCGATATTTTCATCTGCCATGCGCCGGTCCTCGGGATCACCGACAGGGAAGATGCTGCTCATCAGGGGAGCGAGGCGATCCGGAGGTATATCGAGGACCAGCAGCCGAAGTTCGTCTACCACGGCTACATTCACACCAAGATGGGAGCGATGATCGGGGAGACGGCCGTGGTCAGCGTCTCTGGCGCCGAGGTCTTCAGCCTGAGCGAAACGTCCTGATCACTTTTTGGCTTCGAACAGCGTCCAGGGGAACGCCTTCATATCGACGAGGAACTTTTCCATCCAGGCGTACTCCGGATGGGCGGCGAAGAAGTCGGCGGCAATAAAATCCTGGCCGCAGGGATGGCCCTTCCGGGCCCACATTTTCAATGCGCCGGCCAGCGCCGAGGTCGTCACCTTGCCCTGGACGGATCCGGCTGGATAGTGGGGCGTCCAGACGAATTCGGGCAGGCCGATGGGGTCGGCGTCGATATGTCCGCAGAGTGTCCTGCCGTTGGGCGAAAGCCGGCCTGTTGAGGCGTCGATGTGGTCGGCCTCGAAGATCATGGCCGTTTCGGCGTTGATCATCCCTTTGTTGTCTTCCAGAAGCTTCTCCCAGCGCGCTTTGCGGACGTTGACGGTCAGGCTCGGATCTTCCTGGTCGTAGGTTGTTTCCTCGGCGATGACCTTGGGATCGCAGGGGAAATTCGCTCCGGAGAAAACGCCGTCACTCGTCCGCCAGACCTGTTGGTTCTTGAGGCCGAGCTCGATCCGGGCGATCTCGTTGGTCTTGGTGTCGCCGACCAGCCAGTCGTTGGCGTAGGCGCCGTTGTTCCCCTCTTCCATCAGGCGGATGAAATCGTCGATCGAGGCGGCGTACTGGGCGGCCCGGCGGGCGCGGACGAACTCGGGCGTTCCGGCCTCATCGAAACCTTTGAACAGGGACATGGTGGTTTCGGTGTAGATGATGCCGGCGCTGTTGATGACGAAATCGTCGCCGCTGTGGATATAGCCGGGGAAGGAATCCATGAAGATTCTGTTCCCCTTGGCCGGCGTGATGTCGGCGATGACGTTCCAGCGTTCTCCGACGATGTAATCCACCCAGTTGTTGTGGGCCATGACGATCTTTCCGTCCTCGGTGTAGCTGCCGGTGGCGATAAAAGCGCTGCAGTAGCTCGGCGATTTCCCCTCTCCGGCGCCCGGAGTCGTCTTCTCGGCCAAATAGGGGACGTAGTACCAGGCGAGTTCGATCCAGCCATTGAGCGCGGTCAGGTCGATGACATCGTAGGTCTTGTCCGGAAAACGGGCGCGGAGCCCGTCTACGATCCCCTGGATCTCCTCCTGGTATTCAGGATCAACCTTCGGCCAGAACAGCCGGGAAGCGGCTTCGCGGAAGAACGCCCAGTCATGGCCGGCCGCTTTTTCCAGGAAAAAGGCGAACATTTGGAGGGCCTCGTCGATCTCGGCCGCCAGATGATAGCCATTCTGAAAACCGACCTGGCGCGGTGTCCCTTCGAGGTGGACGAAGACCCAGCCGTTGATCTCCTGGCGGTAAGAATTCAGGAGCTCGGCCGGAAGCTTGGTCTTCCCCGACTCGGAACAGGCCGCGCAGAAGACCAGGTAGAGAAAAAGTCCAAAGAAAATAGAAAGCTTCGCACTCATGGCTTCCCTCCCAAGGACAAATGTGAGGCGATTATAGCACAGGGAGTTAGCGAGTGCCATCCAAAAAATTCCCCGGACGGCTAATCCGTCGAGGTCTCTTCTCCCACCCAAAGAAAAGCCTCGCCCAAATCCCAATCGGGGCCCCGAGCGGTTGAATTTCAGCCGGCCGGAGAGTATAGTGTTGTTTAATTTTTTTAGGAGTTGATCATGTCGCGTAAATCCGTTTATTTCTTTGCTCCCTCCCTGGCCGAAGGCAACAGGGCTATGAAAAACCTCCTCGGCGGCAAGGGCGCCAACCTGGCCGAGATGGCCGGGATCGGGCTGCCCGTTCCCCCGGGATTCACGGTTTCGACCGAAGTCTGCAACACCTTTTCCGCGTCCGGCGGGAAGCTGCCCGGAGAGATCGAATCCGAGATCAAGAAAAACCTCCTCCGGCTCGAAGAGACCGCCGGCCAGAAGTTCGGCAACCCGGCCGACCCTCTCCTTGTTTCAGTGCGTTCCGGCGCCAAATTTTCCATGCCCGGGATGATGGATACGGTGCTCAACCTCGGGCTTAACGACGCGACCCTTGAGGGACTGGCCCGAAAGAGTGGGAACCGCCGCTTCGCCCTGGACTGCTACCGCCGCCTCATCCACATGTTCGGGGACGTCGTCCTCGACATCCCCAAGAAAAGATTCGAGGAGATCCTCCATGCTCACAAGGAGAAATACCGGATCAAGCTCGACCACGAGCTGACAGAAAAGATGCTGGAGGCAACGATCGGCGCCTTCCGGAGCCTCATCAAGGCCGAAACAGGGCAGGATTTTCCCCAGGACGTCAATGAACAGCTGCGTCTGGCAATCAACGCGGTCTTCAAGTCTTGGAACAACCCGCGGGCCAGGACCTACCGCCGGCTCAACCATATCCCCGACGACCTGGGCACGGCCGTCAACGTCCAGCTCATGGTCTTTGGCAACATCGGCCAGAAGTCCGGGACCGGCGTGGGATTCACCCGGAACCCGGCCACCGGTGAAAAGGCGCTCTATGGAGAATACCTGCTCAACGCTCAGGGCGAGGATGTCGTGGCCGGCGTGCGCACGCCCTCTCCGATCACCAAGCTCGAATCGGAGATGCCCGAGGTTTTCCACCAGCTTAAAGATATCACCACCAATCTGGAGAAACATTACGGCGACGTCCAGGATTTCGAGTTCACCATCCAGAACGGAAAGCTCTACATGCTCCAGACGCGAACCGGCAAGCGGACTGGCCAGGCCGCCGTGCGGATCGCCGTGGACCTGGTCGATGAAGGCCTGACCACCAAGGAGAAAGCGCTCCTGCAGGTCGAGCCCGAATCCCTCAACCAGCTCCTCCACCCCGTTTTTGATGTCCAGGAAAAACAGAAGCACGATGTCTTGGCCAAAGGGTTGGCCGCCTCTCCCGGAGCGGCCGCCGGGCAAGCCGTCTTCACCGCCGAGGAGGCGGAAGCCTGGAAGAAGGCCGGCCGCAAGGTCATCCTGGTGCGGGCCGAGACCTCGCCCGACGATATCCATGGAATGAGCGCTTCCCAGGGAATTCTGACCGCGACCGGCGGGATGACCTCCCATGCGGCCGTCGTCGGACGCCAGATGGGAAAGCCGGCCGTCGTCGGCTGCGGGGCCCTTCGTATCGACGAAGAGAAAAAGAGGTTCGCGGTGAACGGCCGGGTTTACAAAGAAGGCGAATGGATATCGATCGACGGCGGCACCGGCGAAGTGCTGGCCGGTGAGATCCCAACCCGGCCGTCCGAGATCCTGGAGGTCGTCCGCGGCCAGAAGAAACCCGAAACTTCCAAGATGTATCAAGACTTCAGCAAACTCCTAGGCTGGGCCGACGAAGTCAGGAAACTCCGCGTCCGGGCCAACTCCGATACCCCGGAGGATGCCCGCATCGCCTTCGCTTTCGGGGCCCAGGGTATCGGCTTAGCCCGCACCGAGCACATGTTCTTCGGTCCTGAGCGGCTGCCCATCGTTAAGGAGATGATCCTGGCCGAAAAAGAAGCCGACCGGCACAAGGCCCTGGACAAACTCCTGCCCTTCCAGAAGAAGGACTTTTATGAGTTCTTCAAGGAGATGCACGGGAACCCGGTGACGATCCGCACCATCGACCCTCCGCTCCACGAATTCCTGCCGCGGCGGGAGGACCTCATGGTCGAGCTGGCCGAGCTCAGGGTCAACCCCCGGAAGAACAAGGCGAAAATCGGCGAGGTCGAGACCCTACTGGCCAGAGTCAGCCAGCTTTCCGAGTTCAACCCGATGCTCGGGCACCGCGGTTGCCGCCTGGGCATTTCCTACCCCGAGATCACCGAGATGCAGGCCCAGGCCATCTTCGAGGCCGCCTGCGAGCTGACCAAAGAAGGGCAGAAGGTCTTTCCCGAGATCATGGTTCCGCTGGTCGGTCATGTCGAAGAACTGGCCAACCAGAAAGAGATTATCGTTAGGGTGGCCGATGAGGTTATGAAGCGGCATGGCGTGAAGGTCGAATACCTGGTCGGGACGATGATCGAAATCCCGCGCGGCGCCATCACGGCTGACGAGGTGGCCCGGGAGGCCGAATTCTTCAGCTTCGGCACCAACGACCTCACCCAGACGACCTTCGGCGTTTCGCGCGACGACGGCGGCAAGTTCCTCAACGACTACCTCAGCAAGGGCATCTGGAAGGACGACCCCTTCGAGACGATCGACATTGCCGGCGTCGGCGAGCTGATGAAGATG
The DNA here is from genome assembly GCA_964408495.1 of uncultured Eubacteriales bacterium. Taxonomy (GTDB): domain Bacteria; phylum Acidobacteriota; class Aminicenantia; order Aminicenantales; family UBA8522; genus UBA8522. Next base: position 5,658 of record CAYOZW010000018.1, read on the forward strand.
GCGGTCGAGAAGGGGAGGAAGACCCGCTCCGGCCTCAAGGTGGGGATTTGCGGCGTCCACGGGGGGGACCCGCGCTCGATCTTTTTCTGCCACAAGATCGGCTTGAACTATGTGAGCTGCTCGGCCTACCAGATCCCGATTGCCCGGCTGGCCGCCGCCCAGGTCAACATCGGGAAGAAGGGTACCGAAGCCGACTAGAGGGGCTGTCCCCGGCTGAATTTATTTTCTTGTCGGAGGCGACCGCGCTGCGGGAGTGCGGGGATCGATCTGGTTATAGAGAAGCGACGAATTCCTTCATGAAATTCAGGATGAGATAGGTCGAGAGGGCCCCGGGGTCGGGATAGCCCAGGGATCTCTCCCCCAGATTTTTTGCCTTTCCGATCTTGGCCACCATCCCCTTGGTCTTTTCCAGGCCGCGCCTGGCCGCTTCGGCGACAGCGGCCAGGGCCTCATCGAGGTCGGCCGAGGTTTGGTTCAAGGACTCCATGGCCGCGGGCTCCAGAGCATCGATCATTGTCTTGTCGCCCAGGCTCGCCTTGCCCAGTTTTTTCACGGCCTGCAAGCCGCCCTGGAGCATTCGGGAGAGGATTGCCGGCGTCAGATCCTCCGCTCCTTGGAGGTTTTTAGAGGCCCCGCGGAAAAACGTCCCGAAGACGGCTCCGGCGGCCCCGCCCACCGAGGTCATGATAGCCAGTCCCGTCGCCATGAAGATCTGCTCGACGGAAGAGAGTTCCTTCTGTTCGACTATTTTCAAGACATTTTCGAAACCTCGGGCCATGCCCACTCCGTGATCGCCGTCCCCGACGGCTTTATCGGCCTGGGTGAGCAAGTCCTTGCTCTCGATCATTTTTCGCGAGACATAAATCATCATCTCCCTGACCTCGGGAAGACTGAGCCGTGGCCTGCCCATTCCGCTCACCCTTTAACAAACCCGAGCGAACGTGCCGGCAGGTCATAATATCTTCTGATCTCGTCATCCAATCTCATCAGGGTGATGGAGAATCCCGCCATCTCCTGGCAGGTGCAGTAGCTCCCGATGACCGTATCGTGGACGGCGATGCCGTTTTCGCGAAGGATCCGGTGGACCCGGCGGTTGGCGATCAACAGTTCCATCATCGTCGTCGAGCCCAGGTCATTGATCAGCAGCGCCACCTCATCGCCGTGGTTGAAGGGAAGGTCGGTCAGGATCCTGTCCATCATTTTGTCGACCAGGGGATCGGCCGGAAGCATTTTCTCTCTCGCCACTCCCCGCTCGCCGTGGAGTCCCATCCCGATCTCGATTTCGTCGTCGGGGAGTTCAAAGGTCGGCTCTCCCGTTTCCGGGATGGACCCGGCGGCGAGGGAAACCCCCATCGTCCGGACCTGGTCGCGGGCCTTGGCGGCGACCCGCTGAACGTCTTCGAGACGATCGTGCCAGGCGGCCGCCCCTCCGGCGATTTTGATCACGAAAAGGTCTCCGGCGATTCCCCGTCGCTCTTCTTCCCTCCCGGGAGGGGCTGAAGCGACGTCGTCCCACACGCGGACGGTTCTCACTGTGATCCCCGCTTCCGCCGCCATCTCGGCGGCGATATCAAAGTTCATGTTGTCGCCGGCGTAGTTCCCATATAAGTAGAGCACTCCTTTTCCCCGATGGACCGCTCTAGTGGCTTCCAGGATGAGATCGGGGGTTGGCGCGGCGAAGATATTTCCGCAGGCGGCTCCGTCGGCCATATTGTCTCCGATAAAGCCGGGGAACAAGGGCTCGTGGCCGCTTCCTCCCCCGATCAGCAGCCCCACCTTTCCTTCGGGAAGATACGTTTTGACCAGAGCCTGGACGGAAGTCAACGGCTTGATCCTGCCGGCAGAGGCTTCGACCACGCCCTCGAGAAGTTCCCTGACAACGTGCTTAGGGTCATTGATGATCTTTTTGGGGGGCTTCATTCGGATCTCCCTTCTTCAGATAGGCGGTATTTTACGACAGGCGGTTTTTGAGGACAATAGGAAAACGGCGGCCTACTTTCTGGCCCGCTCTCTCAACATCAGGTCGAAGACATCCTTCGCCCGGCACTCTTTCGTCAGGGGATAAGTGTCGAATAGAATTCGTCGCGAGGCCTTCTCGACCTCATCAAAGGTTTGCTTCAAAAACACCAACGTGGGGATGCCTTCCACGAGAAAAACTACGCGCGGCCCTTCATAATCGTCCCAACAGATCCCCGTTCTGTCGAGAGCGGACAGGGACTTGAATTCCTGGGCAGTGATGACCTCGGGCCTGACGTCTTGAAAAAGAACGGGGAGGAGGGCATTCGTCTCGGGGCCCCAGGTCCAGGTGCTCTTATCGAAAATCCGGAATTGATCAAAATAGTAGGCCCGGCCTTCAGGCCCATCCGTATAGCTCCCGGTGTAGATGCCGATGATGATCTCGTCCGCTTGAGCGAACGATTGCCGCATTCCGTCCTGCATAGAACGGTGATGCGCTTTCAGGGAGATTCTCGGTGCCGCGGGGATCACGATTTCGCTTTCAGGCTCGGTCATGACCTCGGGAACTCGGGAGGCGCATCCCGTCCCGCTGAACGCTGCCCAGGCAAACAGTCCGCCGAGAAAAATCCCTCTTTGAACGGAATTCGTCAGCCGGGGCAAAAGACCTGCTTTTTGAGGGCACCGGCGGGGGGACATCACCGCTTGAAGAAATTCCTGATGAGGAAGAGGATAGTTTTCCGCTCTCGCAGGCGCCGCAGTGTATAGGGAAGCCAGTGGGTCCCAAAAGGAACATAACACCTCACTTGGTAACCCGCTTCGGCCAATTTCTGGAAGGTTTTGGTGCGGATACCGTAGAGATACTGGAACTCATATTTATTATTGGGAACAGCGTTGGCGGCCGCGTAGCCCTTGGTCCATTTCAGCAGCTTGTCGTCGTGGGTCGCGATAGCCGGATAAACGCCCTCCCTGAAAAGTATCTCAGCTAGCCTGGTGAAGTTGGCCCGGATGTCCTTCATCTTCTTGATGGCCAGGTCGGGAGGCTCCTTGTAGGCTCCCTTGCAGAGCCGGATCTTTGCCTGGATGCCGTTGAGATCCTTAATGTCTTTCTCCGTCCGGAAGAGATAGGCCTGGACGACGATTCCCACGTTGTCATATTTCTGTCTCAGCCGGCAGAAAATGTCCAGCGTCCGCTGGGTGTGGGGCGTCCCTTCCATATCGATCCGGACGAAATTCCCGTGCTCCTTGGCCCGGACGACGATCTTCTCGACATTCTGAAGACAGTACTCGGTGTCGATGTCGAGCCCCATCTGGGTAAGTTTCAGGGAGACATGGGAGTCCACTTTGGCAGCGGAAACAGCGTCCAGGAGGTCAAGATAGGCCTGGACGGCCGTTTCCGCCGTCTCTCTGTCCTTGACGCTTTCCCCCAGGACGTCCAAGGTGGCCCTGACGCCTTTTTGATTGAGCTTCCGGACCCTCTTGAGGGCAGCCTCGATGGTCTCTCCGGCGACGAAAGTCCGCGCCATCCAAGTGAGAAGTTTCATGAAGGCGGCTCCTTTGCTAAGGATATCATGGGATGATTGCCAAAGGTCTATATCATATTCAATCGAAAGACAATTTCAAGCGAAAGTATCTCTGGACTCGGAGGACAAAAAATTGTCTTTGTCAGGTTCCTGGTATATACTTCGGCATCTGCATGTTGCGCATCCTGAAATTCCTGGGAAAAGGGCGATCCTCCCTCCCCCTTGTCTACAGTGAAGAGTATTGGATGCTCGACGTCGGCAAACACGTCTTCCCGATTAAAAAATACCGGGCCCTCTATGAAAAGCTCATGCTCCTTGGAGCGAAGAAAGAGGACTTCATCGCCCCGCAGCCGGCCGCCGATGAGGATGTCCTGCTCGTCCACTCGCCGCGCTATGTCAAGAAGCTCAAGACGGCCTCCCTTTCTGCGGCTGAGATCGCCATGATCGAGCTCCCCTTTTCCCAGGATCTGGTGCGTTTCGCCTGGCTGATGGTGGGCGGAACCATCCTCACGGCCCGCCTGGCCCTGGAGCGAGGCGTGGCCGTCCACCTCGGAGGCGGCTTTCATCACGCTTTTCATGATCATGGAGAGGGATTCTGCGTCCTCAATGATATCGCCATCGCCGTTGAAACCCTCAAGAAGGAGGCTGCCGTCCGACGAGTCATGATCGTCGATTGCGACCTCCATCAGGGGAACGGCACCGCCCATATCCTGGCGGACAAGGACTACGCTTTCGCCTTCTCTATCCACCAGATGGACCTCTACCCTTCGAACAAACCTTCCTCCTCTGTCGATGTCGGCCTCTGGTCCGGAGACGGCGATAGAGAATACCTGGACGCGCTGCGCTCCCACTTTCCCCGTCTTTACCGGGAATATGCGCCTGACCTAGTTTTTTATCTGGCCGGCGCCGATCCCTTCGAAAAGGACCAATTGGGAGGCCTTCGCCTGACCAAGGAGGGGCTTCGCAAGAGAGATCTCATCGTCATCGCTGAGGCCCGGCGGCTCCAGATTCCGGTAGCCGTGGTCCTGGCGGGCGGGTATGCGGTGGATATGGAAGATACGGTGGCCATTCACCTGGGAACAATCCGGGTGGCCCAGAAGATCCGGCGGAAATATTCTCAGACCCCGGTCTCTTTGCCCAGCCAGCCTAGATAGTCGGCCGATCCAGTCTCGAGAGGAAGGGCAATGATCTCTGGCACCTTGTAGGTGTGGAGTTCCTTGATCCTGGCTTCGAGCCGGCCGAACAGAGCCGACCGAGTCTTAATGAAAAGGACGAATTCTGGCTCGCTGCAGATTTTTCCTTCCCAGCGATAGACAGAGCGGGCAGCCGACGAGATCGTCACACAAGCGGCCAGGCGCTCCTCGACCAGGATCTGTCCGATTTTTTGCCCGGTTTGCTCCTCCGGGACGGTGGTCAGGACCAGGATGAATTCAGTCATGGGGGAGTTCCGACCCTTATTCTTGCAGGAAGATGTGGGCAAAAACCTTGGAGTCGCCGACCATGTTGTCGATGTGGCAATATTCGTTGGGCTGATGGGCGGTTTCATCGACCCGCGACCAACAGGCGGCTTCATATCCGGCCCTCCGGAAAAGGGCAGCCACGGTGCCGCCGCCGATCCCGCTTGCCTTGGCTTCCACGTTGTAGACGTCTTTGATGGCCGCGCGCAGGGCGGCGACGACTGCCGCCTGGGGAGAAGTCGGCGGCGCTGCCGGAGCCCGCTGCTGGTCCTCGACGGAGATCTTGACCTTGAATTTGTTCTCTATCCTCTTGACGATCTTCTGGATCTCCTTCTCCACATCCTCCAGAGGGAACTGGGGAAGGACGCGGCAGTCCAAGTAGAAGACGTCTTCTCCCGGGATGGTGTTGATGTTGGGGACGTTGGATTCTTTTTTCGTCGGTTCGAAGGTCGAGACGGGAGGCTCGAAGATCTCATCCTGGTCTTTGAAGATCCTATTGAGATTATCCAGTTCGGTGATCAAAAAGCTGGCCGCCTTGAAGCTGTTGATCCCTTTGTCGGGGGTCGAGGCATGAGTCTGTCTGCCGATGGTCTTGAACCTGAGCCAGAGGATGCCCTTCTCGGCCACCTCGATCATCGTTCCGTCCTTGTTGCCCGCGTCCGGAACGACGATCAGGTCGTGCCTCCGGAAAGCTACGGAGTTGCGCAGCACGTACTCGATGCCCTTGCGGCTGCCGGTTTCTTCATCGGCGACCAAAGCGATCCCGATATTGAAGTTCGGCCGGATCTTTTCCGCTTCAAAGGCTTTGACGGCGAAGAGGGATGCAACCAGGTCCTGTTGGTTATCCTCGACACCGCGGCCGAAGACTTTGCCGCCCTCGACCCAGGCTTTGAACGGATCTCCATCCCATTGAGCCAGGTCTCCGGGAGGGACGACATCCATGTGGGTCATTATCCAGGCAGTCCGGGCAGAGGAATCTCCCTTGAGGACGGCCAGGATATTCGGCCGGTAGCCCGCCGGAGCATCCAGGTCGGGCGCCTTGATGACTTCGATATCGTGCAATCCCGATTGTCTGAGAAAATCGAGCAAAAATTCCGCTTTTTTGACTTCTCCCTCACCGCCGCTGGCAGGAGAGATGGCCGGCAGGGAGCAAAGCTTGATTTGCAGGTTGATCATCTCGTCGCGGAAGCTGTCGATGCGTCGGGCGATTTTTTCGAACTTTGTCATGGGATTCCTCTTTCCGGGAATCATAGCAGTTCGGAGTTGAATATACAAGCCGTTTGGAAGGGGCGGAAGGTCCGGTCCGGCCGGGGGATTCCTTGACATTTGACGGCAGCGGACATACATTACCTGGCAATGCGGCTCGGGTTTGACGTCCGCCCTTTCCTGCGCGAAGAGACGGGAGTGGGGACATATCTCAAGAACCTGCTGTTCCATCTGGCAAAGATCGACGCGGCCAACGAATATTTCCTTCTCTCCTCGTCCTGGAAAGACCGCTTTCCCGCCGAGAAGATCCCGCCCTTCACCCGGATGAAGTTCCGCGACCTCCGCATCCCGGTGAAACTCCTCAATGGCCTCTGGCAGAGGCAGCGGCGGCCGCCCCTGGATCTCTTCTTCCGGACAAGACTCGACTTGACCCATTCGGCGACCCCGCTCGTCCTGCCCACCAGGGGAAAAAAGATTATCACCGTTCATGATCTTTTCTTCATGGACTTTCCGGAAATGGCCGGAGATGAAGCGGGCAGGACGTTCTATCATCTGGCCTCCGCCTCTTTCCGAAACGCCGACGGGATTCTTACCTTCTCTAATTTCACATCAGTCGAACTCGTTTCCCGTTTTGGGCTTGAAGAAAGGAAGGTGAATGTAGTCTACCATGGACTGGACAAGCGGTTTCTCGGGGAGGTTTCTTCCGCCGAGCTCAAAGAGACGCGGAAACGCTGTAAACTTCCTCCGGCTTTTCTTCTTTTCGTAGGCGCCCAGGTACCGCGCAAGAACTTGGTCCGTTTTCTCGAGGCCCTGAAGATCATTCACCTCCACGGCATTCAGATTCCCCTCGTCCTCGTCGGCCCCGGGGGAGAAGACACTGAAGCGATCCGGATACGGGCGGAAAGACTCGGAATGAGTCACTGGGTCATTATGGCCGGCTATCTCGAAGAAAAGGATGTCCGGCACGCCTACAGGTTGGCCACCGCTTTCGTCTTCCCCTCCTTGTGCGAGGGATTCGGCCTGCCGCTTGTCGAGGCGATGGCCAGCGGAGTCCCGGTGGCCGCCTCCCAGACCTCGGCCATTCCCGAGGTCTGCCGGGACGCGGCCGTGTATTTTCAACCGGAAAGCCCTGAAAGCATGGCCGAGAAAGTCGTCTCTGTCATCGAGGACGGGGAGCTGAGAGAGAAACTCATCGCCAGGGGAAAGGAGAGAGCCAAGGATTTCAGCTGGGAGAAAGCGGCCGCCGAGACGCTGGAATTCTACGCCCGGGTGGTCCAAAGATCATGAAGATAGCTCTGGATGGATTTGAGCTGGGCCGGGAGGCCAAAGGAGTTGGCCGGGTCATTCACAACCTGCTGGCTTGGCTTCCGGACCTCCTGGCTGAGGACACATTCCTTATATTCACTAAAGAGGAGATCGGGGAATATTCCCATCCCCGGACAGAAGAACACCTCCTACCCTGGAGGGACGGCTACCTGCGCTGGCAGAACGGGCCTCTTCGAAAGGCCCTGAAAGAGGCGAATCCCGACCTTTTCATCGCCTCCAATTATATCCTGCCCTTTGCCTGTCCTTGGAAGTCCATCCTTTTCGAGCACGATATCTCGGCGGTCACTCATCCCGAATGGTATCCTCGGAGATACGCGCTTACCCGGAAGTTCCTCGTCGGACGAAGCCTGAGGGGGGCTGACCTCGTCATCGTCTCCTCGGATTTCGTCAAGAAAGAGATCCTGAGCTCCTTTGATGTCAGCGGCGAGAAGATCAGGATCATCGGCTATGGAGTGGAAGAAAAATTCCGGCGTGCTTCAGAAACTGAAATCGAAGACTGGAAGGAGAAAAAAAACCTGGGGGGGAAGATAATCGTCGGGTTTCTCGGCTCCATTTTTAAAAGGCGCCATATCCCCGAGCTCATCATGGCCGTGGGCCTGCTCCGATCGGAATTTCCAGAGACGGTCCTTTATCTCGTCGGACAGGATTTCGGCGTATTGGGCGGGGGAAACGCTCCGGCGTCCCCGCTGCCGGACTGGGTTTTTTGGGATCAGTCGCTTCCCGAGGAGGAGTTGCCGGTCTATTATTCTTCCGTCAACGCCTTCGCCTATCTCTCGGAATATGAGGGTTTCGGGTTTCCGCCCCTTGAGGCGCTGGCCTGCGGAACTCCCGCGGTCCTCTTGGACGGCAGCTCATTAGGCGAGGTCTTCTCCGGTCTGGCCGTCATGGTTGATACGCCGGAGCCGGGGATGATTGCCGCCGCACTGAAAGCGGTTCTTATTGATGAGGCGAAGAGGGCCGATCTTCTGGATGAGTTTAGTTGTCAAAAAGAGCGGTTTTCCTGGAGCGGGGCGGCAAGAAAGCTAGCCGCTTCCATCCGTGGCATGTGGCCAAGATGAAAGAGACAGGCCAGGGCGGACGCGGACAGAAGGGCGGGCTGGAACTCTCGGTCGTCCTCGTCAACTACAACGACCGCATTCACCTGGCCGACTGCCTGTCGTCGCTCCAGAAGGCAGTCTCCGGTCTGGACGCTGAGATCATCCTGGTGGACAATCATTCCGAGGACGGAAGTCCAGGCTTGGTCAGGACGGCGTTCCCCTGGGTCAATTTGATCGAGAAGCAAGAGAATCTCGGCTACCCCAAGGCCAACAACATCGGGTTTCTTCAAAGCCGGGGAGAATTCTGTCTGTTCCTGAACACCGATACGGTCATGCCCGAGGCCGGGCTGGCCGCGCTCCTTTCCGGGATAAGGGGACGGTCCGATGTGGGCGCGATCGGCCCGGCCCTCGTCCATGAGAACGGACTTTTCCAGGTCTCTTTCGGGAGGAGAGTCAGCTTCTTCTCCGAGATTCGGCAGAAGCTTGTCTTTAACCCTTTCTACAAGTTCGCGCTCCGGCTCTCCCGGAAGTCCCGGGAGGTCGGCTGGCTGAGCGGGGCCTGCCTCCTGGCCAGGCGCGATGTGGTCGAGGCGGCCGGGCTGTTCGACGAGGATTTTTTTCTTTATTTCGAAGATATCGATCTCTGCCAAAGGATCCGAGAACGCGGTTACAAGCTCATCTTTTTTCCCGCCGTCCGAGTCGTCCACAGCGGAGGAGCAGCCACCTCCGTATGCCGCTGGCGGAGCCGGCTGGAGTACCGGCGCAGCCAGCTCCGCTTTTATGAGAAGCATAATTCCCGCTATTCTTTGCGTCTTTTGAAGCTCTATCTGAGATGGAATGTCTTTTTGTCCGGATTCATCAGTCCGAAAGCTAAGAGAATGGAGAGGGCCCAGTACCGGGATGGGCTCCGGAAGCTCGCCTCCGGCCCGGGGAGCTGAGTGAACAGATGGAAAAACTCAGAGTCATGGAGATGATCGACAAGCCCTCCCTCGGCGGCGGGCAGACCGCCCTTCTTCTTCTGGCCGAAAACCTTGACAGGAACCTATTCGAGGTCTTCGTCTGTTCGGGCGGGCGGGGACCGCTGGACGAGGCGGTACGGAGAAGGGGCATCACCTTCGTGTCGGCTCCCCTGAATAAGAAACTGAGTTTCCGCTCCCGGCGAGAAATCGCTTCTTTGCTCCGGGAATTGAAGATCGATATCCTTCATACTCACGGCGGGGTGGCCGGACTCCACGGCCGGTCTGCGGCCCGGCTCGCCGGGACCAAGGCCCTGATCCATACCCTTCACGGCATTCACTATCTTCATTACAGAAATCCGCTGCTGCGCTGGCTGTATGTGCTTCTGGAAAGAAGATACTCCCGATTCACCGACCGGCTGGTTCTTGTCTGTCAATCCGACCTGCGGATGGCCAGAAAATACAAGTTGTCGCCCGAGGGGAAGATGGCGGTCATCCTGAACGGAATTGACGTCCGGCCTATGGCCGAAACCGATGCTCTCGCCAGGCGCAGGAGTGAGCTGGGCTGGACGCCCGGCCGGCCTGTCGTCGGGACGATCGCCCGCCTCCATCGACAGAAGGGGATCATTCATCTGCTTCAGGCGGGCCGCAGGATTATCGAGGCCGTTCCGGAGTCGAGGATTGTGGTGGTGGGGGAAGGTCCCCAATCCGAAAGGATGAAACGGGAAGCGCGACGCCTGGGACTCGGGGAGAGGTGCCTTTTTCTTGGAGCGAGGAAGGACGCAGCAGACCTCCTGGCGCTCTTCGATGTTTTTGTCTTGCCGTCCCTTTGGGAGGGGTTGCCCTTTGTCCTGGTTGAAGCCGCCGCTCTGGGAAAGCCGGTTGTCGCCACGGCGGTGGACGGGGTTCCCGAGATACTGGAGGACGGCCAGACTGGTCTCCTCGTCCCTCCCGGCGATTCAGAAGCTCTCGCCGATGCCGTCGTTAGACTGCTGCGGGACAAGGATGAGGCGGGACACCTGGCGGAGAGGGCCAGGTCTCTGGTTCCGCCCCGTTTTCCCCTGCGCCGCATGGTCGAACAGACCCAGAACCTTTATCTCGATCTAATCGGGGTCAAACCTTTACGGCCGGAATGACAAGCGATTATCAGGCCAACGTTCCTGAATTCTACGTTTGGTTATCGCCTATATCGCGAAGATGTAGGTTTGACCCCGTTTTCAATTCAATTTATAATCATCCGCAATGGAAAAGCTCAAAGTCGCCTTGGTCCATGACTGGCTGACCGGCCAGCGGGGCGGCGAGAAAGTTCTCGAGGTCCTCGCCGAGATCTTCCCCGAAGCGCCGATCTACACTCTTTTCCACATCAAGGGAAGTCAATCCGAGGCCATCGAGAAGCGGGATATCCGGACGAGTTTCCTCCAGAAGATGCCCTTTCTTAAGAAGAAATACCGCTACTACCTGCCGCTCTTTCCCTTGGCCGTGGAACTCTTTGACCTCGGCGAGTATGATCTGGTTATCTCGAGCTCGCATTGCGTGGCCAAGGGCGTCATCCCCCCGCCGGACGCTCTCCATGTGAGCTACATTCACTCGCCCGTGCGGTACGCCTGGAACCAGTATTTTTCCTACTTCTCGCCGGAACGGCTTTCCTTTCTTACACGGCGTCTCATCCCCCCGGTCATTCACCGGCTGCGAATCTGGGACGAATCATCCTCCGCCCGGGTGGATCATTTTGTCGCCAACTCGGACAACGTCGCCCGGCGCATCCAAAAATACTATCGCCGGGAAGCCGATGTCATCCCCCCGCCGACGGATACGGAATTTTTCCGGCCGCCCGAGGACGAGCCGCCCAGGGCGGACTATCTCATCGTCTCGGCGCTTGTCGCCTACAAGCGGATCGACTTGGCTATCGAAGCCTTCAACCGTTCCGGAGAGCGGCTCACCATCGTCGGTAGCGGGCCCGACCTGGGCAAGCTCAAGAAAATGGCCCGCTCGAATATCGTTTTCCTCGGTCAGGTTTCGGCTGACGAACTCCGGGCGCATTATCAAAAGGCGAGAGCTCTCCTCCTTCCCGGCGAGGAGGATTTCGGGATCACGGCAGTGGAAGCTCAGGCCTGCGGAACACCCGTCATCGCCTACGGCCGCGGCGGCGCCCTCGAGAGCGTCGTTCCGGGCGAAACCGGCGTCTTTTTCTTCGAGCTCACAGCGGCCGGGCTGAGCGGCGCTCTTGACAAATTCCAGGGCATGAAATTAAATAAATCCGCCATCCGGGCGAACGCCGAGAAGTTCTCCCGCCGGACGTTCCGCGAAAGGATGGCAGCCTATTTCGAGCAGAAATGGGCGGCTTTTAAAGGGCAGCGGTGATCCAGAAGAAGCGTTCCGGTTTGGTCGGGCTTTTTGTGCTCAGTGATTCCCTGGCCATCCTCATCTCCTTTTTTTATTCCTATCTTTTTCGTTTTTACGTCTATGTCATACCGGTGGACCCGGCCAAGGGCATCCCCCCTCTCCATCAATATGTAGTCGTATTTCCACTCTTCCTGGCGACCCACCTGGTGATCTTCTACTTCCAGGGCTTTTACAGGACCCGTCTCCAGCGCGCCAAGATCGATGATTTCCTGGCCGTCTGCCTGAACACGATCCTGGTCATCGCGATCGATTTTTTCGGGATCATGAGCTACCTTTACGGCTACAGTCAGGGTCCGCGGCCCCTTTTCCGAGTGACTTTCAAGCTCTCTCACGGCTTCCTGGCCGTCTATTTTGTCGTCGTCATCTTCATGATCACGTTTTTCCGTAACCAGATTTTCTTTTACATGAAGAGGCGCTATGCCAAGGGATTGAACCTTCAGAACGTGCTCGTCGTCGGTGCGGGGGAAATGGGGAAGGCGGTGGCCCAAAAGATCCTCGTTTACAAAGACTTGGGCTTCCGGCTCAAAGGCTTCCTGGACGAAGAACGGCCTATCGGAGAAAAGATTGAAATCGACGGCGGAGTGGAAGTGCTCGGCCGGATCCAAGACCTCGGCCCTGTCCTCGACAAGGGAGAGATCAACGAGGTTTTTGTCGCCCTGGACCTGAACAACTACGCTAAGATCCAGGAAATCATCAAGGTCGCCCACCGCTATGTGGTTAACATCCGTCTGATTCCCGACCTGTTTCAGCTCCTCACCTTGAAGGCCAACATCCAGGACCTCGATGGATTCCCAGTCATCTCCATCGACGATGTGACCCTGAAAGGCGGAAAAAGCCTGCTCAAGCGGCTGATCGACATCGTTATCTCGTCCCTGGGGTTGCTCGTTCTCTCCCCCCTGCTCCTTGTCATCGCCGTGGTCGTTAAGCTGACCTCCCCGGGGCCCGTCTTCTTCCGCCAGGAGAGAATGGGCCTGGATGGGCGGCGCTTCAAGATGATCAAGTTCCGGACGATGATCCGGAGCGCTGAGGATGAGTCAGGTCCGGTGATGAGCCGGCCCGACGACCCCCGGATGACCAAGGCCGGTCGTCTTCTCCGCAAATTCAGTCTCGATGAGCTTCCCCAGCTGGTCAACGTCCTCAAGGGCGAGATGAGCCTCATCGGGCCGCGCCCGGAGCGGCCTGAATTCGTCAGGGAATTCACCGGGAAAATCCCCAACTACATGCTCCGGCATAAAGTCAAGTGCGGGATCACGGGCTGGGCCCAGGTCCATGGCTTGCGGCAGGAGACTCCGATCAGCAAGCGGATCGAATATGATTTCTACTACATCCAGAACTGGTCGTTGGGGCTCGAACTCAAGATCATCTGGATGACCTTGCGCAAGGGGTTCGTCGACCGGAACATGTAGGCGGCCGGCGGCCGTTTCAATCCCTCTTTAGAACTTTGTATAATGCGTCTTGGAGTTCCTGGACAAAGCGGATTTTATCCGCCTTCGTCGGTTTAGCCGGGGTGAAGGTCACCGCCGGCAGGAACTCCACTGTCAGCCGGGGCCTTTCGTAGCGTTTGATCCTCATCCTGTCGAGGAGGGATCGCCACAGCCGGAAGGGAAGGATCCGGTCGGCCACGTATTTCTTGTAGGTGTCCTGGTTGATTTCGGGCCTTTCTTTAATGATGCTCGGCACGATCTTCAAGACCCGGCCGCGCCGGCGGAGCATATCGGCCAGGCTGGGGACGGTTGTCGGGATGCTCAGGAGATCTGCCTGTTCATGAGTGCTCCCCCCGCTCGGCGCGATGGCCACCGGTATGTTCTCGGCGAGGGACTCGAGACAGGATTCGAGGGCCTGCCTGTTCGTCCGCGCCCTTCTGATCTTTTCTTCTTGTGTCGGGGGGTTGTGGAGATAAACCGGGATAAAATTGAGCCGGCGCATCTGAGCGATCAGGAATCGCGTCATCAGGTTCGCGATCCCGTGCATCGTGCGTCGTGTCAGGGCCCGTCTCTCCATCTTCTCCTGGACAGGCGAAGAAAAGAGGGAGTTCCTTACGTCTTTCTCAGTCCTTTCAAAGAGGTCCTCGCCGACCAAAGTCACCTCGATAAAAAACCGGATCGGCGGGTCGGGCGGGGCGGCTACCGCCAGAAAGACCGGCTCACTGCGCCTGGCCACATGGTTGTAAACAAAAAGGATGGGCTCTTTCCGGGGGATGTTATGGAGCCCGATGGCCTTGGGTTTGGGGCAGATGGGAACAGTCCTCAAAAGACGGACGCAGTTTCTGTAGGAGAGCGTGAGCATCGGATCGGTCAGGCCGTCGGGGAAAACATCATGCGGATGCCTTTGAGGATATATTGCGTCCCCGAGACGATGGTGAGAACCAGGGTGACGATGAAGAGCATGTCCAGGACGGAAGACGATGTCATCGCCGCCAGAACGGGCGAGCGGCCGAGAGCGGAGACGTGGACATAGTTGGAGAGGACGACCCAGAACACCGTGGCCACCTGGAAGACCGTGCTGATTTTTCCGGAGATGCTGGGCGGGAACTCCCTGTGGCCGCGGATGCGATAGATCAGCATCCCGCCCGCAAGGATGAGAAAATCCCGGCCGATGACGACTGCCGTCAACCAGAGCGGGAGGACATTGCTAAAGCCCAGGCTCCGAACGGTTAAAAGGATGAAGGCGGTGGAGAGAAGCAGTTTGTCGGCCAGCGGGTCGAGGAGCGTCCCGATTCGCGTCCGCTGGTTCCAGGCCCGCGCCGCCAACCCGTCGAGGACGTCGGTCGACCCCGCCAAAAAGATAACGACCAGTGCGCCGAGTTCCTTCTGATACAGGAGGGCCAGGGCAAGAACGGGGACTAAGGCGAACCTGATCAGGGTCAGAGTGTTCGGTACGTTCCAGAATTTCTCCCTGGACGTCGTTTCCATAGCACCTCGCTATTTGCTCCCCCGCCGGTCGGGGATCAGCGCACCAGCGCAAGCAGGATATCGAAAGTCTTGACGGCGTCCGCGCCGGAAACAATCTGTTCTGGCCGGAAGGTCTTGTCTGCGTAAAGTTCCATGATTTGGTAGGAGAGGACCTGAATGATCGTCCGATAGGTGTAGTGATCGGGAGGGACATCTCCAATATGGATCATGTCTAGGGGGATCTGGGGGATGAATGGGTGGCCCCGGCTTTCGAGATATTTGATGGCTTTGAAAATCGTTTCTGCCAGTTCTTCCCGGGTCACATTTTTTTTCGGCTGAAAAGCATGGTTCGGGTAGATCTCGAGAAGGCCCAGCGAGGTCACTTTGAGAATGAACTTGACGGCCCAAGAAGCGGAAATGTCGACAATAATGGGAGGCTGGAGCGGGAATTCCCCCAAAACATCCTTGAGCTTCACCGCCAGCAAGGCCGCGAGATCTTCCCGGGTGATCCTCGGAGCGAGCGGGATCTCGTTGTACAGACTGGGTATCTCAAAAATGCCCAGTCTGTTCTTCAGATCCTCGACCTGCTGCCGGGCCTGTGCGTTAGCGCTGTCGACTTCCAGTATTTTCTGGTAAATCTCCAGGCTCTTTTCGTACTGCTTGGCCTCGGCCAGAGTCTCGGCGTACAGACCCAGGGCCTCAAGGTTTTCAGGTTGGCCGGCGGAGGCGGCTTTAAGATGGACCAGGGCGTTCGACAACTTGTTCTCCTCCCTGTAGAGACGGGCCAGGGCCAGATGGGTCGAGATCGATTCCGGCGAATAATGAAGGGCTTTGAGATAAGACTCTCGTCCACTCTCTATATCTCCCCGGGCGACGGCCGCTCTGGCTGTTTCGATAGCCTGTTCGGTCTTCTGTATTTTTAGAAATTCGTACCCCTGCTTCGCCCAGACGTTCGCAGGATCGATCTTCAACACCTCCCGGAATTCATTGAACGTCTTGTCCTCGTCGCCCGTCTTCTGATAGAGCTGCGCCAATCCCAGGTGGGCTAGGAGAGAGTCCGGGTTTTCTTCTGCCGCCAGCTTGAAATATCCTTCGGCGGAAGGAATGTTCTCCCGGAGAAGAAAGACATATCCTAGACCCGCGTTATAGAGAGGACTCGCCGGGCCCAAACGGAGAAAAGCCTTTTCAGCCTTGTCTGTCCAGCCCTGTCTCAGCTGGTCCCAAGCCTCTTGCATCTGGATTCTCTCTTCGAGAGTCAAGGGCGTCACCAGGGATTGAGGAAGATTTTCAATATAGAGGTTGGGCGGCGGCGGCGCGACCGTGACGCAGGAGGCCAACAGGATGGCAAGAGCGCCGAGCCGACAAGCATTTCTCACCAATTTTCTTCTCCTTGGATGAGATAGGGAAGATAGTTTATCATGAATTTGGGATCGGCCATAACCTTGATTTCAGAATAGTCGCCGTTCTCCCTTTTTTTGAGGACGAGCGCCCAGCGGTGGAAAGAGGGGAGAAGCTCCTTCTTGTCCTTGGGGATGCGCAGGTAGAAAAGGCGATAGTCCTGGAAAAGGATGGCCCTGATCCGGTCCTTGAGGTGCGAAATTCCCGCTCCCGTCTTAGCAGACAGGTAGACGCTCCGCCCCTCGGACGAACTGTTCCGGGCCAGCAGATCATCCTTGGCGGGGAGGAGGTCGATCTTATTAAAAACCTTGATAACAGGGACGTTGCCGCTTCCGATCTCGGCGAGAATATTCTCGACGGCCCGGGTTTGTTCTCCTGAGGCCGGCGAGGAGAGGTCGATGACATGGCACAAGCAGTCGGCCTCATTGACCTCTTCTAAGGTGGCCTGGAACGAACTGACCAGCTCAACCGGGAGCCTTTTTAGAAAACCGACGGTATCGCTCAGATAGAAAGGAAGACCGTCTGGGAATTCCACCCGGCGGAGCACGGGGTCCAGGGTGGCAAAGAGGGCCGGGGAAGTGATCATCGTCTCCCGGCAGAGGGCATTGAACAGGGTCGATTTGCCGGCGTTGGTGTAGCCGACCAGGGAAACGGTCGGCACCGGGCTCTCCCTCCGGTTCTCCCGTTGGCTCCCCCTTCGCTTCTGGATGCTCAGGATCTCCTTCTTGATCCTGGAGATCCGATCAGTGATCCTCCGCCTGTCTTCCTCCAGCTTTTTTTCTCCGGGGCCCCGGGTGCCGATACCGGCGCCCAGCCTTGAAAGAGCCCTCCCTTTTCCGACCAGACGGGGCAGCAGGTAGCTGAGTTGAGCCAATTCGACCTGGAGCTTGCCTTCATTGCTGCGGGCCCGCTGGGCGAAAATATCGAGGATCAGCTGCGTCCGGTCGATGACCTTGGGTCCGACCCGGTCCTCGAGACTCCTCTGCTGAATCGGGGTGAGGTTGTGGTCGAAGATAATGAGGTCAGCTTGGAGCTCCTCTTTTGCCTGGCTCAGCCCTTCAGCTTTGCCTTCACCGATGAAATATCTCGGGCTGATCCGCGGCCGGTGCTGGAAGATTTTTTCCACCACTCGAGCCCCCGCCGCCCTGGCCAGACTGCCCAGTTCCGCCATCGATTCTTCCGCCTCCGAGCGGTCCTTCTGACCTATCGCGAGGTGGACAAGTATCGCTTTTTCCATGATCAAGAAGCGAGCTGCGTCTCCAGGAATGCCGCGAGAGAGGTCAGATCATCTGCCGGGAACCAGTTCACTCCGGCCATTTTCCGGAACCAGGTGAGCTGCCTTTTCGCGTATTGACGGGTATCTTGTTTGGTCAGCCGCTTGGCCTCATCAAAAGAGATTGCCCCCTGCACATGAGCGAGCATGCGCCTGTAGCCGAGCCCCCTGAACGGAGGGGCATTCTCTGGGACTCCAGCGGCCAGAAGGCCAAGGACCTCTTCGCTGATTCCCTCCCGGAACATTCTATCCACGCGTTCTTCGATCCTCCGATAGAGTTCGCTCCTCTCTAATTGTAGCCCAATCTTGAGAATATGGAAATCGGCCACCTCCGAACGGGTGCTTTCGAAGTGATCGGAGAGAGGCTTTCGGGTTAGGGAATAGACTTCCAAGGCGCGGATGATCCGGACCTTGTCTTTCTCCCCGATAAGCCTGGCGTATGCGGGGTCAACGGCTTCCAGCCTCCTGTGCAGGGTTTCGAGTCCTTTCTCACTGGCTTCCTGATCGAGCCGCCGACGCAGCTCTTCATCCCGGCCCGGTCCGGGAAAAAGCCCTAGCAACAAGGCCTTGAGGTACAGGCCAGTGCCCCCGACGATAAACGGCAATCGGCCGCCTTCCTCGATCAGCCGGATGGCCTCGCCTGCCCGGCGGACGAATTCTCCGGCCGTGAACTGAGTGGAGGGTTCCACGATGTCGAGAAGATGGTGAGGAACCTGATGACGCATCTGGAGCGTCGGTTTGTCCATGCCGATGTTAAAACTCCTGTAGACCTGCATCGAGTCACAGTTGATGATCTCTCCGTTGTATTTCCCGGCAAGGTAGGTTCCTGCCCTGCTTTTGCCCACAGCTGTGGGACCTAGGATGATGACCAGGGTGCGGCGCTTAGAGTCCAATTTTGATCACGAGCCAGATAGCGAGCGCGGTCAGGAGCAGCAGAATCGCCAGGATCTGTTTCCGCTTCAGCTCGGCTCTCCAATCTTCTCCAGGTTCCTGACGACCGCGGCTTCATGGGTATTGCCCAGCGCCTTCTTGACCGCCAGGACTTCCGCTGCCAAGACCTCGTTGAGCAGGTGGATGAAATTCTTCCTTGTCTCTGCGGTGAAAAGGGGGAGGCTCATCAGCGGGAAGGGGCTGAATTCGACGCGGCCGTCGGCCTGCAGCTCGAGCCCCTGGAAGGGAGGAGCCAAGCGGGTCCGGACCTCCTCCAGCGCCTTCTCCAGGACGCTCAGGCCCACCGGGCCGATTTCCTTGGAGATGTATTTGTAGATATAAGAGCACTTGTCGTTAAACCCGTTCCAGATCTTTTCCAACCCGGCCGAGGACAACTCCGCAGGGGCCTTGGCCGCGCCGGCGGCCGGGGTGACGCCGGCCAACCCTAAGGTGAGGAATGAAAAAACCATTTTCTGGGTTTCCCGTTTTCCCGTTTGGCTAAGGGCATAGAGATCGCCCAGCCGCGGCGATTGCCGGAGCATCCTCAGCACGTGTTCCTCTGACGTCGCAAGATGAAGCTGGTCGGCGTGAGCGGGCGAAAGGAGCTGGAGGGCCTCTGCTTCTGCTGGAAGGGAGGCTTCGATCAGGCTATGGTTCTTCATCCTGCGGATGCCCCGCAAAATGACTGTCGGGGCGGGGAAAATGGTGTATACCTGTGAATCTGGGACAAGCGCCCCGAGCTGAAAAGCCAGGTCTCCCCGTGGCCAGTCAAAGACAACGCCTATCTCATCCCACCAGAATTCGGCCAGCGCACCCCAAACAAGGGGAGAAGCGACAATCCCTTGCTCGATGAGGGACCGTGGATAGGAAATTTTGTGCTCGCGGGCGTAATGGGCACACTCCTCCGCTTGAAGGCCCGTCAAGACTCGAGCGGAGAGGAGCTTGACCATGAACCGCTCGTTGGAGAAACAACCTTCTACCAGAGCCGGGTCTCCTTTAATAAAGAAGACCGATCGTTCGACGCCGTCGGCTCGGATGCTCAGGTGGCCGGAGTCCCGCTTTTCCCAGAGCCTGAAGAGGAGCTGGGGAAAGGGGGTTGCGGCCAGATTTCCATGCCAGGTCTCATCAGCCATACAGATAATTTATGTGGAGACTTCCAATCTGTCAAATCGCGTAGCTCAGGGTACTGGCCTCGAAACCGCGCCCGTTTTCTCCCTTCACCGTTTTGAGGGAAAAAAGCAACGCTTTTTCCCTCCAACGTTCGCGCTGCTCACTGATTTCCTTCTCCGACTGCGTCCTGCGACCAAGGGGGCCATCCCCCTTGGATCCCCCCCCCGCTGTTTTGCTCCGCAAATCAGCAAAACGGGCTCGTGCCCTTTTCTTCTTTTCCCCAAGGCGAGGGGTATAGGCGAGAAGGTCATCCGGAGGCGAGCGGGCACGGACCCGCGAAGCGGAGAGTGAGCCGAGGAAATAAGGGAATTTCCCTCGCCGGGGGAAATTCCCGGGCCTTCGAGCCTAT
>CAYOZW010000019.1:0-25399 GCA_964408495.1 uncultured Eubacteriales bacterium
CCGCCCTGCTTCTGGCCAGCAAGCCGGTGCCGTTCGACAAGTATTTCATCGACAAGACGATGCGGATCGATTATTTCCACGTCGGCAACGCCACGGAGGAAACCGTCACCATAGATCGTATTTACGAGCAGGGGATTTGGGCCGGGAGCCTGCGGCATCTCATCGACCCCTTCGACATCGGCCGCTACGCCTACAAGGTCTATGACGCGGCTTCCGGGTCCTTGATCTTCTCCAAAGGGTTCGACAGCTACTTTGCCGAATACAAGACAACGCAGTCGGCCCTCGACGGTCTCAAGAGAACCTACCATGAGACCGCCCTCTTTCCTTTTCCCAAGGCCAAGGTCAGGTTTGTCGTTGAGCTCAGGGACAGGAAAAACGCTCTCCGTCCCATCTTCAGCGCTGAAATCGACCCGGCCGATATCTACATCACGAGAGAATCTCCGGCCGCGGGCGTGAAAGTGTTCGAGGTCCTGAAGAGCGGCGATCCGCACCAAAAGGTGGATGTGGCCTTCGTCGCCGAGGGCTACACGGCAGCAGAGGAAGCGAAGCTCAAAGCAGACCTGGACCGTTTCCGGGAGGTCTTCTTCAAGCTGGAGCCCTACCGGAGCCGTCGTGACAGCTTCAATTTCTACGGTGTCTTCAAGCCCTCCGACGAGAGCGGCTGTGACGAACCGAGTCACGGGAGCTACAAGAACACGGCGGTTGGGGCGGCTTTTGACTCCTTGGGTTCGGAACGCTACCTGCTGACCGAGGACAACAAAAGCCTTCACGACATCGCCGCCCACGTCCCCTATGATACCCTCTTCATCATGGTCAACCATAAGCGGTACGGGGGAGGCGGCATATACAACTTCTTCTGCACCTTCACGGTCGACAACCAGTGGCACGAATACCTCTTCCTCCATGAATTCGGCCACTCCTTCGCCGGGCTGGCGGATGAGTATTACACCTCGTCGGTGGCCTACAACGAGTTCTATCCCAAGGGCATCGAGCCGCTGGAGGCGAACATCACCGCTCTCCTTGAACCCGAGAAGCTCAAGTGGAAAAAGCAGGTCAGCGCCGGAACGGCCGTTCCCACTCCGTGGGAAAAAACAGACTATGACCGGATGGACAACGCTTACCAGAAGATCCGCCAGGAGATTAACGCCAGGATCGCCGCGCTGAAAAAAAGCGGCGCACAGGAAGCTGATGTCGCCAAAGTCGAGGAAGAATCCGAACGCCTATCACTCGAACATGCCAAGAAAATGGACGCCTTCCTCAGAAGGAGCAAGTACTGGGGCAAGGTCGGCGCGTTTGAAGGTGCCGGCTATTCCTCCGAGGGCCTCTACCGGCCTGCCCTCGACTGCCTGATGTTCAGCAAGGGAGCGAAACCCTTCTGCCCGGTTTGTGAGCAGGCCGTCGCCCGAGTCATCGCTTACTACTGCAAGTGAGATTCCGGGGAATTCTCAGGGAGCCCGACGCGGGGAGAAAGTCCGTTTCTTAGATCAACCCGACGATCTTCTCCAGCCATTCCCTATCGACCTCCGAGAAAGCGTCGAGCTTGCGGCTGTCGATATCCAAGACGCCCCAAACCTTGCCCTTGGCGTCGAAGAGGGGCACGACAATTTCAGAGTTGGAGCGGCTGTCGCAGGCGATGTGTCCGGGGAACTTGTGGACATCGGGGACGATGACGGTCCGGCGGCGGGTGACGCCGGCCCAGCAGACCCCCTTCTTTTTTTCCAGGACGAGACAGGCCAGAGCCCCCTGGTATGGTCCGACCGTCAATTCATCCCGGTCAAGCACATAGAAGCCCGTCCAGAAAAAACGCGGCATCTTGAGATGGAGGAGCGCGGCGATGGTCGCCATCCGGGCCGTTTTGTTCTTGGTCTTGGAGAGGAGGGGCTTGAGCTGGGAGAAAATCCTTTCATATCGTTTGGCTAAGGTTTCTTTCCTAACCATTTTCATCCTCCTTTCCGAGTCGCTCTTCCATGACACCTCGGTGAGAGGTGCGGGCTGTTGTCAGCAAAAGGGGGGTTGATGATGGGAACCAAAAAGGTGGGGGCTTTCTCCAGCCCGCGCAAGAAAGCCACAATCATTATAACACGTCAAAAGCAAAAGTAAAGCCATTTTTTAATTATTTTTATTTTTTTTGTTGATTGAATTTTCCCCGGAGATTTCGGAAAATAAGAACAGGCCTTGCGCGAAGGAGTCGCTATGGAAGAAAAAAAGATCGATATCAAAGTGGACGAGCAAGTTGCTCTTGGGCACTACTCGAACGTCGCCGCTGTCCGCCATACCCGAGAAGAGTTCATCTTCGATTTCGCCTTTGTCTTCCCCGACGGTCCGATGGGCCGGCTGCTTTCCCGCCTGATCCTGAGTCCAGCCCATGCCAAGAGGTTCATGGAAGCTCTGCAGTCCAACGTCCGGCGCTACGAGGAGAACTTCGGCTCGATCGTTCCGTCGGAAGCCCCGCCTACTGTAGGTTTCGTGCATTGATCATTCGATACAAGCCAAGGAGTGAAGACGATGCCGTACTTCAAAGACCAGAAAGAGATGGAGGATATCCAGAGTGCCTTTTTCGAAAAGGTCGCTTTTGACCCGGAAGTCGGTCCCAAACTGCGGGCGGCGGGGCTGATCATCCGCTTCCAGGTCCTTGACCCCATCGGGACTGTGACCATCGACTGCCGGGGAGAGACTGGAGAAGGTCGATACCTAACTACGGTCTTCGGCGAGAGCGGACTCCGTCCTGACATCACCTTGACCTGCTCGGCGGATTTGAGCCATGAATTATGGCTGGGCAAGATCAATATTATCAACGCTCTCTTCACCGGGAAAGTCAAAGCCAGCGGAGATGTCAGCCAGGCGATGAAGATTGTGCCTGCGCTCACACCGATCGCCGGCATCTATAAAGAAGTCCTGACATCTTTGGGGCGCCAGGACCTGATCCTGAAATAGGGGGAAGAATCGAAAAAATAGGCTTGACATGGTCCCCTGTTTTATATAAATGTGAGGACAAGATTGAGGCCTTAAATCCAAGGATGCTGTAGAGAAATGATAATTGACGGTGCGGCCCTCGCCCTGGACTTTGGCTTCTAACGAATTTCAAAGGAGGTCTAACGCTATGACTTACTCATTCACGAACTCAAGAGGGGTGAAGTACTATCTGCATTCGAAAAAAGTCAACCTTAAGGGCGGCCGCGAACAGATGATTTTCTTTTTCGCCCGCGACATCCGCCCCGGTTCTCTTGAAGCAGTCCCGGCCGGGTACAAAGTGATCGAGACGACCAAAACGGGGATGCCCATCCTGAAGAAAGCCTGAGAGTTTCTTCGCCGAACGCCACAGAGACGGGGGCGGCTCTCTCTCTGAGCCGTCCCCGCTTTTCATCTCTATCTCTTTTCCCTTCCACTGGATTGAATTGACCGGCCATTTTCTTCCGATTATACTTTGAGCATGAAAACCAGAAAGAGGATCGCCTATTCTCTGGCTGCCATCCTTGTCTTTGTTGTCCTCTGCGCGTCCAGCTGTCACCGGAAGGAGGAAAAGAGAACGTCTTCCGGCGAGCCGGCTCGGCCGCAGATCGCCGTCATCCCCAAGGGGACAACCCACGAGTTCTGGAAATCCATCCACATGGGAGCTCAGATGGCGGCGGATGAATTCGAGGTCGAGATTATTTGGAAGGGCCCGCAGAAGGAAGACGACCGGGCTCAGCAGATCACCGTGGTCGAGGACTTTGTCAGTCGCGGCGTAGACGGCATCGTCCTCGCGCCTTTGGATGAACGGGCTCTCCTCCGGCCCGTCCAGGACGCCGTGCGGGATAATATTCCCGTTGTGATCATCGATTCCGGCCTGCAGGGGAGCGATTACATAAGTTATGTCGCCACTGATAATTATAAGGGAGGAGTCATGGCCGCAAAAAGGTTGGCCGCGCTTCTCCAGAACACGGGCCGGATTTTCCTCATCCGCTACCAAGAGGGCTCGGCCAGCACGACGCAGCGGGAGCAGGGGTTCCTGGATACCATCCAGGCCGAGGCGTCCGGCATCTCCCTGCTGGTCCAGGACCAATATGCTGGGACGACGACGGAAAGCGCCTATCAACTCACGGAGAACCTGATCAGTCGTTTTCCCGATGTCAATGGCATCTTCTGTCCCAATGAGTCGAGCACATTTGGAGCCCTCCGGGCGCTCCAGGAATCCCGCCTGGCCGGGAAGATCGTCTTTATCGGTTTCGACAGCTCGCCGAAGCTCGTCCAAGCGCTCCGGGACGGGGATATCCAGGGACTCGTCCTCCAGAACCCGGTCCGGATGGGCTACCTGGGAGTCAAGCAGATGACGCTCCACCTCCGCGGCCAGATCATCGATAAGGTCATCGATACGGGAGTTTACATGGTGACCGAAGAGAACATGGACGACCCCGAGATCCGGTCGCTCCTTCTTCCCGATTTCTCCAAATACCCGAACATCTGAGCTGATGGACGAGAGCCGCAACCCGCTCCTCCGCATGGAGGGCATCTCCAAACATTTCGGGGCGACCTGCGCCCTCGAGGCGGTGGATTTCGATCTCCAGAGAGGGGAAGTCCATGCCTTGATCGGGGAGAACGGAGCCGGCAAGAGCACTCTGATCAAGATTCTGAGCGGTGCCCTCAGGCCCGACCAGGGGACGATCTGGCTGGAGGGGCGTCGGTTCACCCCGGCAAGTCCCCTGGAGAGCCGGCGGGCCGGCATCTCCGTCATCTACCAGGAACTCAACCTGGCTCCCCACCTCACCGTCGAGGAAAACGTCATGCTGGGCCGGGAGTGGCAAGCCTGCGGCTTTATCCGACGCCGCCGGATGCGGGAGAAGGTGCGGGAGGTGCTAGGTCTCGTCCATCACCAGGAGATCGCGCCGGATATTCCGGTGCGGCAATTGAGCATGGCGGCCCGGCAGATCGTCGAGATCGCCCGCGCCCTCCTGGAGCGGGCCAGGATCTTAGTTATGGACGAGCCGACCAGCTCGCTTACGGGCGAGGACAGCCAGAGGCTTTTCGGCATCATCCGTCGCCTCAAATCCCAGGACGTCAGCATCATCTACATCAGCCACTTCCTGGAGGAGGTCCGGGAGGTGGCCGACCGAATCACTGTTTTACGGGATGGAAAGAAGGCGGGCTCGGGCCGGAGCGAGGAGATTTCCCTCGACCGCATCATCGGGATGATGGTCGGCGGCGAGGTCAAAGAGATGTTCCCGCGAGTGCCCCACCAGCCCGGCCCGGAAGCGCTCCTGGCCTCCGAATATAAGGCGAAACGCATGCCCGCCCCTGTGACTCTTTCGCTCCGTCGGGGAGAGATCTTCGGCATCGCCGGGCTCGTCGGCTCGGGAAGGACTGAGTTCCTGCGGGCCGTCTTCGGCCTGGACCTAATCGAGGGAGGCTGGGTGAGGGTCGGCCGTGACGAGATCCTCAGGGGAGGTCCGCGGGAGCGCATCCGCAGCGGCCTCGGGCTCTTGAGCGAAGACAGGCAAGGAGAGGGGCTGGCGTTGAGCCTGTCGATCGCCGACAACCTGACGCTCAGTTACTTCGCCCCCTATGTCCGTTCTGGATTTCTGCAGGTGGGCCGGCAGAAAAAAGCCGCCTGGGAGTGGATCCAGCGAATGAAGATCAAGGCGACGAGCCCGATGCAGCCGGTCCAAAGCCTCTCCGGCGGAAACCAGCAGAAAGTGGCCCTGGCCAGGCTCCTCCATCAGAACGCCGATGTCTTTCTCCTGGACGAGCCGACCCGGGGCATCGATATCGTCAGCAAGTCGCAGATCTATGAGTGGATGGGTGAGCTGGCATCCCGGGGGAAGTCCATCCTTTTTGTCAGTTCTTATTTTCCCGAGCTTCTTGGCGTCTGTGACCGGATCGCCGTCTTTCACCGCGGCCAGCAAGTGGACGTAAGACCCACGGCGGAATGGGACGAAGAAGGGCTCCTCACGTCGGCGACGACGGGGAGGAGCCAGGCGCTTTGAAAGGAAGACGATCATGAAAGAAGCGAGCGCGGGGAACCGCAGGATCCGCCTGCTGGTGAATTTCCTGGGCCCCTTCCTGGGCCTCTTGCTCGTCATCCTCATCTTTTCGTTCCTGCCCGATGTCCAGGACCGCTTCCTTCGGCTCGGGAATCTCAAGAGCGTAGCTACCCAGTCGGTCATCGTCGCGCTGGGCGCCCTGGGCATGACCTTCGTCATCATCAGCGGCGGCATCGACCTCTCGGCCGCCTCTAACATCGCCCTCTCCAGCTGTGTCATCGCCTTTGCCGTCAACGCCGGCTGGCCGCCTTGGCTGGGCATTCTTGCGGGCGTTCTGGTCGGCGGCTTGATCGGTTTCGTGAACGGTTCGTTGATCACAACCCTGCGGCTGGTCCCGTTCATCGTCACCCTCGGGATGCTGGGCATCGCCCGAGGCGCGGCCAAATGGATGGCCGGCAACCAGAAGATCGACGCTCCGATCACCTGGGTGAATGAGCTCATGGCCCGAAGCCCCCGGCCGTCTTGGATGTTGATAGCACCAGGGGTTTGGCTGATAATCCTTCTGGCCGTGGCCATGGCTGTCGTCCTCCGCTTCACTGTGTTCGGCCGGCACGTCTTTGCCATCGGCTCCAACGAGGCGACGGCCAGGCTCTGCGGCGTCCGGACGAAGCGCACCAAGATCATCATCTACGTCCTGGCTGGGCTTTTCTGCGGGCTGAGCGGGGTGATGGAGTTTTCCCGGCTGACAGTCGGCGATCCCACGGTCGCCGTCGGTCTGGAGCTCGACATCATCGCCGCCGTGGTCATCGGCGGCGGCAGCCTCAGCGGCGGGCAGGGAAGCATCCTGGGTTCAATGATCGGGGTGTTCATCATGGCCTTCCTGCGGAACGGTTGCACGATGATGGGCTGGCCGAACTATATCCAAGAGATCATCATCGGCTTCATCATCGTCGTCGCCGTCAGTTTGGACCAGCTCCGTTATCGGCGCGACTCCTAAAAGAAGAGGGAGAGACGTGGGACAAACGAAGGAGCGTCTTCCCAGGATGATCCACGCCCGGGCACCACTCCGGGTGAACGACATCGGCGGCTGGACGGACACCTGGTTCGCCCGCGAGGGCTGGGTGTTGAATATGGCCGTCGTCCCGCCCGTCGAGGTCCAGGTCAAGGTCTTCGAGAACAAGGAGAAGAGAAAGAAGAGGGTCCTTCTTCACACTGAAAACTACGGCGAAAGTTTTTGGATCAACCCGGACCGGCCGGCCGCCTCACCCCATCCCTTTCTCCAACATATCATCGCCCGTCTGGCGCCCCCTGAACACCTCAAGCTCGAGGTCAACCTCTTCTCTCCTGTCCCGGCCGGAATTTCCACGGGGACATCGGCGGCGGTCTGCGTCGCCCTCCTTGGAGCGCTGAGCTTTTTGAAAAACGGCCGGGTGGTGCTCAAGGATATCGTCTCCTTGGCCCATTGCGTCGAGACCGAGGACCTCAAACAGCAAAGCGGCGTCCAGGACCAGATCTGTGCCGCCTACGGCGGGGTGTGTTTCATCCATATGCACCGCTATCCGCACGCCCGGGTGGAAAAAATGGTCCTTGCGCCCTTCGTTTGGGAAGAGCTCGACCGCCGGCTTTGTCTTATTTATCTGGGAAGGCCTCATCTCTCCTCGGCCATCCATGAACGGGTGATCTCCGGGCTGGAGGCAGGCGGCCCGGAGTGGAAAGCACTCAAACGCCTGAAAGAGCTTCCGTCTCTGGCCAAGAAGGCCCTGCTCGACGGCGACCTGGAATGCTTGGGTGCCGTCATGGTCGAGAATACTGAATGCCAACGGGCTCTCTGCCGGGAGCTGGTCTCGGCCGGGGCCGATGCGATTGCCTCTCTGGCCAAGAAATACAAGGCCTCCGGCTGGAAGGTCAACGGCGCCGGGGGGAAGGGTGGTTCGATGACCATCCTGGCTAGCCCGGACGACGGGCTGAAGAGGAGAATGCTCAGGGAGATTGTCGCCCTGGGGAAAGGCGTTCGTTCGCTCCCGGCCTCCCTCTCCCGCAACGGTCTCGAAGCCTGGGAAATATAGGCTCGGGGCGGTGGCATCGGAGAATTAAGGTAACTGTCACCTTAATTCATCTGTATATCCCGAGCCTTGCCAAGGAATTGATGGCCGGGTTGTCTAATTGTATGAAACGACGAACTCAGGAGGTCGACGATGAAGACATCAAGATGGTTTTCGAAAGTGGCTTTGGTTCTTTTCGTTTTTGCCCTGATTCCTCTTCTTGGATACGCCCAGCCCCAGGACAGGCCCGGCCGGTTCGGGGAGCTCCTCGACCTGACTCCCGAGCAGAAAGCCAAGCTCGAAGAGTTCCGCAAGTCCGGAGCGGAGGAGAGGCAGGCCCAATTCGAGAAGATGCGGAAGCTTCGCGAGGAAATGCGCGACGCCATGGAAGATCCAGAGGCCAACGCAGGCAAGATTGACGGGCTCATCGATGAGATGTCCAGGCTTAGGGCCGATCAGATGAAGCGCGGTCTGGCCAGGAAAATGGAGATGAAGAAGATCTTCACTCCCGAGCAGCAAGAGAAAATGGCCAAACTGCGTGACCGCATGGCCGAACGCCGTGGAGGCCGGTTCTCCCGGGGAAGGCGGAGTTGGGAGCGTCCCGGCTCGCAGCGCCGGCCCTTTTCCGATTTCGGACGGAGGCATCCGCGCATGGACCGCCGGCCCTGGCGCTGGTAAGACATTCAGGTTCTCTTTCTCCCGGAGGGGTTTGTCCACAAACCCCTCTTTTTTTATTCTCCTCCAGATTGACGTCCTCGGCTGTCAACTGTCCTTAATCCAGGACATTTGGGGGCTTATTTCCTCCTTTCTTCAGGCAGGAAAGGTTGGCACATGACTTGCTATTAGATGGTTGGAAGGAGAACGAAGATGAAAAAGACGGCCTTATGTTTCACGGCGCTGGCTTTTTTATCGCTCCTCGCCTTCGCTCAGGAAGAAGGATACTACAGCGACAGTTTTGCCCGTCTGACATACGTCAAAGGCCATGTCGTCGTCCAGAGAGCCGGGGAGCTCGGGTCTGAAGAAGGAGTGGTCAACTTGGCCCTGGTCGAGGGTGATCAACTGGAGACTGGGGACGGTCGGGCCGAGCTCAGCTTTGGCCGGAAAAACTTTCTTCGACTTGACGGGGGGACTCTGGTTGAACTCTCCAACATGCCCCGGGAGGGTGACAACCGTGTCCGGCTCCATCTCTTCAAGGGAACTGTCTACCTCCGTCTCGGCTTCCTCGAAGAGGAGAAGAGCTTTGAGCTCCACACCACGGACGCTTCCTACTACGCCCTGGAAGAGGGACTTTATAGAATCGATATGAGGGAGGGCACTGAAACTGAATTGTCGGTCATCGAAGGCTCCATGGAAGCCGCCGGCGAGAGCGGTTCCCTGCTCATCGGCGGCCGCGAAAGGCTCATCGCCGCCAATGGGCAGCTCGGTTCCCAATCGAACCTGTCATACGGCCGGGATGATTTCGATCAATGGAACGCCGACCGGGATGCCCTCCACAGTCAGTATGTTTCCAAGCGCTATCTTTCCTCGGAGCTTGAGGATTACGAATACGAGCTCGCTGAGAACGGCCGCTGGGTCTATGAACAGCCCTACGGCAATGTCTGGGTTCCCCGTACTTATACAGATGATTGGCGCCCCTACTACTACGGCCGTTGGGTCTGGTATCCGCTCTGCGGCTGGTCCTGGGTTTCCAACGAGCCTTGGGGCTGGTGCACCTACCACTATGGCCGCTGGCACTGGAGGCTGGGTCTCGGCTGGTACTGGATCCCCCATTACACCTGGGGTCCCGCCTGGGTGCATTGGTACTGGGGTAACGACTATTGCGGCTGGGCCCCGCTAAGCTGGTACAACTACCCGGTGGTCGTCCACAACAATTACTTTTACGACCGCTACCACGGCGCCCGCTACCCGGGCGGGTCCCACGCTCTGACGGTCGTCCACAGGAACCAGCTCCAGAACCGGCACATCTCGAGCGTCGCCCTGAGCCGAACAGACGCGTCCCGCCTCGGCAATCTTACGATGCAGGCCAGGCAGCCCAACGTCAGGCCGGCCTTGCGCAGCTCCGGACTCCAGAAAGCGGTTCCTTCCGGCTCCCAAACGATGAAGCCCCAGATCCGGCCCTCAAGCTTAAGCCGA
This sequence comes from uncultured Eubacteriales bacterium, assembly GCA_964408495.1. GTDB lineage: Bacteria > Acidobacteriota > Aminicenantia > Aminicenantales > UBA8522 > UBA8522. Next base: position 10,133 of record CAYOZW010000019.1, read on the forward strand.
AGCCAGGGCACCCGGGCGGCGGAAGCATCCCCCCGGATATCCGGGAGCTCGGCGGGGCGGAATGCCCGGACGGTTTCCGGGGAACGTCCCTCCGTCTCCGGTTCCCGGGTTTCCTCGGGCAGCCTGAGCAAGAGCCGCAGTGTCAGCCAGGGTAAGGCGGCTCCTTCAAGCGGGAGCAAGGCATCGGTCACACCACGCTCAAGGAGTTCGTCGTCCGGCTCGGTCCCGAGCTCGACCCGGCAGATCCGAACCGGCAGCTCCACCCGGAAGAGCCCGGTCTCGTCTTCCTCTCCGCCGGCCATCCGCTCATACTCCTCATCGCCCCGAATTTCCTCTATCGAACGGCCATCTTCCTCCGCACGGAAATATAGCCCCAAGACCTATTCTCCCGATGCCCGCATCTCCCGCTACGGGTCGACCTCGCCGTCGAACTCTTCCCGGAGTTCCGGGCGAGTCCAGTCCTACGGGGAGAGCCGGCCGCGGCAATTGGCGCCGAACTCCAGCAGCCGCAGTTCCTCCTCGAGCCTGCCTTCCCGCTCTTCCTCCCGTTCCACCCCGTCACGCAGCAGCACTCCCCGGCTGCGCTCCTATTCCGGAAACTCCTCACGGTCTATTTTTTCGGCCCCAAAATCGTCTTCGTCATCCAGGAGCGTCGGCCCTTCCTCTCGTTCGGTCTCCCGGTCTTCGCCGCGAGTTTCCTCTGGTTCGCGTTCCGCTCCATCCCGCTCCAGCTCATCTTCCTCCTCTTCCCGGAGCAGGTCCAGCGGTTCCGTCCGCAAGAAAAATTAGCGCCCTTTACCTTGCCCCCGCCCGGTAGGCAGCGAAAGAGCGATTAAGCAATTCGAATTGAGCCCCCTCACCTTCATAAACGGCGGAGGAGGCCGCCCGTAAGCCCCCGTAGCGGAAGGGGGACCCGTCGGTTTTCCGACGGGGGGAACCGACGGGACTGGTTCCCCGGGGTGCGGGGGCCGAGGGCGGCCTCCTCCGCCCTTTCGAATCAGACAAGCGTTCAGGGTTGGCTCTCAAATATCTTTACTTTTATTTTTTTCAGTGGTATAAAATACTGTCCTGATTATAGTCTGGAGGTATAACCGATGACCCTTCATAGAATCACTCAGCGAATCCTCTTCGGTTTGATCATCCTCACGATCGCCTTCGCCGGTGTCGTTTTCGCTCAGGAATCTCCTCCGGGCGAAGCCCAAGAAGAAACAGCGGCTGCCGCTGTCAGCGAATTCGAGGGAGCCGTCAAGCTGGGACTGGGCAAGTATTTCTACATGCCTGCTGCCAAGGGATACGATGTTTTTGTCCAAGGAATGATCCAGGGCCAGGATGCCAGCTTCCTGACCGACAAAGAAGTGAGGGTCAAGGGTTCCATGTCCAAAGACGAGCCCCAGGTCTTTGTTGCCGACAGCATCGAGGTCAAGGACGCCTCCGGACAATATCAGACTGTCTTCACCAGGAGCGAAGAGCCTATGCTTGGCGATTACATGGGCGCCAGGGGAAGAGGCGAGTTCGCCACCCTGGCCATCACCGCCTATAACAAGAGTGAAGAATGGGAAGGTAAGGGGAAAGCCAGGGTTTACGGCCAGATGGTCGGCCAGGCCATCGTCATCAATGACGACAAGGGCAAGCTGATCGGCCGGATCCTGGTCGACAACGTCTCGGATTTCGCAAACTACTACATCAAGAAGCTCCGGCTTTTTGATAAATTCTGGTTCTACATCAACGTCAAGGACACCGTCGACTTCAAGATCCGCCGGGGGACGCTCGATCTATTCCACGCCGACGTCGTCTTCGCCGGCCTCTACTGAATCGAGATCATCTCGTCCTGACGACGGTCTGGCCGAGGAGCGGGGCCGTCGGAGGGAAGAAAACGTCTTCATTATCGACGCGCACTCTCACGTAATATTCGATGTCCTTACTGGTCTCCGGGCAAAATACCCGATAGACTCCCCGGGCCACGTTCTCGAGCGCAGCCGTCGTGTACTCTCCCTTGCCCATCTCTCTCCAGTAGAGCATCGCCTCGGCCGGATTTTTCTTGGCCAGGAGAAGCACCTTGAGCTGCATGGCTTCCCCTGGAACGAGGGCTGTCCTGACCGTGGGAACGATCAGCCGAGGGGGTCCATCGTAGGTCTTGGGGAGCTGGGCGGTTGAGGGGATATCTCTTCCCAACAGTTTTTGCAGCTCCTCGCCCGGCCTGTGCATCAGAGCGGGGAGTAGATGCTGTTCCCAGTTGGCCACTGTCCCCAATTCGCCCGTGTTGCTGACCGTCGCCAGCAGGAACCCATAGAGGCCTCTAAGGCCGGCCACCATCCGCTCCCGGATGGGAAGGAGTGTCTCTGCGGCCGCTTCGCTCCTCGCTTTCTCATCGGGAATTCGCTTGAGTGCCTCCAGGGCGGTGTCGTACTCGGCCCAGAGGCATTCGAGGTGGGCCATCTCCCGCATGTAGGAAAAACTGGCCAGCCAATAAGCGAACCGCGAGGTGTTTCCTTTTCCTGAAACCCGGGGTTCGAGCGCGGCCAATTCGTCCACGAACTCGAAGTCTTTCCGGGCTTCCTCCCAGGGTTGAGGATCGGGCCTGATACCTCCGGGCCCGGTCCAGATGTTGAGCTGGGGGAGATGACCGTCTATCCGGGCGAGGACAGCCGCCGCCTCCGCCGCCACCTCGGGCCCGAATTCATGGGTCGCCCAATCCTCGTAGAAATCGAGGACGGGCGCAAAGCGCGGTGTTTCGGGCCAATCAGCCTCGTAGTCGTCGAAATCTCCTCCGCCGCAGTTGATCTTCTTAGCGAAACCCTCACCTTCGATCACGATCCCGGCGATCGCCGGATAGTGGATGCGGTCGGCGAAATCGATCTCCAGCCGGCCGTCCTTCACGGGGATCTTCAGGAAACGCAGGTCAAGGGCGCGGTCGGCCCCGACGCGGCCGAAGATATCCACTTTTTCGGCAACCTTCTTCCCTTCGAGCGAGATGTCAAAGACGCGGCGGCCCTTTTCTTTGATCTCACCTTCGCGGAATTTGAGGACAACATCATAGGTCCCGCTTGGCACATTCAGTCTATAGCCAAAAACCCGGTCCCTGATGTTCCGATAGACGTCCTGTTCCTTCGTCCCGGCGACGGCCTTCCCCGGGAACGATACATAGATGCCGTTGACCGGGCCTTCGTCTTGGAAGAGCGACAGGGAATGGCTCCAGTGCCCCTGCTCCCAGGCGGCGGCGGCCAGGGCTCCGATGTTCGGCGAGAGGGCGCGGGTCCGCCAGTGAATGCCCAGGAGGCCGTCGCATCCGTAGGCTCGGGCGTCGACCGCATCCTTGCGCATCCGGCCTGCCCAAAGCTGTGGGGAAGTGAGGGCGGGGTCGTCCTCGAGCCAGGGAATAGCCCATTTTGATCGGCCGACGATGCGACCGAACATCGGGTCGACCGGCGCTTTCCCGACCTCACGGTTGATACAACTCACCGCAACCTCATTCGGCAGGATCCGGGCGAAGAGGACCCTGTCGCTGGGCGGCCCGAGGACCCAGCCGCAGGTCGCTAAGGCGAAAGGAACCTGGGCATCTGCAGCCGCGGCCAGGGCGATCCGGGTGTCATCGACGACGCCCTGGATCGTTTTTTCGTCGGCGTCGCTCCAGGTCCAGTTCTCGTCCGTCCAGAGCCAGTAGTAATCCAGGGGGTAGGCCTGCCGGATACGGCTGAAGAGGCCTTTGTAGACTTCTTTTACCACGTTGGGGTTCTTGGGGTCCAGGCCCTTTCCCTGGAGGCGGTTCTTGACCGGTTCCGGGATGGTCAACGGCATCTCCGTTCCGACACAGGTCTTGATGCCGAGGCTCCGGCCAAAGGCGAAGGCTTCGCGGAGCATGGCGCCGGTGCGGTCGAAGACCGCGTTCGATTCTTCGGGTGTCTGAGGTCCAGGGATAAAGTCTCCCATAACCTCGGGTCCAAAGCCGTCACGCTCGAAGAGTTCGGAAGCGCCGAAATGGAAGTCGCCGGTCTTAGTGGCCTCGTAGCCCCAGTTTCCGCGCAGGGTGTTCTGGTAGCTCGAAGGGTAGCTGAAGCTCACCCTGCCATCCGGCCGGCTGTCCTGGGGAAGGCCGATCCAGACGGTCGGCTCGGCATTGGGATGCCCCTCGGGGTAGGTGTGGAGGCCGAAGAAGTTCATCCGCAGCTTGGGGAGCTGGCCGAGAATCGCCTTGTATTCTTCAGCATTCCACCAGTCGGGGCCTTCCGGGAAATCGTGGAAGGGATGGATGCCCCGGAGGCGGAAGAGCGGCCGCCCGGTTTCATCGAGGGCCGGGATTTCCAGGGGTATTTGCGTGTCCGGAATAACGTCGCCGTGAAGGTAGAAACGGACTCCCAGTTTCTCGGCCAGGCGGTAGGCACCGTAGAGCGTTCCTGCGGGGTCGCCGCCGACCACGATGAGGACAGTTTTTCGCCGGTGGGGGAGAGTCTTGAGGATGTATTCCTCCGCCTTCAGGGCTTCGATCTCGGGCTCAAGCCTCGAATCTCTGAAATCCGCCGCCAGGAAATGTTCTTTTTCCAGGATCACGATTGCGTCATGGCGCACATTGGCGGCATTCGAGAGCGGTTCGACAGGGACAAGCTTTCCAGTCCGCAGGTAAAGATATCGCCGAACCTCCTTGGCGGCCAGTTCTTCGAGCGCCGAGGCGTCCTTGGAGATGATGATGATGGGGCCCTTCTTCAGCACCCCGCACGACGCCACCAACATTGCGCCTGCAAGAATCACGGTGGCGATTATCCTTTGTCTTTTCATCTGCTTCTCCTACTTCAATCTACGGCGACTTGCAGCAATGCCTTCGCTCCCGATCGGGTTCTTAACGCCGTTTCTTCGACGTCTTTCTCGGCGCTGCGAAACTCGCAAAAACAGGCTGTTCCATCATCCATGATCTGCGCTTGCGCTTATTTGGCATCTCCCCTCAATTGGGGCGTGCTCAGACAGTCCTCGCGGCCGCCGAAGCGGCTCCCCTCGCGGAGAATTAAGGTGACAGTAACTTTAATTCCCCAAATTCCCAATTTTCCCGAATTAAGGTAACTGTCACCTTAATTCGAATTAAATTCTTTGACGGCTTCGATCATGGCGACGATGTTGGCCAGGGGAGTGTTGGCCTGGATATTGTGGACGGCGTTGAAGATGAAACCTCCGCCGGGCGCCAGGACCTCCATCCGGCGCAGCACCTGCTCGCGTACTTCCCCGGGCGTGCCGAAGGCGAAGGTCGTCTGGGTGTCGACGCCGCCGCCCCAAAAAACGATCCTGTCGCCGTAGAGTTTTTTGAGGCGCGACGCCTCCATCCCCGCGGCCGTGACTTGGACCGGGTTGAGGATATCGAACCCGGCCTCGATGAACGACTCGATCAGCGGCTCGACCGCCCCACAGGAATGCTTGAAAGTCTTCCAGCCGGTGTTCTTGTGGACCCAGTCGTTGACCATTTTGTAGTAGGGAAAATAGAGATTGCGGAAGGTTTCGACTGAGCAAAACTGGGACTGCTGGGTGCCGAGGTCGGTCCCGCAGATAAAAACGGCGTCGACTCGGCCGCCGACCGCTCTCTTGATCCTGGCCAGGTTTGCGAGGGCAATCTCGGCCTGCTTCTCGAAAACTCGGTGGATGTAGTCCTGCCGGGTAACGGTCGAAATGTACCACTCTTCGATGTCGCGGATGCCTTTGGGATGCTTAAGGAAGGGCGCCGGGACAAGGGCGATATCGCCGAAGGCTGTCCCTCCAAAGGTGGCCATAACCGCCCGGCCCGTGGCCGCCGCGCGGTCCGCCTCGTCGGCGAAATATTCAAGGTCGCGTTCCGAGACCGGGCCGAACTCCTCGACGTTGTCAGAAGGGTCGAGCCTAGTTTCGTCGATCGGCTCCTGGCGGACGATGGTGTCGAAGAAGAAGCCGTCCTTGGGCATCCGGCCGCTCGGCGGTGCCGAGGTGTCTCCTTTGGGGTAGATGAACGTATCCCCGTTGGCGTTCTTTGTCGTCCGGAAATGCTCGGAGACGAGGACCTCGAGGCCGCCGTCCAGACGGTAGGATTTCCAGTTCTCGTTCCGGAACCCAAAGAGGGTTTCAGGGGCCGGGATTCCCTCGACGTCGATGCCCATGATCTGTTTGAGGTCCTCGTCGATCAGCCCGAGCATCTGGTAGGGCTCATAGACTTTGACCGACTGCTTCTCCAGGCCGTAGTGCTCGCGCAGGCCGGCGATGGCGCTAGCGTGGATCCCAGTTACAGCGGTCGAGCCGAAATCCACCGGCACGACGTCGGGCTGACGACGATCCAGGCTGGTGAGAACGCGTTCCTTCGAAGTCATGCCCCTTTCCATTTCTCCTCCTAAAAAATTCACCCTCTCCCGCACCCTCCCCCGTCAAGGGGGAGGGATGGCCGCGAATTATGGGAATTATGGTGACACTAACCTTAATTCGTAACCCCTATGGGTTTTTGAGGGAATTAAGGTTAGTGTCACCATAATTCCCTCACCATAATTCCCCATAATTCACGGGTCGGTCTGAATTGAATATAGTGTCACCGTAATGCTCTGAGGTCATACATCCTCCGGAAATAACGTAACTGTCACCTTATTTCAATTCTGAAGTTATAGCTCCTCTTTACTCCTCCCCCCTGGCGGGGGAGGACGAAGGAGAGGGGGAAACGAAAGAATCTCGTCGAGGCCGCACGGGACGTCCTTCCCGAGATGAAACCGGATAATCCGGCGGCCGAGCGATCGCAGCGCTTCGAAATCGCCCCGCGCCTGGGCGGCCTTTAGCAGTCCGAAAGAGATGGAAGAATTTGCGCTTCCCGCTGAATCGGGAATGGGAGCATCCCGTCCGTCGTCGGCCGTGATCTGGATGAACAGGCCGTTGCCTCGGTCGCCCTTGTGGAGTTGGCCGGTCGAATGGAGAAAACGCGGTCCGTAACCGACCGTTGTGGCTAACTTTGTCCTATCCCGGAGCCGAAGCCGCAGCTTGTTGAGAGCGGCGCCGGTTTTTCGTGTCGGCGCGACGAACGCCTGGATAGCCAGGTAGTCTCCGAGTTTAGCCGATGAAAGGAATCTCTCCAGACAGGCCTGCAGGGTGGGAGCCTTGATATCCGAAAACACAGAAATTCCCGCCCGCCGGAAGCTCGGTTTTTCGCCGGGGAGGACACCGTGCTCGCGATGATATTCAAGGAATTCCCGGGCCTTCTTTTTTGCCGCCTCTACGTTGGGCTGGTCGAAGGGGTTGATCCCGAGGAAGCGGCCAGCGACCGCCGTAGCGAACTCCCAGAGGAAGAACTGGCCGCCGAGATGAGATAGGTCAGGGAGAGTCAGCGTCACTAGCGGAAACCCGGCCTTTTCGAGACGCCTTGCGGCGGCATTGTCCTTCGTTTCTCCTTTTCCCTTGATCCTGACGAAGAAGCGGTCATCTCCGTAGACGCTGGAAGGGCCGACTCTCTCTCCATCCACCGGGAGAATTCCCTTGCCATCCTTTCCCGTGCTTTCGGCGAGGAGTTGCTCCAGCCAGAAGCCGAAGCTCCGGAGGCCCGGAGAGAGAAGCAGCGTCAGCTTATCCCGGCCTCTTACAGCCAGGACACCCAGGAGCACACCCAGGAAAGCTCCCGGATTGGCCATGAGGTCGGGCTCGCGGCGGCAGCTTTCCGATATCCTGACGGCGGTCGCGACCAGACTCTCGATCCGGATCCCCTCGAGGGCGGCCGGCATGAGGCAAAATGGGGATAGGGCGGAAAAACGGCCCCCGATTTCAGGGTCGCCGGGGAAGACGGCACTGAAGCGGAGCTTCATTGCTTCCTTTTCGAGCGGCGTTCCCGGGTCGGTGATGGCCGCGAAATGCTCTCCGGCTTTGTCGCTGCCGAGACTGTCGCTCATCCAGTTCCAGAAATACTTGAAGAAGGAGGCGATCTCCACGGTTGTCCCCGATTTGGAGGAGACGATAAAAAGGGTCGTCGCGGGGTCGAGCTTTTTCTGCCAGGTCAGCACCACCTCCGGGTCGGTCAGGTCCAGAACGCCGAGGTCGAGATAGCCCGGCTTCGTTTCGAAGACATCGGCCAGAACATATGGCGCCAGGCTGGAGCCTCCCATACCGAGAAGCAGAGCGTGAGTGCAGCCTTTCTTGCGGATGTCCTGGACGTATCCCTTTATCCCGGCCAGTTCTTTTTCCATGGCGCGGGGAGAGGTCAGCCAGCCCAGGCGGTTTTTGATCTCCGCGGGATCCTCGCGCCAGAAGACGGTCCAGTCCTTTTTCCAGATGCGGGAGACGACCCGGTCCCGCGCCATCGAGGCCAGCCCCTCGGCGATCGCCTTCTCGTATTCCAGGAGGTTGGCGGTTTCGATCATCGGTGTGGCGGAAACCATCGTGCCCAAATATTCTTAGATAAGCCCACTCCTTGTCAAGCCAACGTCACGGGAGCTGAGAAAGATCGGGTTTAAAGAATAGCGGCTCATTCCATCAGAGCTTGGATGTGATCTTCCAGGAACTTCTCAATCGCTTTCACCGCTTCCTCTTTGTACCGGGCCGGGCTCTGAGCGATCCAGACCGTGAAATTGAAAAACTCTTGCGTATCTGCCTTAATCCATTTCTTGTTCTTATACAGAAAAACGAGCAGTGTCGTGATGGCGATCCTCTTGTTCCCGTTATGGAAGGGATGATTCTTAATGAGGAGATAAAAGAGCATGGCGCCTTTCGAAACAAGGGTCGGATAAAGGGATTTTTTGGCGAAGCTTTGAAACGGCGTCGCCAGGCAACTTTCGAGGATATTGGGAAACCGGGTTGAGAAATCGGGGATCGGCTCGTTGAAGGCTAGGCATTCCTGGGCAAGCTGGAAGGCGGTGTATTCCACTTCCTTGACGGAAATCGTTTTGGTCATTCGGTACCCAGGAGTCTCAGAACTTCCCCGTACTCTTTGACTGTTTTCTTAACAGCGCTGTCGATCTCTTTCTTGTCATCCTCTTTGAGCGTTCTTCCCAGGATGCCGATAATTTTGTCTTTGGGGATGGCATAGTTTCTTCCGATACGGGAGGCCTTGATCTCGCCCTTTTTGACCTTATGATATACGGCTATCCTGGAGAGACCCAGGATACGGGCCAATTGAGGGATGCTTAAATACTCTTTGTCTTTCATAGGGGGCCTCTTTTGCGTCCTCACCCTGGAACGTTAACTATATATATATAAGTTAACAAGTGTTAACTCAATGTATATAGATTAACAAAATTTGCCAAAGAGTCAAGCGTCATTGAAAACTATCAAGATAGTATCGCTTCCCCCCTGTCCAGGCACGGGATGACCCAAGGGACCGGATTGCCATGTTTCCTTCGAGATCTCTATGATACACAAACAAAAGATTGATGCTCCTATCGGTGAATTTGGGGGCCCGCCGGCGCCTTGCTTCATGGGCTAGAGATGGTTCATAATAGGCGGCGAATCTCATTCTGAGGTCGGATATGACAAAGACAGGTTTTCGAGGCCTTCTCGTTACAGGGCTTATCGTCCTGGTGATTGCCGTCGCGGCTCCGGCCCAGGGAAAAGCCGATACCGCCAAGATCGTCGGCAGCTGGACGATCGATGTTAATGCCGGTGAGGCCACCTACACCCTCAGCTTGATCGTTACCGATACGAACGGCCAGGTGGCTGGAAAGATCAGCGAATCCATGGGAGCGTTCTCGGATGTCCCCCTGAGCGATATCTATTACGACGGCCCGACTTTCCGTTTTGCCTTCATGTCGCCCACTCCTCCCGACGGCACCTCAAGGACCGTCAAGGCCGAGTTCAAGGTGGGAGTGGACAAGATGGACGGTACGCTAATAGTCCCCGACCTGGAAGTGACCATCGAGGCCAAAGCGACTCGCTAGTTCCCCAAGCCGATCCTTTTTGACTACTCCTTGAGCTCCGGGTGCTTAGTGTGGAAGTCCGTCGCCTGCTCATAGGCGAGGGCGACGCGCAATGTCTCAGCCTCCTTATAAAGCCCGCCGATAAATGAGATGCTCGTCGGCGACCCTTTGTCATCGAAGCCGTTGGGCACGACCACGGCCGGATGACCGGTCAGGTTCGTAAGGAGCAGGTTGTCGCCTCCGAACGAGGGCGCCACGTAGACGTCGATATCCTTCATCCGCGCCGCCATAGCCTCCATCAGGAGCGTCCGGACGCGGTTGGCCTGGATGTATTCGACCGCCGGGATGAACCGGGCCTGGCGGAAGGCGTTCGGCCAGGCGCCCCGGTCCTGCCGCACAAGCAGGTCGTCTCGGTTGGAGCGGGTGAGCTCGTCGAAGGCGGCCCCCGCCTCAGCGCTCAGGATGATGGCTAGGGGTTCGATGGGGAGATTATCGGGAAGTTCGAAGGGGACAATCTCGATCCCGGCCGAGCGCAGGACTTCGAGCGCAGCATCATCGTTCTTTTTTGTCCTGTGGTCCTCATCGAAGGCCTTCTTGAGGTAGCCGATGCGGAGGGCTTCGAGTCCAAGGCCCGGGTCCCAGTCGAAGGGCCGGTCGACCACTGTAAGGTCCTGGCCGTCCGGCCCGCGGATCGCCTCGAAGACCAGGGCGCAGTCTTCGACCGACCGGCAGATCGGGCCGATCTTGTCCATGGTCCAACTCAGGGCCATGGCGCCGGACCGGCTGACCCGTCCGAAGGTCGGGCGCAATCCGACCACCCCGCAGCGGGTCGAGGGCGATACGATCGATCCCCAGGTTTCGGTCCCGATGGCAAACCCGACGAGCCCGGCCGCCGTTGCCGCGGCCGACCCTGCGGACGAACCGCTCGACCCCTGCTCGGTGTTCCAGGGGTTGCGCGTTTTGCCGCCAAACCAGACATCGCCCATCGCGAGGGCGCCGAGCGTCAGCTTGGCCACAAGCACGGCTCCGGCCTCTTTGAGGCGCTCGATGACCGCGGCGTTGTCGTTAATCACCTGGTCCTCATAGGCTTTGGCTCCCCAGGTTGTCTTGTATCCCTTGACGGCCAGGAGGTCTTTGGCTCCGTAGGGGATGCCGTGGAGCGGCCCGCGGTAATGGCCAGTGGCGATCTCCTCGTCGGCGCGCGCCGCCTGAGCGAGGGCCAAGTCTTCGGTCAGGGTGACCACGCATTCAAGGCGCGGTCCGTATTTTTTGAGGCGCGCCAGGTACATCCTGGTCAGCTCGGTCGAGGTTATCTGGCCGGAGCGGATGAGCTGGGCGAGTTCCGTGACCGGAGCGAAGGCCAGATCTTCGATGTCAGAGGGACGCTCACGCGCGGTACCCTCCGCTGAGATAGGGGATGGCCCATTTTTGTCCACCCACTCCCTCCACCCTCTACCATCAAGGGAGAGGGAATTTTCGCTAATAGGACCGTTCCCGCTTTTTTCAGTAGCTCCATTGTCGGCAGAAGAAGAAGCTATGACCGTCCCCATTTTCTGCTCCGTCTCGAAGCTCATCCCGGGAAGGACGGGATCGAAGCGGATGGCGGGAGGGACGCTGTTGTCGAGCGCAACTTCACGGATCTTGGCATAGGAATCGGCGTTTTCCCTGAGGTCCCCGAGCATCATCTTCCGCTCTTTGGAGGTAAAGCGGAGGTCGGCGATTTTTTGGGCAAAGGAGACGTCCTCGGTGTTGATCTTTTTGCCCTTGAAGTGGTGGAGGACAAAGGCCCCGCCGACGACCAGTACGGCAGCCGCGGCGAGGACAAGCAGCAACCCTAGACCCGATGATCCTTTTGATTTTGATATGCGTCTCATTTCTTCCTCCTGATTGCGTTCCTTCCCGTAAATTAAGGTGACACTTATAATTCATTCCCCCCTCACCTCCATCCTCTCCCGCCGGAGGAGAGGATAACAATCTTCTCTCCCCTCACCTTTATCCTCTTCATGGGGGGAATGGGCTGCTCTTCCCTCTCCCTTTGGATGGGAGAAGGAATGGAGAAAAACTTGACATCGGCCTTATTATTAACATATTTATCAGGCGCATGGCGAGAGATAAAACAGAGGGAAGAACACTATGACCGAAGACACTAAAGAGACCGTTTTCAGGCTTCGCTGGTTTGTCCTCTTCATCATGGGGCTGGTCATTTTTGGAGTGTACTACGCCTATGATGCCCTCAGCCCCATCGCCGACTTCATCATGAAGGGCATCGATATCTCCCGGGCCCAGTATGGCCTTCTCTTCAGCTTCTACTACCTCCCCAACTTCATCATGGTCCTCATCGGCGGGATTCTCCTCGACCGTATCGGTATCCGTAAGGCCGGGACGCTGTTCGCGGTCCTCTGCGCCGTCGGCGTCTTCCTAACCGCGGCCACAAAGATTTTCCCCGTCATGCTGATCGGCCGGCTGGTCTACGGCCTGGGCGCCGAATCGCTGATCATCACCCAGAACAAGGTCCTGGCTAAATGGTTCAAGGGAAAGGAGATGGCCCTGGCCTTCGGCCTCAACCTGATGGTCGCCCGGCTGGGGACTTTCGCGGCCCTCAACAGCGCCGCCCGCATCCAGGCGTGGAGCGGCTCCTGGCGCCTGGCCATCTGGGTATCCGCGGTCCTTATGTTCGTCTGCTTCATGCTTTTCTTCATCTACACCGGGCTCGACAGGTCCAAAGAAAAATTCTTCGTCAAGGAAAAGGTCGTCGGCGAGGACGAGAAGTTCGTCTTCAAGGACATCTTCGCCTTCCGGCCCTCCTTCTGGTACGTCTCGTTCCTCTGTATGACTTTCTATTCGGCCATCTTTCCGTTTACCGCCTTCTCGACGGTCTTCCTCCAATCCAAGTTCGGATTCAGCGCTGTCAAGGGGGGATTTTATACCTCGCTCGTCATCAGCGGGACGATCGTCTTTACGCCGCTCTTCGGGCTGGTCTGCGACAAGATCGGCAAGCGGGCGACGATGATGATCGTTGGCTCGGTGATACTCGTGCCCGTCCATTTGAGCCTGGGGCTGACTCATTTCGCCCCGGCCCTGGCCATGATCATCCTGGGAATATCGTTCTCGCTCGTGCCGGCGGCGATGTGGCCGTCCATCCCGATCATGATCGAGGAGAAGCGCCTGGGGACGGCCTTCGGCCTGATGACGCTCATTCAGAATGTCGGGCTGACGCTGTTCAACTGGGTGGCCGGGAAGCTCACCGACATGGCGAACGGCGACTACACACACACCATCCTGATGTTCGCCTCGCTGGGGTTCGTCGGGCTGGTGTTCGCGCTGTTGCTTAAGTCGGCTGCCAAGAAGGAAGGCGTGGGCATCGAGCTCCCCACCAGTAAAGCCCAAGCTTAGGGGACGTTCCCCAAAGGGACACCCTTCCCAATTCGAAATTCGAGGCCGGGCATCTGATTGCCGAAATTGAAGTTGGCGCTCTGGCGTCATAATTGCCGGCATTAGTCCTTGGGCGACCGATTGTCTGAACAGAAAAATTGACTCTTTTTTTGTTTGTTGCTAGCCTTGTTCCATCGGATATGTAAGGGAGCGAATCGCATGAAGTGCCCGAAATGCCGGATTGAGAATCCCGATATCTCGCGCTTTTGCTCTGAGTGTGGCGCTCCACTCCGACAGACCAAAGATTTCCATGCCCACGCGACCAAAACCCTGGAGATCACCAAGGCTGAACTCACTCCCGGCTCAACCTTCGCGGGTCGATACCAGGTCATCGAAGAGCTGGGCAAAGGGGGCATGGGCAAGGTCTATAAAGTGTTCGACAAAGAGATAAGCGCAAAAGTCGCCCTGAAAGTGCTCAAGCCAGAGATCGTGGCCGATCAAAACACCATCCAGCGGTTCAGGAACGAGCTGAAGCTGGCCCGCGACATCTCCCACAAGAATATCTGCCGGATGTATGACCTGGGGAAAGAAGGGGACCTCTATTACATCACAATGGAATATGTCCCCGGTGAAGATCTGAAGAATATGATCCGAATGTCCCGCCAATTGGGCGTGGGAACGGCGATCATCATCGCCGGGCAGATCTGCGACGGCCTCGCTGAGGCCCATCGGAACGGAACGATCCACAGGGACCTCAAACCGTCGAACATCATGATCGATCGGGAGGGCAATGTCCGCATCATGGATTTCGGGATCGCCCGCTCGGTAGAAGCAAAGGGCCTGACCGGAGCGGGTACAATCATCGGGACGCCGGAATATATGTCTCCCGAACAGATCGAGGATAAAGACATCGACCAGCGTTCGGATATCTATTCCCTCGGCATCATTCTCTATGAAATGACAACGGGCCGTCTGCCCTTCGAGGCAGACACTCCCTTTGCTGTCGGTGTCAAACAAAAAAGCGAATTCCCCGTCGGTCCTAAAGACATTAACTCACAAATCCCTCAAGATCTCAGTCAGCTGATTTTAAAATGCCTGGAAAAGGAGAAGGAGAATAGATATCAAAGTACAACAGAACTTCAGGGTGAACTGGAGAGGATCGATGAAGGACTGCCAACAACGGAAAGGCTCAAGCCAAAAAAAAGACACACACCCTCCAAAGAGATCACAGTAAGCTTTGGATTGAAGCGAAATCTGATTCCATTTATCTTAGCATTGGTCGTGATTGCGGTCGGACTGTTAATCTGGAGCCCTTGGGCAAAAAAGGCTCCCTATGCAGGGCTTTCCGGCAAACCTTCTCTGGCTATCATGTACTTCGAAAACCGTTCCGGTATTGAAGATCTCGATAGGATTCTTGTAGACCTGTTGACCACAAACCTGAGCCGCTACGAGGACATCGAAGTCACGAGCAGCCAGAGGCTCTTCGATATCCTCAACCAGATAGGCAAGCAGGATGCCGAATCCATCGATAAAAAATCGGCCTCTGAGGTCGCCTCCCGGGCGGGAGTGCAATCTATGCTTCTTGGAAGCATCATGAAAATCGGCAATAAGATCATCATCGACGCTAACCTCACAGATGTTGGAAGCGGAACCATTATCGATTCATCACGGGCAGAAGGCGCGCAAAACGATCAGGGCATACTTGATATGGTCGATCAATTGACCGCAGACATCGCTTCGATGATGAATCTAGACACCAGAAAAAGCGATCAGGAATTCAAAATCGTCGATGTGACGACGAGTTCATTAGAAGCCTATAAATATTATTATAAGGGGCTTCAAAACATGTGGAAATGGGAATTCGAGGAGGCGGAGGAGAATTTTAACCATGCGGTAGAGATCGATCCTGCCTTTGCTATGGCCTACACCTGGAAGGCCTGGGCACAGGGAAGGATGGGAATGATTATTTTCGATCCATTCGCAGACATTTCCCTTATCAAAGAGACGATGGCTCTGGCCAAAAAATTTTCCCAGAAAGCGACAGAAAAGGAGCGCCTGATCATCGATATCG
>CAYOZW010000020.1:0-25249 GCA_964408495.1 uncultured Eubacteriales bacterium
CCGCAGTAAGGGTTTCGATGTCGTCTGTGCTTTGCTCCAGCGCCGCGACGACGTCCTGGACCCGTCCGCCTGGGAAGGCTTTCTGACGGACGTGTTTGCCGCCCTCTCTCCCCTCTGCTCGTATTTCGAGGTCGGACATGCCTGGAACAGGACCAAGTGGGGCGTCTGGGACCACAAGGAATATATCACCCTGGCCAGGGCGGCGGTCCCTTTGGCCGCCCGGCACGGAGCTCGGCTCGTCGGGCCGGCTGTGATCGATTTCGAATTCCATCTCTACCCCCCGACTCTCCGGGCCGTTGCCTTCGACAAGGTCAGCTCCCTTCTCTATGTCGACCGCAGCGGCGCTCCGGAAAACGCCCAGATCGGCTGGACGACGGCCAAGAAGTTGGCCCTTTGGAAGGCGATCGTGGATGTGTCACTCCGGAAGCCCGGAGAATGCTGGATCACCGAGATGAACTGGCCGCTCGAAGGAGCGGGAGAGTATTCCCCCGCTCCCGGCAAGCCCTGTGTCAGCGAGGAAGACCAGGCCAACTATCTCGTCCGTTACTTCATCATCTGTCTGGCCGGCGGCCTGGTCGAGAGGGTCTATTGGTGGCAGCTCGTCGCACCGGGATACGGACTCATTGACAGCCGGGAACGGGCGTGGAGGAAAAGGCCGGGTTATTACGCCCTCAGCCAGATGGCCAGGCTCCTTGAGGGGAGCCGTTTCGATGGCAGGGACCCCGCCGCCGGGGCGGAGATTTTCCTGTTCCGGAAGGAAAATCGGGAATTCGCCGTCTGCTGGACGAGGACAGGCACCGTCGAGCATGAGTTCTCCCGAACGCCCGCCCAGATCGTCGACCGGGACGGCCAAGAGAAACAAGCGGGGTCAGCCCGAATTCGAATCGAGGAGAAACCCCAGTATGTTTTTTTTCGCTAGCCTTCCTTTTCAAGAACACGAGGTCGCCGATTACGAGCGCCGGCGCTACCGCGGCCTCGACCAGAGATTAGTGCACGGGAGAGAGATAAAAATCTTGAAACAGGCGCTAGGACTCATCAAGGCCGGCGAGCCGGACAAGGCTTCGGGGCTGGCCCTGGATGCCCCCTGCGGATATGGGCGTTTCTCCGGCCTCCTCATCGAGGCCGGCTATCGCCCGGTGAGCTGCGACCTGTCGTTGGCTATGGTCCAGAGGGCCCGTGCTAAGGACTCCGTTTCCACTTTTCCTATGGGGATAGTCGGAAACGTGACTCGGGGCTTGCCTGTCCGGACGGGCGTCTTCCCCCTCATCTTCTCGCTGCGCTTCTTCCATCATCTCCATCAGTCCGAAGAAAGGCAGTCCGCCCTGGGCGAATTCTCCCGGGCTTCGACCGCTTGGCTCATCCTTTCCTTCTATAAAGCCAACCCCCTGCATCGAGCCCAGCGGGCGCTGCGCCGCCGGGTGAAGAAGAGCCGGACCCGGATCAAGATGATCACCGCCCGGGAATTTCGGGAGGAGGTGGCGGCAGCGGGCTTTCAGGTGGTCCGTGTTTTCCCCCTGTTCCGGGGAATCCACGCTCAGCATATCGCGCTGCTAAAAAAAACTAGAACCTGACTTTGATCCCCAGCTTCAGGCTGAAACCGGAGAGGTCGAGCTCGGCCTTCCGGGCATCTATGACACCGGCCTCAGTCGGCCTTTTCTCCCGGATAAAAACCAGCGGGACAACCTCCGCAGTGCCTGTGTCCACCTGGAAGGAGTAAAGCTTTCCTTTTTCGGTGGATTCGTAAGCACTTGATTCGTTATAGACGTCCTCGCCCCCCAAGTCACCAAGCCGGCTATGCCGGTAGACCGCCTCCGCGATCAGGGAAAACCCGGAAGTAAAGCTCCAATCGTAGCCCAGGCCGACCAGATACCCGAAACCAGAGGAGTCGGCCTTACCCGTCCATTCCTGCCAGGATTCGGTCATCGAGTCCGGGTCAAGCTCGGTCAATCGATAAGAATAGCCGCACCGTCCAAAGGTGTACTCAAGTCCGGCCTTCAGGTAAAGAGCGGGCGATGGATAGTAGAGGAGGGCGAGGCTTACAGGGATGGTCCGGACCCTTGGTTTAATAGCCAGACTCACCTCCTGGGCGGCGTCTTTATAGACAACGGAGCTGGCGGATTCTCCAGAGCCATATTCTGCCCCGAAGGAGAGATAGAACCCGAAGGCCAAGGGCAGGCGGACCTCGGCGCCGAGAAGATAGCCGAAATGGAGCGCCTTGACGTTCCCTTCGCCTGCGGCGGCGAGACGGGACTCATAGTATTGGGCCAGCCCTTTGGCCCCGTCGTTCAAGTCGCCGATCGTGGCATAACGGCCGCCGAACCAGAACGCCACCGCCCACCGGTCCTCTACTGGAGTCTGGGCCGGGACGGACTGGACAGGAGGCGGGACATAGCGGGGCTCTTTTTTTATTTCCTCAGACGGCTTTTGAACCGGCTGTTGCCGGGACGGTTTTCGGTCTTCGGGCGGTTCTTTTTGAAGAGGCTCTTCAGGCGGCGCCACCACGACCACCACCAGGCTTTCATGGACATACCCGAGGATGGCTTCCCCTTCGTCTTTTTTCACCAGGACCGCGTACCACTCCCCCTCTTTTCTTTCGGCTTCCAAGGTCGCCCCTTCGGGAAGCTGCTCGAGGATAGGACTCGTGATATCGGGCTTTTCGCGGATATTGGCCTGTTCGGCCGCCACCCGGAGCTTGATTCCGCCGGCCCAGAGGTTCGCCGCTCCGACTAAAAGGATGAGGAACGAAGACAGAATGGACCCCGTGACCAAAGTGAACTGTCTCTGTCTTATCATCCGCTCCGCCGTCCCCGGCGTCTCTGAGATTATATATCCTTTAGCCGCGTCTCGCAATCGAGCCGCCGCTTTGAGATCTGCCCCATTGAGGTTTACGACGGGTACCGGCGAAAGGTTTCATCCTCTCCAAAATATGGGATCTTTGTGAACGGCGCAGTAAGCCGTCCTGAAGCACCCGTAGCGGAGGGGGGACCCATCGTTTCGATGGGGGGAACCGACGGGACTGGTTCCCCGGGGTGCGGGGGCCGAGGACGGCTTACTGCGCCGTTGCTTGCCAAGCCGGAGGAAAAGTTGTACATTCTTAAAATCGAGGTGGAGACATGAACAGGCATCATGCCCCTAAATTTGCCATTGCCGTCATTGTCCTGGCGGCCGCCCTCATTTCTGCTGACGCTATGGTGGGAGCCGGCCAACCCAGAATCAAGTTCAAGGAGATGCTCTGGAATTTCGGCCGAGTGAAACAAGGAGAGCTCCTCTCCCATGAGTTTGTCTTCAGCAACGAGGGTGATGCCACTCTGGTCATCCAGAAAGTCAGCACCACCTGCGGCTGTACGGCCGCCCTGCTCTCGGCCGAGAAGATTCCCCCCGGCAAAGAAGGCAAGATCGAGGTCAAATTCGATACCCGCGGATACGGGGGGCAGGTCAGCAAGCTTCTGTATGTGGATTCCAACGACCCCCAACAGTCCCACCAACAACTCCAGGTCACGGCCGACATCGAAACTCCTCCCGCTCCGAAAATCGATCTCGACCCCTATAATTATGATGCCGGCCTGGTGATCGAGGGCGAGGGGATCCTGGCCAACCTCACCGTCATGAACAAGGGAGAACTGGAGCTGAAGGTCGAATTCAATCACCGGAACGCGGCCTTTACCAGCGGAGGCAAGCCTGTCTCTCTGCCGCTCAAGATCCCCGCCGGGAAGGAAGTCACGGTCGAAGTCCGCATACCCACCCAGGACAGGACCGGCGTCGTCCGGGAATACCTCCTGATCAAATCCAACGACCCGATGCGGACCACCCTGTCTTTGTATATATCCGGCTACATCATTTCCAAGGAGAAGCTGCGGGAGCTTTTCGACCGTTACAAAGATAATCTTCGCTGAGACGGTGGGCGTAATCTTGTTTGGGAATACGATGGCGTTCCTGGCCAGACTTCTCCATATCGGCCTGAATATCTATCTCTGGATGATCATCCTCCGGGCGGTCTTCTCCTGGATCTACGTGCCATCGCTCTATCCTGTTGTCCGGGTCCTCTACCGCTTGACCGAACCCGTGCTCAGGCCGGTGCGCCGCCTTGTTCCCCCGGCCAGGTTTGGCGGCATTGACGTCAGCCCGATCATCGTCTGCATCCTGATCGTTTTTCTTGACACGGTGCTGGTCAAATCTCTGGCTCACTATGCCTATCGGTTGCTCCGCGAGACCGAGGTTCATTTCTGAATTAAGAGCGGCTCTTCTCATGAAGAAGGCGGGCGGGTTGCGAAAGAAACTCCTGACCGTACGCGTCCACCCGGGTTCCCGGATGACAAGGGTCGAGAAACTGGGGGAAGATGAGTACAGGGTCCACGTCCTCTCGCCGCCGGAAAAGGGCCGGGCCAACAGGGATGTCGCGGCCGCCTTGGCGGACTACTTCGGCCTGCCGTCCGGTCGGGTCCGGATCGTCCGGGGCGAGAAGTCGCGGGTCAAGGGGGTCGCTCTCGATGTGGAGGAATAGACATGGTTCTTTGCAGGAAGGCGGGCCTGTCGAAATCTCTTGCGGAAGTGTCGCCCGATGAGCGCCTATAATCTGGTCAGCCTGCTCGGGATCTTTGTCATCGCTGCTTTCGCCTGGCTTCTCTCGGCCAACCGGAAGGTGGTCAACTGGCGGGTCGTCGGCTGGGGGATCGGCCTGCAGTTCCTTTTCGCTCTGTTCATTTTCGTCGTCCCCGTCGGCACGAAATTTTTCCTTTTCATCAACCGGGTCGTGATCAAGCTCCTGGACAGCGCCACCGCCGGGACGCGCTTCGTCTTCGGCCGCCTGGCCCTGCCCCCCGGGACGATAAACGAAGCGGGGGAGGCGTCCCTGGGGTCGATCCTGGCCTTCCAGGGGCTCTCGACGATCATCTTCTTCGCCGCCCTGATCGGAGCCCTCTATTATTTGGGCGTCATGCCCTTTTTTGTCCGGCTCTTCGCCCGGGTGTTCACCCGGCTGATGAGAGTCAGCGGGGCGGAGTCGCTCTGTGTATCAAGCGAAATCTTCGTCGGCGTCGAGTCCTCACTCATCATCCGTCCGCACCTGGCCGGGATGACCCGCTCGGAGCTGACCACCATCCTGACCGCCGGCATGTCCACGATCGCCTCGACGGTTCTGGCCGTCTATGTCTTTCTGCTGCAGAGCGAGATCCCCGCTATTGCCGGGCACCTGGTCTCGGCATCTTTTCTAGCCGCCCCCGCCACCCTGGTCATTTCTAAACTGCTGATGCCGGAAACGGGAAAGCCGGAGACCCTGGGTGTCGACATCAAACCCCACTACGAACGCGAGGATAACCTCATCATGGCCATCATCAACGGGGCCAAGAGCGGACTGCAGCTCCTCGGCGGCATCATCACCCTGCTTCTGGCCTTCCTCGGCCTTCTCGCCCTGCTCGATCTCGTCCTGGGCTGGTTCGGGGGCTATTTGAACCTGTGGTTCGGCTGGCACCTGGAATGGTCCTTCAAGACGTTTCTGAGCTACCTTTTTTATCCCTTCACCCTGGTCATCGGCGTTCCGCCCAGCGATGCCCTGGCCATCGCCAAGGTGGTCGGCGAGCGGACGGTCGCCACCGAAGTCGCCTCTTTTCAGCACCTATCTCAACTTTTAGCCCAGGGAGCTCTTCAATCTCCCCGTTCCGCCCTGATCGGCTCTTATGCCGTCTGTGGGTTCGCTCACGTCGCCTCCTTGGCCATCTTTATCGGCGGAATCGGAGCCCTCGTCCCGAGCCGCTACAGGGACCTGTCCAGACTCGGCTTTAGAGCGCTCCTGGCGGCCACTCTCGTCGGGCTGATGACGGCCGCAGTCGCCGGCACTTTCTTCACCGGCAGCTCCATCCTGCTGGGCAGGTGATCGAGGGCATACATCCTTCAGCCGATAGACAACTTGGAAATGGAAAAACGGCAAGGGAACGGTGTGAAGAACCCAGCGGGAGCGCGGACATTCCCAAGCTGTGAAGCATGGCCGTCAGACAGGCGGAGATCTTAGATAAGTCCGCCTGGAGTTGTCTTCCCATTGAAGAAAAGCTATATTGATTAATCCGAAGGGAGTTACGCTCGTGAGCATTCCCGGGAGAAAGGAGCGATGACATGAAGGGTTTTATCAAAAATATTCTCTGGCCGACGGATTTCTCCAGCGAAGGTCAAGAGGCTCTCCTCTACGCCGTCCTCTTTGTCAAGGCCTTCTCCGCCCGGATCACGGCGCTGCATGTCGTCCCCGACCTGTCGCCGGCGTTCTATTCCGACAACCCCACCGTCGAGCTGGAACTCTCCCGCCGGATGATGACGATGAACAAAAAAGCAAAGGATCAGCTCCTGGCCATCGGCAAAAAAAGAAGGATCACCTTCAAGAAGGTCATCGTGACCGAAGGCTCGACGGCCAAAAAGATCGTCGAGACGGCCGAGAAGGAGAGGGCCGACCTCATCGTTATGGGTAAGAAGGGACAGTCCCGGCTCGAAAGGCTCCTGATCGGCAGCGCGGCCAATCATGTCCTGCGGCATTCGCCGGTCCCTGTCCTGGTGACGAAAAAAAGAAAGCCGCCGCGGCGGATCAAGACCATCCTCGTGCCGACGGATTTCGTCAAGGGAGAGGACGCCGAGCGGGAATTCGCCTGGAAGCTGGCCAGAGGATTCGGAGCATCGCTGACTTTTCTCTATGTCCTCGAGCTCTTCGGCCACGAATCGCGGATGGTCGATTACATGTTCCAGTCCGCCCTGGCCAAATTCCAGAAGAGGGCGCATCAGGCAGGCCGGGGGATTTCTATCTCCAAGGAAGTGGTCCACGCGTCCCACGCGGCCGCCGGGATCGATCAATATTCCCGGGAGCGTCGCTGCGATCTCATCGTCATGGCCACCTGCGCCCGCGGCCTGGGCCGGTTTTTCCTGGGAAGCACCACCGAAAAAGTCATTGCCCAGACTGAACGGCCTGTTTTTGTCCTCCCGACGAGCTACTGCACTTAAGTCCGGGATTCGAGGAGCTTTCCGCGCGGACTCTATCGGTTTTGGTCCCCGTCTGCGCGGACGACGATTTCGCGGATTTTTCCCCTGACCTTTTCGGGCAGCGGTTCGGGACGATGTTCAGCCAGGACGCTGTCGACCTTTTCCGCGGCCCGCTCCACGAGAGTCTTCCCGCCGGCCTTGAGCCAGGTTTCGTATGAAGCGCGCTCGAAGAGTGCCGGATACCAGCGTTCCCGGAAATGCTTCAGGGTATGTTCTGTCTGCAGGAAATCCCCGTCCGGCCCGAGTTCGGCGATCACATCCAGGGCCAGAGTCTCGTCGCTCACCTCGAACTCCCTGCTGAAGGCCTTTATCCAGCTGACGATCTCATTACATAGGGCCAACTGGATGAAAGAGTAGGTCAGGCCGGACTCGAGATAGCCGAGGTCGTGAATGATCTGGCCCCCGGCCAGCGTCTCCACAACCAGACTGAGGGCGGCCTCGGCCGCGGCCTGAGGGTCAGGGGTCTTGGATTCGGACGCTCCGCCCAGGGCGAACATGGGGAGCCCATAGAAGCGGCCGAGAGATTGGCTGATCGTCCGCTCGGGTTCACAGTAGGAAGTGACCAGAGTTTTCATATCGAACGTGCCGCCGGGCGGCATCGCGGGAATGATGACCGGAGCTCCCTCTTGTTTGAGTTGAGCGAGCAGCAATCCGACAAGAACACCGGCGAAGTCCAAGGCCACGGAACCGGCGGGAGTCACGGGACTGGTGAGGGCCGCCGTCGAAGCGGGGATGTACAACGAGGGAAGGTTCCGGGAAGCCAGGTAAAGGAGCTTCTCCAGCGCGTCTTGGTTGTGGCGAAGCCCGGAAACGGCGTTGATGTAGCAGGCGATCAGAGGCCGGGTTCTGAGAGAGTCCGCATCCCCTCTGACTGCCTCGGCCATCTCCACCGCGTCGCGGCAGCCGCTCATTTCGTAGGTGACATAGATAATCGGCTTGGTTGTGTGCGACAGCATGGCCTCCATCTGGTAGCGGTCGGCGACGGCCCCGTCGACGTCGGAAGGTAGGACCATGGACATCAGGTAATCGATATAAGGGAGGGCGTCACAGAGAGTGACTCCTTCGATGAGGTCCTTGACCAGGGGCCGCCGGCGTTTGCCCGTCCGGTGGTCGATGATGTTCAGACAATCCGAGCCGGGCCCGTAGTAGCATGGCTTCCCGCCGACCGGCATGACCGGATGACCCTGGCGGTCATACAGGGTGACTTCTCTGGGGACCGTCCGCAAGGCTCTCTCCACTAATTTTGGAGGCACGCTCACCCGGTTCCCTTCGGTCACCTTAGCGCCCGCCCGCTCGAGCATCCGGACGGCCTCTTCGAGATAGAGGCGAACTCCGACTCGCTCCAGTATTTCCAAGCTGGCTTCGTGTATCCGGCGACACTGCTCTTCATTCAGGCGAGGGAAACAGACACCCGCCGATGTTTTTGTTCCTGGCCGGGAATCGGACATCTTCTTTCCCCTTTCAGGTGGATGATCTAGCCTGGATCTGCCGCCGTTTGTTCCGACAATTTTTGCGGATGGCTACGCTGGCCAATAAACCCAGTATGCACAGAACCAGGACAACGGCGAAGACATACCGGTATCCCCGGCCTCCGGGATATCGGTCTAGGAGGACTCCTCCGAGCATGGGCATGAAAATATCGGGAGTGAACCCGGCGACCGAGATGATGCCGGCGGCCGTCCCGGTGACGACGAGGGGTATACCGCCTTCTTCCAGCAGAGCGAAGTAGATTCCCCGCAGGGCAAATATGGCTAGCGAAGCGACGGCGGTGTTGACGATCAGGATGAAGACCAACTGAGGACGGCCGGGCGTCAGGATGAACACTCCGAAGCTGAGGATCAGGACCGAAAAACACCAGCTGACGGTCCTCGAAACTCCTGCCTTGTCCGCCAGGAAGCCGGCTCCCAGCGCGGACAACGGCTTCAATCCCATCTTGCCGACGCCGATGGCCCCTCCGAAAACAACACTCATCAGGAAGACGTCGGTGGCGTAGGGCGTGAAATAATACGACCCCCAATAGGCGCTGTAGGCGGCCAGAATGACCAGTGATATCAGCCAGACGACGGGCATCTTCAAGACCGCGATGATCTGCTGGAAGCCGATCCTTTCTCGAGTCCCTCTCCCTCCACCTTCCCCGGCCGGCGTATCGACGAGAGCCCACCAGGCCATCAACCCGATCAGGATGTCGGTGATCGAAAAAAGGAGGATAACGCGGGAAAGAGCCAACCGGCCGCTTCCGAGCTTGGCGAACACGGCCAACAGGGCGGTCGAAGCTACTAGCTCAGCGATGCCCCGTCCGCTTTCCAGGATGCCGAACGCCCGGCCCTGTTCAGTGCGGGGAGCCCAGTTCCGGGTCGCCTTGATAAGAGCTCCCCAGAAAGTCAGGGTGCAGCTGATTCCCCAGAAACCGTGGATGGCGAGGGAGACGGCATAAGAAGGGAACGTGGCGAAATAGAGTCCGGAAATCCCCGTGGCCATCATGGACAAGGCGATCAACTTGCGGGAAGAGATGCGGTCGGCCAGCCAGCCTCCCGGGAAGTAGGAAACGAGGGCCGCCGTACCGAAGACACTCATCATCACGCCCAGCTTGGTGTTGGAAACTTGGAGCGCCTTCTGGAGGGGCAGGTAATAGACCTCTCTGAGAAAAGGGAGGAGATAGATGATGCCCCCCGAGAGACACAGGCAGGCCATAACCAGCCAGCGCCGGAATGTGCTCATTGGTTGTTCAGCTCGTCCGAGCGTCGGCTGCAAGGATATGTTTTGACCCTGGCGTTAGTCAAACTGCAGAAGGCTCTGTGACGAAATGTGGGCTCAGCGAGGGACTATAGGGGCGGTGATCAGCCGCCATCGGCCTTGCTCCCAATCGGGTTCTTAACGCCGTTCCCTCAACACTCTCCTCGGCGCTGCGGAACTCCGCACGCCAGATTTGCCTCCCCGTCTTTGTTCCTTGGCTTCTTTCCTTTGGCCGGAAGATCTTCTCGTGCTCAAACAGTCCTCGCGCCCGCAGAAACGGGTTCCCTCGAAGAGCATCTCGGGAAGGCTGAACCCTCAATGGTCGCAGCGGCCGATGGCGGCTGATCATTAACCGGGACAAAAGAGCATTACCCGGATTGTCGTCACAAAGCGACTAGGGAAAAGAGGGTTGAGAAAGAGGATGCGGGTCGGGACGTCATTGACTAGAGAGGACCGGCGACGCCGGAGATATCGAGAGATGAGTTTTGGCCGGAGACAAAAAGCTTTGTTCAGGAATGAACCGGACGGCCGGATTCTCCGGGTCGCCCTGAACCTGGTCCTCTCGGATAGCCTGAGGGCCGCCCAGAAAGTGGTCGCTCATTATCCGGCTCTGGAGGAGGTTTTCCGGGCGTCCGCAGAGGAACTGCGATCCCTCGGAGTGGAAGAAGCCAAAGCGCGAGACCTGGCGTCGTCTTCGCTCCTTGACAAGGCCTCTGAGACACTTTCCTGGCTCGATAAGAAAGGATATTTTCTGCTGACGATTGATGATGAAGAATATCCGGACGCCTTGAAGGAGATCTTCGACCCGCCCTTTGTCCTCTACGGCGCAGGCCGGCCGGGAGTCCTCCGGGAGCCGTCCGTTGCCGTCGTCGGTGCCCGCCGGCCGACTCCCTATGGAAGGGCCGTGGCGGAAAAGTTGGCCGGGGACCTGGCCGCCAACGGCCTGGTCGTGGTCAGCGGCCTGGCCCGGGGCATCGATTCCATCGCCCACTGGGGCGCGCTCGAGTCAGGAAGGACCGTGGCGGTCCTGGGGTCCGGCCTGGACGACGTCTATCCCCCTGAAAACAAAGGGCTCTATCGCAAAATCGCCGAGCGCGGGGCGGTCATCACGGAATTCCCTCCCCGGATGCCGGCTCTGGGATTTCACTTCCCCCTCCGGAACAGGATCATCAGCGGTCTCTCCCTGGCCACCCTGGTGGTCGAAGCCACCCGCCAGAGCGGCTCCCTCATCACCGCGCGCCTGGCCCTGGAGCAAAACCGGGAGGTCATGGCCGTCCCCGGGAACCTCACCTCCGGCCTCAGCCGGGGGGCGAACTGGCTGATAAAATCCGGGGCCAAGCTTGTCGAAACATGGGAAGATGTGGTAGAAGAGTTGCCGTTGCCTTTGCGGGAGAGTCTTCTCGCCCCAAAGGCCAGGGAGAAACGAACAGTGCCCGCGATGAGTCCAGAGGAGAGAAAAGTTTTCGACCGCCTTAGCGTCGATGCTTTGGTCCACATCGATGAGCTGGTCGAGGCGACCGATGCCTCTGTCTCCGAGATGCTCGGCCTCTTGCTTGGCCTGGAGCTCAAGGGTTTGGTCCGCCAGGTCCCGGGAAAGTACTTTCAGAGGAGTCTCTAGATGCAGAAATCTCTGGTCATCGTCGAATCGCCCGCCAAGGCGCATACTATCAACCGCTATCTCGGGCCGGCTTATCTCGTCAAGGCGTCGATGGGACACGTCCGGGACCTGCCCAAGAGCAAACTGGGCGTCGATGTCCAGCACGATTTCGCGCCCGATTATGTCGTCCTCCCCGACCGCAAGAGGACGGTGGCCGAGCTGCAGAGCGCGGCCCAGGAGGCGGCCGACGTCATCCTGGCGGCTGACCCTGATCGTGAGGGCGAGGCCATCTGTTGGCACCTGAACG
Organism: uncultured Eubacteriales bacterium; assembly: GCA_964408495.1. Taxonomy (GTDB): domain Bacteria; phylum Acidobacteriota; class Aminicenantia; order Aminicenantales; family UBA8522; genus UBA8522. Next base: position 11,652 of record CAYOZW010000020.1, read on the forward strand.
CTTTGCTTAAAGACAGCAACCCGAATATCCGTCGGGTGCTTCTCCAGGAAATCACCAAGAATGCCGTGGAGGAGGCCTTTAAGCATTTGGTGGAGATCGACCAGGCAAAAATTAAGGCCCAACAGACCCGCCGAATCCTCGACCGCCTCGTCGGCTACCTCATCAGCCCGCTGCTCTGGCGTAAAATCGGCAAGGGCTTGAGCGCGGGCCGGGTTCAGTCCATCGCCCTGCGGCTTATCTGCGAGCGGGAAAAGGAGATCCGGAGTTTTGTCTCCGAGGAATATTGGACGATCAGCGCCGAGCTCGAGGCCTCCGCGCCGCCGCCGTTCAAGGCCAGCCTCGTCAAGATCGAGGGCAAGAAGGCCAAGGTGAACGATGAGGCCGCAGCCCGGGCGGTGGTTGAGGAATTGAACGCGACCCCCTTCCTTCTCGAGGACGTCAAAATCCAGGAGAAAAGACGCCAACCCGGCCCTCCCTATATCACCAGTACCCTACAGCAGGAGGGTTTTCGTCTTCTCGGGTACCCGGTCAAAAAGACGATGGCCGTTGCCCAGAGGCTCTATGAAGGTCTTCCCATCGGCGACCGCGGCTTGACTGGCCTGATCACTTACATGCGCACCGACTCGGTCCGTATTTCCGAGAGCGCCCTGGGCTGGTCGAGGAAATATATCGAGACCGCCTACTCCAAGGACTACCTGCCCGCTCAGGCCCGGGTCTTCAAGAACAAAAGAAAAGCCCAGGATGCCCACGAGGCCATCCGGCCGACTTCGCCTGACCTCCCTCCCTCCATTGTCAAGCCGTTCCTAAAGAAGGACGAATTTGACCTCTACACGATCATCTGGAACCGCTTCATCGCCTCGCAGATGAGTCCTGCGGTCGTCGAGGAGACGGAGTTCACGATCTCGGCCGGTCGATTTCAGTTCAAGACCAAGGGGGAAGTCGTCCGGTTCGAAGGCTATTATGCCCTCTATCCAAACCTCAAGAAAGAGAACGAGCTGCTGCCGAAAGCCAAGAAGGGAGAGACCCTCGGCGTCCTGGGAATCGAATCAAAGCAGAGCTTTACCCAGCCGCCGTCCCGGTACACCGAGGGAAGCCTGGTCAAGGAGCTCGAAGCCAAGGGAATCGGACGGCCGAGCACCTACGCGCCGATCATCACAACGCTCCAGGACCGCACCTACGTGATCAAGGAAAAGGGCAGGTTTATCCCCACCGATCTGGGGATGTTCGTCACCGATTTCCTGGTCACCCATTTCTCCGACCTGATGGAGATCAAATTCACCGCCAAGATGGAGGAGGAGCTCGACAGGATCAGTGAGGGCGAGAAAGACTGGCTGGATTCCCTGCGGGAGTATTACACCCTTCTCAATCAGGATCTGACCAAGGCGGGGGAGAGCGAAAGCGTCAAGGGCAAAGGCATCCCCATTCAGGAGAATTGTCCGCGCTGCGGCAAGACCCTGGTCATCCGGGACGGCCGGTTCGGCCGGTTCAAGGCGTGCTCTGGCTTTCCCGACTGCACCTACAAGGAAAGCCTGGTGAAAAAAGAGACCACGCCCTTAGAGGAGAACTGCCCCGAGTGCGGCTCTCAGCTCGTCCAGAAAAAAGGCCGCTATGGGTATTTCGTCGCTTGCTCGAATTACCCCAAGTGCAAATATATCAAGGCGACTAAGACCGAGAAAAAGGAAACGGGGATCGGCTGTCCGCTCGGCTGCGGCGGCATGATCCTCGAACGGAAGACCAAGCGGGGCAAGATATTCTACGGCTGCAGCCGTTTCCCCAAATGCCGGTTCGCCACCTGGGATGTGCCTTTGAACCGGCCCTGCCCGCAATGCGCGAAACCGATCCTCCTCAAGAAGACGCGGAAAAGCGGGACGACGGTGTACTGTATGGATGAAAAATGCGGTTTCAAAGAGAAAAGTGAGGTCCCGGAAAAGCCCGCTGAGGGCGAGGTAAAGCCGGCCGAGGAAAAAAAGGATGAGGCGGGAACTTAGCGAATTCCTCGACTACCTTCGCTACGAACGCAACGCCTCGGTACACACCATCTCCGGCTACCGGAGGGATCTCACTCAATTCGGCGACTTCATCAGGGAACGGGGAGTCTCATTCCGGAAGGTCGACAATATCCAGATCCGCGGGTTCATGGCCCAGCTCCACGAGCGCCGGCTCAAAAAGAGCTCGACGGCACGCAAGCTGGCCGCCATCCGCTCGTTCTTCCAGTTCGGGGTGAAGAAGAAGTGGATCGCCGAGAATCCGGCCAAGGTGGTGGCCACTCCCCGGCAGGAAAAACATGTCCCCTCGTTCCTTTCCGAGGAGGAGACGGTCCACCTGTTGGATATCCCGCCCTCCACGAAACCCATAGATCTCAGAGACAGGGCCATACTGGAGCTCCTCTACGCGTCAGGGATACGAGTCAGTGAGCTCGTCGGCATCAACCTGGAGGACGCGAACCTGGGGGAACGGTTGGTCCGCGTGCGAGGGAAAGGAAAGAAAGAGAGGCTTATCCCCTTTGGCCGGATGGCCGGCGAGCACCTGGCGGCTTACCTCAAGGCCAGGCCGGGGCTTGTCCAGGACAGGATCGGAGAGAAGGCCCTGTTCCTGAACTACCGGGGCCGGCGCATCACACCCAGGTCGGTGGAACGAATGGTCGACAAATACATCCGGCTGACCGCCGTCAAAAGAAAGATCAGCCCCCATTCACTCCGCCATTCCTTCGCCTCGCATCTGCTCAGCCGCGGGGCCGACCTCCGGGTGATCCAGGAACTCCTGGGCCACGAGAGCCTGGCCACAACGCAGAAGTACACCCACCTCAACCTCGGCCGGCTGATGGACGTCTACCGCAAGAGCCATCCGCGGTCGTAAACGATTGTCCCTTCTCGAAATCTTGAAATGGTACCTGGTAGAGGTCCAGTGCTTGACATTTGGCCCTGTTGTAATTACAGTAATTACAAAGGGCGCGGCAAAGCGTCGAACAAGGAGGCAGGCCGATGAAAACCCAGGAGCTAAAAGTCACCCGAATCGGGAACTCCCGAGGGGTCCGGTTGCCCGCCCCGTCCCTGAAACGCTACGGCATCGGTTCCGTGATGATCATGGAAGAGAGAACAGAAGGGATTCTTCTCCGCCCCGCGGGTCCCGCCGTCGAGAAACTCACCTGGCAAGACACGGCCCGGGAAATGGCGGGCGCGGGCGAAGACTGGAGCGAATGGGATGCGGTGGATGCGGACGGATTGGAGACCATTCCATGGGAAAAATCGAAAGGGAGAAAGGTCGGGGAAAAAAGGTCCAAGTATGGAGTCAAGCCGCTCTCGCGGCGGGCCGTCATAAAACGCTATGAGGTGCGTTGGGCGGTCCTGGATCCGTCCATGGGCGCGGAAATGTCAAAGGCTAGACCGGTAGTTATCGTGAGTCTGGATGAGTTGAACGCGCAACTGCAAACCGTGACGGTCTGCCCGCTGACCAGCCAGCTTCATCCGGCCTGGCGATGCCGGCAACCGGTTCGCTGCGGGAGCCGGCCGGCGGAGATCGCGGTCGACCAGATCCGGGCGGTCAGCAAGGCCCGGCTGGGAACGAAGATCGGCTCTCTCGCTGATGAGGAGGCGTCAGCCCTCCGGCGACTCATCACCGAGATGTACGGCGAGTGAAAAACTATTTTTACCAATTAAAAATCACTTTAAGGGTAACAAGAACAAAAAACAGAGAAGCAAGTAGTTTGCTGATTCACGAGAGGAAACCCCGGAAATCAGGGAGGGGTCAGCGAACAAAGGCTTATACGGATTACGAGGGGGTCAGACCGAGGTAAATTGTAGATTTCTAATTAAATATATTGGATTTGAACTGATTGTTTGGCCATTCCAAAAAAGATCATTTTTTGCCTGAAAAAAGTCGTTTTAAGGGCAAAATGGACACACATGAATTTGATAACTTGAAAAGAATCAATAAGATATCTAGGTCTGACCCCTTCAGCTCTCAGTTTCCCTTCAAATCCACCACCCTCTGCTTCGCGGTCTCTACCTCCGCCGTCCCCGCGTCGGCATCCTTCCAGAGGGAAAGAAATCTGTTGTAACACTCCAATGCCTCAGCGGTCATTTTCTTTTCCTCGTACAATTTGGCTAATAGGAAATAGTAGATGGGGTGAACGAGGTGCCAGTCTTTCTCTCCAGGAACAAATGTGACCAGTCTTTCATACTCGGTGATGGCCTCGTCGAGACGGCCGCACTGATGATAAGCCCTGGCTAAGACGTCTCTCCTGAATGGCATATTATAGGGTCCGTAGTTATCCGTATGGAGAAGGGGGGCGGACTCAGACACGGTGTTTTCCAGGACCGCTACTGCCTCCTTCGCCGAGCCTTGGGCCATCAGGATTTCCGCCTTAAGCCAATCCTTCTGAAAAGAATTGTCTTTTATTTGGCTGGGGACGGTTAACTTCGGCAAAAGGGAACTAATAGTTGCCAGCCTCGATTCCGCGGAGCCCAGCTTCCCCTCTCTGACATCGACGAGTCCTATGCAGAATTCAGCCCAGCTCTTCGTGCCTATAGAATTGGGACGAAAGGAGAGGAAAAGATCCAGAGCCTTCCGCAGATGTGTCCTGCTCGCGTCGAACTCGCCGAGATCAAAGAGCATCCATCCCTTGGTGTAATCGGCCGACCCGGTTCGGATCCGGTCGGCGAAAGTTTTCGACTCGGCCAAGAAGCCGAAGGCCTCCTCCCTTTTTCCCACGAGGAAGCTGAAAATACCCTTCCACAGGTATCCCTCTGCTTTTCGTCCCGTAGAGGATGTCCGGGTGATAAACCGATCGAGTTGAGTTTGGGCTTGAGAATAATCCTCCTTGAAGGCGTACACTAAAGCCAAGCGCAGTCCCGCATCGAAATCCGGCTTGATCTCCAAGGCTTCCTCGTACTTTGCGATGGCCTCGTCGAGTCGGCCCATCCGGAAATACTGCTCTGCCATGGAATCGATTGGGTTGGCGTCACCGGGAGATAGAGAGGCGTACCGCTCGAAAAATTCGATGGCCTTCTCATAGTCCCCCATGTCGGAGTAGGTATAGCCCAGCGAGTTCAGGACATATCCCCAGTTCGGGTCGAGTTCAAAGGCCTTGAGGTAGGATTCAAGCGCCTCATTGTACATTTCCCTGGATTGATAGATGTTTCCAAGGTCTTGATGGACCTGTTTTTCTTTGGGGTATTTTTCGGCCAGCTCCTGGAGCAACTGAAAGCGCTTCCCCGAATCCCCCTCTAACCAATTGGCACATTCCGATTCGATGTAAAGTTTCTCCTTCTCCGTGGCCCGGTCTGAAAACGCCTTGGCCTGGACAATGGCCTCTCTCCCGGAATCGCGCTCTCCCAGCTGGAAGTATGACTGCGACAACATATAATAGGCCATACTGAAACGGGGGTCGAGTTCGATGGCCTTTTCGAAATGCCGCACGGCTTCATCGTGATAGAACTTATCGAAGCTTTCTTTTCCCTTGAGGTAGTGCTGGTAGGCCTCCATGGATTCCGTGGTCACAGTGGCGATGCTTTGTCCCTTTTGTCCGGAAGTTCCGGCCGGAATCCCGATACCCTTGGAGATCTCGCGGCTCAGCTCGTCGATCTGGCTCTTGAGGATGCTGGAGATTCCTTCGCCCCTCGAGCTCGCGCTCTTAAGGAGGCTTTTCGTGGTCACGTCGATGACCTTGACGTCCGTGGCGAACATGTCTCCGGCCATGACGAAGCTTCCGAGGACGATGGCGTTTATTCCGTCCCGCCGGCACAGCTCGAACCCTAAATCCCTGTCGATAACATCCACGTCGGTTTTCCCCATCTGCTTGAGAAGGTCATGCATCCTCTCCCAGGTCATGACCTCGACATTGTTCGACCGTTCGAGGCTTGTGATCAAAAGATTGGGAATGGCCTTCTGGAGATAGTCGTAGGAGCTCTCCCCGGTCTGATTCTCGAAACTGATGACGGCGATGGAAGATTTCACCGCCTCCTTTTTCGGCAGAAGCTTCCAGATCAAAAGAGCGGCGGCGATAACACCCAGTGCGATGGCCAAAGCCAGATAAGACCTTTTTATTCCCAGTGTAACCGTCAGTTCTTTTGAGGTGCGGGGCCGCTTCAGCACGGCCGTCTGTTCGGTCGTCGAGATCCCGCTTTCGATTCCCCCGAGCGTGGTCAGAACATCGTCGGCGGTCTGGGGCCTTTTGTCTTTCTCCTTCTCAAGGCATTGGAGGATGAGGCGACCGAGGTCATCCGGGATCTGGGGATTGATCTGCCGGGGGTCCTGGGGGATGTCGCTCTTGTGCTTGACCCCGACCGCGAACGGAGTGTCGCCCTCGAAGGGCGGCGCGCCGGTCACCATTTCGTACAAGATGATCCCCAGGGAATAGATGTCCGAGCGCTGGTCGGCCTCTTTCCCCTCGACCTGCTCGGGCGACATGTATTCCGGAGTGCCGACGATGACTCCCTCGCCCGTAATCCCCTTATCCTTGGTCGAGCGGGCGATCCCGAAGTCCATGATCCGGACGTTCCCTTCCTTGTCGATCATGATATTGGAGGGTTTGAGGTCGCGGTGGACGATGCCGATCTTGTGGGCAACGGACAGACCTTCACAGATCTGTGTGGCGATAGCGACGGATTTTCCGACCGGAAGCCGGCCGAACCGCCGGATCGAACTCTTCAAATCCTCGCCGGGGACGTACTCCATGGTGATGAAGTGCGTTCCCGCTTCCTCGCCCAGGTCGAACATCCGCCCGACGTTCTTTTGGGAGACCTTTCTGGCCAGCTTGAGCTCGTTCTTGAACCGTTCGAGCGTCTTCCGGTCCGAGGAGATCTCCGGCTTGATGAGCTTCAGGGCGACTTCCTCATTGAGTTTCGTGTCGAGGACCCGGAAAACCTTCCCCATCCCCCCCTTGCCGAGCTCCTCGATCACTTGATAGCGTCCGGCAAAGAGCGAGCCGGTAACAAGCTCAGTGGGGGACGCTTCGAGGGTTTTCGTAAAGACGGCGGGAGGAAGGTCTTCAGCGCCGCCTAAGGCGGTTGCACAGTTGCTGCAGAATCGGGCCGTGTCGGTATTTTCGGAATGGCACTTTGGACACTGGACAGCCACGATGTCTTCCCTCTCTTCTGATTGCCAAGAATATCAGCCCATGGCAGTGAAGTCAACGCGAATATCCTTGACATTTAATCAAGTCCCTGCTTATACTCGCCCCAAGGATGGTGGGGAAGGACACAAAACTCCGATTCATCCTCTGTGAATGGAAGGGATCAGGAATTTGAGCCCAGCGGACTCAATCCTGCTCTGTAATATTTTCTAGTAGGGGGAAATATGCTGCATATGCCGGCCTTTGAAATCGGGGTTTGGAATGCCTGGATCCTCCAAGCGATTTTTTATCTATCCATGTTCATCCCGGATATTTTTCTCGGGAAGGAAACGAAGAAAAAGTCAAAAAGGATGAGCCAGTTCCCACCTCTCAAAAAAACAGAAAAAATATTGGCCCTTTCCACTCACGCCGTGATCATGCCTGTCGTTTTGATCTACTCCATTTTTCTCCCGCTCAAGCTGGGTACAGCATGGCTATATGCAGGCCTTCTCATTTTTGTTGCAGCCCTAGTTGTTTCAATTGCGGCGCTCTTCAATATTGCTGAGGCTCCTGTAGATAAACCCGTGACCAACGGGGCATATCGAATCTCCAGGCATCCCATGTATCTCAGCGGTTTCCTGATGTTCGTCGGCGTGGGGGTGTCATGCGCTTCTTGGGTTGTCTTGCTCCTGGCCTTGATATGGATCGTGTTTTGGCGAATAGTGGTTCCCGAGGAAGAGAAACTTCTGGTCGAGAAGTACGGAGCTGATTATCTGGATTATATGAAAAAGACTCCCCGGTGGATGGGAATTCCCAAGTCTTCGATTTCTTCTTGATACGGTCTTGTCGCGCGCGCCTTCCTTCGAGACGCCATCACTCGAAAACAAAGAACGGAGAGGGCGTGTGGGCTTCGCCCATGATGTCCTCGATCTTCTGAACGATTTCCGCATGCCCCTCGGCGACGTTCCGGGTTTCTCCGAGATCCTCGTCGAGGTCGTAGAGCTCGAGCGGCGCATCACGGTCGGTCTTGAGGTCGAGGCGAACTCCCTTCCATCTTCCCCAGCGGACGGCCTGCTTTCCGCCCTGTTCATAAAATTCCCAGTAAAGGTAGGGATGGTCGTTCTGCCCTTCCTTCCCGGTCAATATCGGGACAAGAGAGAGACCGTCGATCCACTCGGACACGGGAACACCGGCGAGCTCGGCCCAAGTAGGAAGCATGTCCTGGAAACCGCTGATATGGCCGCTGACCGAACCCGCCGCGACGGTCCCGGGCCACCAAGCGATGAAGGGAACGCGGATGCCGCCTTCGTAAAGGTCACGCTTCATCCCTCTCAGCGGGCCGGAGGGTGAGAATCGCTTGGGATTGTGGCGCGATTCGTCGTGCGGACCATTGTCCGAGCTGAACATCACAAATGTGTTTTCGGCGATTCCGAGTTCTTCCAGCTCATCCAGGATACGGCCGATGTCCCGGTCCATGCGGGTGATCATGGCCGCCTGTCCCTTGTCCGGGCCCGGCCAATCCCGGTCCGCGTAGGGACCATAGTCAGGAACCTCCGCGCCATTGCCGAAAAGACGGCTCCCTTCGTTGTTGGCATGGGGAATCGTCAGGGCCAAGTAGAGGAAAAAGGGGCCTTGCCTGTTTTGCTCGATCCAGGTCAGGGCCTCTTTTGCGAAAAGATCATGGGAATAATCAATCCTTTCGACGGCCGCGCCGCCTCTGAACGCACCGTACGGCTCTTCAACGCGCTGGACCTTATTCCGGAGTTGTTCCCTTGATGTATTGCGCCACAGGAACTCGGGGTAGTAGTTGTGGGCGTGGACCTGGTTGAGGTACCCGTAGAAGAAATCGAATCCCTGGCGGGTGGGAAGGCCTTGGCGCGCCCCATCGACGTCGTCTCCCAGTCCCCATTTTCCGATAAGGGCGGTCGAATATCCGGCCTTTTTGAGGACCTCGGCCGCGGTCACGTCCTCGTCGGCGAGGGCCTGGGCCTCTCCGCCGGCGTTCCCTCTCACCCGGCAGTGTCCCGTGTGACGCCCCGTCATGAGAACGCAGCGGGAAGGAGCGCAGACGGTCGACCCGGCATAGTGTTGGGTAAACCGCATCCCTTCACCGGCCATCCGGTCAAGGTTCGGCGTCTCGATGATTTTCTGGCCGTAACAGCCCAGGTCTCCGTATCCAAGGTCATCGGCCAGGACGTAAATGATGTTGGGCGGGCGGCCGGCTTTCCGGCACGAGGTCGGGAATACACCTGAAGACAGGACGGCTGCGCCGTAGCCCAGGGATTTCATGAATTCGCGGCGCTCCATTACAGGCCCTCCATCCGGGAGGAATAGTATTATCGAGAGGAGTCCGAAGTCAACTGTCCCTGATCCCGTTCATCCGGGCACATGCCGTCCACTCGCCGATCCGCCCTTGCCGTTGACGGGCTCAGTGGCCGCCGAAGACGACGAAGCCGCGGTTGCGGAGCTCTTCGGCGAGCTTGACCTCCATGACCTTCGCGGTCCCGTAGGACATCGGATTCAGGTGCTCGTACAGCTTCGGCACGAGCCTCACGCCGTATTCCTTAACTACGCGGGCCGCCTTGATCCCGTTCTTGTGGTTCTCGAAGCGCTGTTCCGGCGTGAGCCCGGTCATGCCGACGTAGTACCCCGCCTTGCCATCCCCGTTGGGGTTCCGCAGGTAGACGACGTAGACGTTGTGGTGCTTCCTGTTTAAGGGCATGGATACTCCTCGAAACCGGCTTCTAAGCGCTCGCCAAGGCCTTCTCCAGCCTGCGGAAGAGTTCGGACGCCGATTGCGGGCGTTTGGCCCGTTCCTGGGCGAAGCAATCGGTGAAGAACGCTTCCCAAGCCGCGGGAGGATGGGGATCTTTCAAACTCGCGCTAACCGGCGCGAAGCGCCCGGCCAGGACAGAAGCCCGCCATTCGTCCTTCGAGACGGCGTCGAATGGCAGCCGGCCTGCCAGAGCCTCGTAGGCCACGACCGTGAGCGCCCACAGATCCCAGAGGACTCCGGGGGACTCGCCCGTGAGCTGCTCTGGGGAGAGATAGGCAAACGTCCCCACCAGCACGCCAGCGGAGGTTTCAAACCCGGTCAGTGTCTCCGCCAGTTCGCCGGGCGTCGCGATAGTCTTGGCGATGCCGAAATCCAGGACCTTGACCGTTTCCCCCGTTTTATCGAGGTCCTCCGCCCTGGTCAGGAAGATGTTCTCCGGCTTGAGGTCGCGGTGGATGATCTGGCGGCGGTGCGCCGTGTCGACGGCGGCGCAGACGCCCCGGAAGATTCTGACCACGCGGGCGGGATCGAGCCGCGTCCGGCGCTTCAGCTCGTCGCGCAGGGTCGTGCCCTCAAGGAGCTCCATCACCAGGAAGGCGTGCCTGTCCTCCGCAACGCCGTAGTCGTGGACCGTGACGACGTTGGGGTGGGCGAATGCGGCGGCCGCCCGGGCCTCCCGCTTGAACCGCTGGGCCGCTTCGGCGCTTCCAGCCAGCTGATCGCGGATCACCTTGATGGCTACCCTCCGCTCCAGCCCGCTGTCCGTGGCCTCGTAAACGGCTCCCATGCCGCCCCTGCCCAGGTGCCGTTCCAGGCGATAGCGCCCGGCGAGCATCCGGGGGAGGCGGGTGAAGATAAGTTCGTTCCCGTCCTGCGGGCACCGCCGCGTGTCCGGGTCGTAGAGCAGGCCGCACGCCGGGCAGGCCTCGAAGGCGGCCACCCCGGTCCCGACCTCCCGCGCGGGGACCCACTGCTCGAAAAGCAGGCCCAGGCTGGAGGCGATCGCTTCGAGCAGCTCCTGGTCTTCCCGCGTGTAGGGCTCGTCGGATTTCTTGATACCGAGCGCCAGGAAGGCGTCCGCCGACGCGGCTGGGCCGCCGATCGGGACGAACAGGTCGATCCGGGCTTCCCGGGCGAAATCAATCTCCTCCGCCGGCAGACGTCCCTCGAGCCAGGCCGTGTCGGCCATGAGCACTTCTAGCGGCTTACCCAGCACGCGCGCCAAGGCGACGAGCTTGCTGTCTGCCTCGAAGGGCGGAGTTGTCTGCCCCGACGGGGCCGAAGACAGGAGGTGATATTGGGTCTCGCTTGGCCGGCGCACCATGACCGAGACGAACTCCGGATGAAGGGCGGACTCGATGCGGGAGACGACGCGCGGGGCGACGCGCTCGAAGTTCTTGGCCTCGCGGATGTCCTCGAGGATGTCGGCCAGGATGCGCTGGCTGTTGTACTGCTCCCTGAAGAACCGCTTGTCGAGCGTCTCCAGCCAGGACTTGCGTCGTCTGTAGGCGACGAGGGCGAGCAGGCCGAGGCCGGCGTAGACCCAGCCGCGGCTGCCGAAAATCTCGGCGACCGTCTGCCGTCGGTGGAGCGAGAGGTCGAGGGCCAGGACGATCCCGAGGGCTGGTCCGAAGGCAAGGAGTGTTCCGCGCGCCAGGGTGTACTGGAGTCCCCGGCGAATGATCACCCGGATGTCGAGCAGCCGGTGGCGGAGGATCGAATAGGCGAAACAGACGGGGAACAGGGAGAAGATCACGGCGATAAAGATGTCGGGCCCGGCCTCGGACATAAGAAAGGTGGTGACGGCGGAATCAGGCATAACGCCCAGCATCACCAGCCTGAGGAGGCCGGGAACGACACCCGCCGCGCCGCCAATGAAGAGCAGGCGTATCCGGCGCCGCTCGTTGGCATCCTTGAGCCGGGCGTAGTTAGCCGCCAGGGCCGCGACCGCCGCCAGGCCGTAAAGTCCGAGCATGACAACCTGAACGCCGTTGACCCATGGGGGCGGCACGTTGGCGTAGGCCTGCTCCGGATGATAAACGGTCAAGTAGGTGAAACGGAAGTTCGACGGAAAGAACAGGAGGCCGGGCAGCCAGATCAGAGCCCACGGCCAGCGCGACCGGAAGAGCGGCCTCGGAAAGAGGACGAAGAATGTCAGGAGGATGGGTCCGAAGAGGTAGACGCAGAAGTGTGGTATCCATAGCAGGATCCCCACGGCGCGGGGCAGGCTCCTCCAGATCGCTGCAAATCCCGGAGGCAGGTTCGTGAAATAGAGGCCGACCGAAAGCATGGCCAAAGCCAGAGCCCCTCGCCGGGCCGAAGGGTCGAAGGGCCGGCTGAAAGCGATGAGGAGCGCCGTGGCGAGGAGGATGAGCGAGGCGAATTGCCAGGACGCGTGACTGACGTCCCCCCAGCTCCGCAGCGGCTTGGCGGGTTCCGCCTCGATCGCGAGGTCCATCCGGCGGCCGTCCCGGTCGATCTCGAACCGGTAGGGCCGATGGCGTTCCAAGTTCGTCCCGAAGACCCAGCCCATTCCGGTGGAATACATCCGGATATCGCGCCCCTCGATGGCCAGGATGACATCTCCTGCCTTGAGGCCGGCCCGCTCCGCCGAGCCTCCGGGATCGACTTGATCGACGACGCGCCGGCCGTCCTCCGTCCGTGCGGAGTAGCCGAATTGCAGACGGGCGATGTTCCGGCAATAGGTCTGGAGCGCGAAATCGGCCGCGAACAGGGCGGCGATGATGAAGATCCACCACGGGACCTGTCGGGACATCTTCTTCGTCAAAGCGTCATCCCCTTTGGTTTGAGGATAGGGCCGAGGCGGGGAACTGTCAAGGCCAGAGGCAGAATAGATAAGAATCTCATCTCGAATAAGAAGAAGATCAGAAGGAATATGCAGCCGGAGTCTCAGCGGCCATCAGGACTTCCTGAAAGGCGATATGACAGGTCGCCGCAGTGAGGGCAAACCATGGGGCCGACTTCGTACACCTTGCGAATCATCTTGGCCCAGCCCTTGGTGGAGATCGGCCTTGGCTCCTCCTCAATCATCCCTATCCACTCACCCCACTCCTCCAGTCTAGGAGTGACCTTTAATTTTTCCCTTTCATATAAAAGGCCAGAAGCCGAGATTTCCTTTTCATTTCCCTTCTGCTTAGGTATAGTAGTCGACTTACCCTATTTTTCTTCACGAAACTGGGATCTGAAAAAGACAATTGTCATGGAAACTGAACACAATATGACCAAAGGGGTCAAAATCCTTTTGGGCGATCCAAAAAAGGCGATTTTGAAGCTTTCGGCTCCCATGATGTTGGCTATGCTGCTTCAGGCTGTGTACAACATAGCAGACGGCATCTGGGTGGCAGGATTAGGAGCTGACCAGCTGGCTGCCGTGGGCTTGTTCTTTCCTTTTTTTATGATTATCGTCGCCCTCGGGGCAGGAATCGGCGTAGGGGGAAGTTCAGCGATTTCCCGCCGAATCGGGGAAGGAAACAAAAAAGTGGCCGAAAACACAGCCGCCCATACCATCGTTTTTGCTCTGGGTATTGCGTTGGTGATCAGTATTTCTGTTCTTCCTTTTACAGGAAGTTTGTTCCGTTCTCTGTCGGGGAATGGAGGAGTAGGCCGCATGGCCGCTGATTATGCCCGGATACTTTTTGCCGGCGCTGCCATACTCGTTTTTTCCAATATCGCCGGTGCGATTCTCAGAGGTGAAGGAGCGGCCAAGAAGGCGATGTATGGATTAGCTGTCGGTTCGTGTTTGAACATCTT
>CAYOZW010000021.1:0-11454 GCA_964408495.1 uncultured Eubacteriales bacterium
AAAGATTATCGTTGGGTATTTAGAGCCGGGGGTTGGCATAGCAGTAAATGCAGCTGTGTGGGCAGGTCTGGGTGTAGCTTCCGATGTCGACCGACTCCGTGCAACGGCATTCCCGCCTCTGTGTCTTGTCTTTGCTGACGGAAACGGGCAGATCCGCGGGATGGCAGGCCTGGAGGAGCTGTCCATCGATGCATGCGGAGGGCTGAATCCCCGGGACATCGGCCAGGAAATCCTGGCTGCAGCAATAGAGATTGAGCCGGTACCGGCTTGCGATCCCGGCCAGGAAAAGGGCATCTTTCCGTTTCACCTCGAGGGCCGGATCGACATAGCAGAAGCCGAGCCGTTCCGCCCGCCGTTTTGACTTTCCATACCACTGGGCAAAGCTGAACCGGATATCCCGAATCCCTAAGGACGCGGCTTTCTCGGCCAGGACTTCAAAAAAGCGCAGGTTCGTCCGGATTTCGTCCCCTTCCGTCCAGTAGATCACCGGGTCGAATCTCAGGGAGATGCGGCCGGGCAGGCCGGCCACTGAAAGGAGCGGCTCGAGCTGCTCCACTGCTTCACCGGGCGAGGGGACCTCTCGTTCGATTTGTGTGCCGCCCACTCCCGTGATCGTGAAATGGAAATAGAGCTGGTCGTATTTTCCGAGTCCGTCTCTCAAGCCGCTTCGGTTTTCGATGAGGTTGCAAAAATTTTTCGACCAGAGGACGAACGTATGGACGTTTCCCGGATTGAGGTCAACGGTCATTTTGCGGCCGGACGGCCCAAGGACCGCCGCTTTTTCTTCTCGGACTGCCTCGGCCAGCCAATCCGGGAAAAAGGCGACCAGGTCGGTCCGCCGGGAGGCGCTGATGACTTTTTTCACCTGTTCCCGACTGGTCGGGCGCCGGCCCGATTCACGACAGAGGAATGGGCTTTTTGGTATATCCGGACGGGACGGAATAGGTGCCGGGCGGGGCCGGCTTTTCCATAACTTCCAGGCACTGGGATTCCATTTTGATCTCCGAGCCGAATATGTTCACGGTGATCTCGGTGGCGACCTCGAACCCTTCGCTCTGGGACATCTTTTCCATCGCCTTTTTTGAATTCTCGTCGACCTTGATCATCCCGAGGATGTACTTGACAAAAAACTCTTCTGCCACTTTGGTGTATTTCCGATATTCAGCTGGAAGATCCTTGGTCGTCCACATCTTGATCTTGAATTTGGGCATCATGTTCAAAGCCGGGATCATGATCACCATCTCGAACTCACTGGAAGAGCAATTCCAATTGGCGATCTTTTTCGTTTCCAGGCCGGTGCTGTAGTTCACATCGGTGATGGTCATAGACCCGATCACTTCCGCCGCTTTTGGCGAGAGGCCGACGAGGAGCCCGAGAATTTTCTCCTTGGTGATGTTGGTCGGCAATTCAACGTAGATCTTCGGCTGGTGGATGATCAGGAACAGTTTTCCTTTGCCCTCGTCAATGACGATGGAATATTCCTTCATGTGCAGGGCGAACTTGTCCACGCCCATCCAGCGCTCCCTGATCTCCGTTTGTTCGGGCATCTTTTTGCCCATCATCTCAAACGGCTTGACCGTCTCCACGGTCTTCATATAGACGTCGGCGCCCAAGAACAAAGAGAACAGGAGCACCAGGATGAGGATCATCATCAGTTTTTTCATGACATCCTCCTTGCCGTATTTTTCACTCTTGGCGGTCTCATTCACAACCTCTCCATGTGTCGGGCCAGGGCCAGGGCGATCTCCACGACCGGAGAAGTCTGTTCCGAAAGGGAATCCAGGAACTCCTGGCGCCTGACGGAGTCGCCGAGGAGTGTCCGCAGTAGAGAATCCAGGGGGCCTTCCTCAGCCGGGGCGGCGAGTGATTCGGCGCCCATCCCTCTCAAACCCGTATTCAGGGATTCCTGACGGAGAAAAGAGGCAGCGGTGATTTCGCGGATCTCGAGAACCTCCCGGCGGAGCTGGGCCATCTCCCCGTCCCTCTGCCAGCCCGAACGGACGAGATACCCGCCTACAAATCCCACCATCAAGATGGAGAGGGCCAATGAAAACGCGAAGACGGGTCTTTTCGATGGATAGGGTCTCTGCCAGCGCGGTCGTTTCCTGAAAACGTCGGCGGAAATGACCCGCCAGGATTTCTCCTTGTCCGGGAGCGGAAGTTCCTCTTTCTCGGTGAACAGGTTGCTCAATTTCTTCACCTTCTCAAACTGGCCGGCGCATCCGGCGCACTCTCTCAGGTGGGCCTCGAGCCGGGCCTTTTCCGCCGGGGTTAATTTTCCGTATACGCTGATAGTCATGAGATTCTTGCTGTCTTCACAGTTCATTCTTCCCTCCACAGCGGCTCGAGTTGATGCCTCAGTTTTAAAACCGCTCTCTGGAGCTGTTTCTTGACCGTGCTCGGGCTGCAGTGCAGGCGGTCCGAGATCTCATCCAGGGCCCGGTGTTGAAAATGCCGGAGGTCGAAGATAACGCGTTGTTTCGGAGACAGGAGGTGAAGGGCGTTTTTCAGCCGGGAGATGGTTTGATTGGCGATCGCCGTTTGTTCCGGCGAAGGGCCCTGAGCTTCCGGTTCGGTATGGAGATGAGTCAACGAGTCGACCTGATCGACCTTTCTCCTTTTTCGTTTTCTGAGGTGGTCCAGCGAACAGTGAATGCCGATCCGGTATATCCAGGCCGAGAAATGGGTGCTGACGCCCAGGTCAAATTTGTGGATCTCCTTGAAGGCTTTGATGAAAGTCTCCTGCATGATATCCTCGGCGTCCTGCTTAGACCTCGTAAAGCGATAAGCGAGTCGGTAAACCATTTCATAGTTGTCTTCATACAATTGCCGGAAAGCCCTTTCGTTTCCCTCCTTGGCCAGGAGGATGACCACGGTGTCGTTTGTGCCCATTTCCGGCTCGAGGTCCATCATATATGGATTACGCTCATTATGCGTCTTTGGACGACCGCTTGCTTAAAAAAAGACATTTCTTGAGTCGCTCCCCTTCATCCTTCCTTGACAGTCTAGGGGATTGACCTTAGTATTCTAGCCGACGAGGACGGAGGTATCAATGGCGGTCCTGCGCTCCAAGAGCCTGACCAAGAGCTACGGCGGACGGGAGGTCGTGCGGAACGTTGATATCCGCGTCCAATCGGGCGAGATCATCGGCCTTCTGGGGCGCAACGGCGCCGGCAAAACGACCACATTCCAGATGATCATCGGGCTGGTCAAGCCGGACGGAGGGAGTATCTTCCTGGACGAAGATGACATCAGCCGGTCGACCACTCCGGAGCGGGCCCGCCTGGGCATCACCTATCTCCCCCAGGAGAACTCGGTCTTCCTGAAGGCCTCGGTAGAGGACAACCTCCGGCTCATCCTCGAGCTCCTGCCCTATGAGGCCGAGGAAAAAGAAACGCTCGAGCGCGAGCTTCTCGAGGAGCTCGGCCTGGTCTCGCTGTCCGGGCAGTCTGCCCATAGTCTCTCCGGAGGAGAAAGGCGGAAGCTCGAGATCTGCAGGTCGCTCGTCCTCAAGCCCAAATTTCTTCTCCTGGATGAGCCCTTTACCGGGATAGACCCTTTGACCATCATCGAGCTCCAGAAGATCCTTCTCCGCCTGAAGGAGAGGGAGATCGGAATCATCATTTCCGACCACAACGTCCGCGACACCCTCCAGATCACGGACCGGGCCTACATACTGGATGAGGGCGTCGTGCTGGTTGAAGGGGAACCCGGTTTGATCGCCGGGAACGAGCAGGCCCGGAAAAGATTTCTGGGCGACGATTTCGTGCTGCGCTGAGGGGGATCAATCCATTTCCGAGAAGAAATGGTCCCCCAGAGTCTCCCCCAAGAAATAGAGGAACAAGAAGAAATAGAGCAGGAGAAGGATAAAGTAGAAGGCCAGGACGGGACCCGGCGATCCCGCGATGAGCCGGAAAAAAGACACCCCGATCACCTGGGAGGTGAACCAGAGCGAGATCAGCCAAAGGGCAGTGATAAAAACCAGGTCCACGAGTTTGGCTTTGAGTTTGAAGGAAAAGCCCGAGCGCCGGCGGGTTTCCCGGCCGGCCTCCCCTTCCTCTACGACATCTTCCTCTGTGGCCATTTCCTGTTCCTCTCCTGCTGCGGGGGCCACCGTATCGCCTAAAGGCAGCTCCGACTGGGTTACCCTCTCAGGTATGCCGACTCCGGAATCGGTGGCCCAATCGGGGCACGTCGGCGGTTTCTCCTCTTCGACCTCCTCGGTCGTTTCCTCAGTTTCTTCTTCCTCCGCTTCTTCCTCCTCGAGTTCGCCCGCCGAGGCTCCCCCCTTCATCCCGCTCACCCAGGGAGGCAGATCCTCCCCGGTATCTGATATCGGCTTCTCGCCTTCCTCGCTTTTTTCCTGGTAAGATTCGAGGAATTCCTCCAGGTTCTCTTTCCCCTCATCGACCGTTCCGGTCAAGATGTCCAGGTCTTTTGTCTTGAAGACGAGCTCGTCCTCTTCGATCGAGACCTGATACTTCTTGGCGGCGTCCTCTTCGGAAGGCGGAACAAGACGCTGCTCGCGAATTTCATCATCATCATCTTCTTCTTCTTCGGGTTCCTCGGTGACCTCCTCGACAGGTTCCTCGATTTCCTCGTTCTCTTCTTCTTCCTCCTCCTCTACCTCTTCGCTTGGCACCTCTCCGGACGTCGCATATTCATCCTCGTCTTCTTCTATAAGGCCCGTTTCTTCCTCGGGCACTTCGAGTTCTTCCTCCGGCTCTTCTTGCTTGGCGGTCGCTTCCGTCTCTTTCTCTTCTGGCGTATCCTCTTCTTTGGTTCCCCCTCCTTCTCGAGGCCCCTCCTTTTCCTCGGGTTTTTCCAGCTCCGCGTTTGTTCCTTCTCCTTCTTCGATTGACGCCGCTTCTCCCGGCTCCTCTTCTACCAGTTCTTCCTCTTCCTCTTCTTCATCGTCTTCTTCATCATCGATAATCTTATCTCCGGGGATCTCTTCCTCGACATACTCGTCCTCGGGAAAGAGAAGCTGGGTGCCGCAGTTGTTGCAGTACTTATCCTGCTCGTCGATGATGGCTTTGCAGTAGGGACAGCGTCGGATGGCCATTACCCTCATTTATAGGAAGAAAGCGGGACAATGTCAATCCGGGCCGGAAAATTGACATCGGGGGGGAAATCGTCTAAAAATGTTCCCGTGGGCGATTAACTCAGTGGTAGAGTGCTACCTTCACACGGTAGAAGTCACAGGTTCAAATCCTGTATCGCCCATTCCTTCATTTTCAACAGCTTGCGTGATCTCGGAAGCCACAAAATTTACAGGAAAACGTCAACTAGCGTTGATGCTCGGCTTGGAGAATAGAAACGGCCCGAGGCGATCCGATGGCGGAAGAATTCCGCAGCCCGAGCGGAACAAAAGCGGGTTCTCCTATTCGAATACGAAAACGTACTCCTGGATACCGTGGCGCGAAAGGAAGGAACTGGACACTTTAAATCGTCCCAGAGCTTTGGCGATATCCCGCGGCAGATGGCGCGGGCATGGTCTCGTAGCCTGGGTTGGTATTTCGTAGATCATCTGTTCGCAGCTAAGAATTCTGAATACCATTGGTGACGCAGAGATCTTCGGCAGAGATGAAATCAGAGCGAAAAGCCTGGTCCCCCGACGGCACCACCAGCTCAGCCTCTGAACGAGCGCCTCGAGTTCCCGCAGATCGAAGTAATTAAAAAGGTCCCAGGCAAGGATAATGTCGAAGACCTCATCATCACTGAAGCTAAGCAGTGCGGAAAACGCCGTCTCCTCGGACTCTTCCTCCGGCACAACCGCCGCCTTCTGCTCCCGGAAACTGCGATAGAAGTCGTGGATATTCAGCGAACAGGAGAATTGCGACCAGAAGCGCACGTTCGCTTCGAGGGCGGGACCGAGGTCCAGGATGGAGTAACTTCGATCGTCCCGTACCCGGTCCAGCAGCGCATGCAGCCCGAGCGATTTGCACACCGCCGGCGAAACAAGGGTTTCTCGAGGAGCATTCAGAGTCATGGGCTGCGGCGGCGAAAGTTCTCACTGCAGACCGCTGGATGGCGGCCGTCTCGCGCCGCTGGAATCAGGCCTTATCCCCGGTCTTATCCTGTCTAGGCAGCGGCTGCGACGGAGGCTTCATTGCAGTGTTGTCTTTAAGCACCGGTTTTGCTTCCACTGCAGGTTTGGAAGTCATGTCGATGCTGCCCTTGAAGTCCGCCCCATCCTCCAGGCTCACACGCGGAGCAACAAGGTTGCCTTGCACCGTGCTGGATTGCCGCAAGACAATCTGCTCTGACCCAAAGATATTGCCTTCGACCTCTCCCAAAACGATGATGTTCCGTCCCTGGATATCAGCCTTGATGCGCCCGTTCGTTCCGATTGTGACGCTGTGCTGAGCCAGTTCGATCTTTCCCTCAACCCGCCCCTCCACTAACAGGTCCTCGCCGCCCGAGAGGCTACCCTTGATCTCGATCGAAGGGCCGATCAAAGCCCGGTCCTTGCCAGGCGGCGGCTGACTCCTCGGGACTGACGGCTGTGGCGGCGGTTGCCTGGGAGTCTGGGTTGGAAAGTTGTCTCCGTCCGATTTTTTCCAGATCATTGCTACCTCCTAACCTTTAGTCGCACGAACAATCTTTTTTGTGCCTAGTAACGCAATATGAACTAGGTCAGATACATTAGTGACACCTTGAGCCCGCCCCTTTCCCATGATATAGTCGCATCGACCGGACGTCATCGAACCGAATCTCCCAGGAGACCGACATGACCATGATGCGTGCGAAAAAGACCGGAGCGCTGCCGAGAACAGCGGCGGGGCTGACGGCCCTCCTGGCCGTAGCGATCTGCGTGTCCTTAGTGGCGGCCCGGACGGACAATCTCAAGGGCGCGGGCATCCGCAGCTCGACCTACGGCCGCCCGAACGACCCCGGCCCGGGGTATTGGGCGCGTACCGGGACCGAGATCGCGGCCAAGTTCCCCGGAGCGAAGCCGGAAGCCATCTGGATCGTGAGCCGGCTGAAGGGCCGCGGCACTGAGATGTCGTTCCCGGTGCCTCCCGGCGGCGACCCGCTCATCACCGGGATGCCCGAAGACATCAGCGAGCCCGTGCTCCAGCTCTTCGACAAGCTCGGCTACCGCGTCTGGCTCCAGGCCGAGCCGGGCTGGGCGCCCGTCGACAAGGCCTTCCACGTGATGCTCGACCGCTACTGCCATCACAAGTGTGTGATCGGGGTCGGGGTCGACATCGAGTGGCACCGCTCCAATAGCCCCGACCTCGGCGACCCGGTGACCGACGAGATGGCCAGGACTTGGCTGGCGGCGGCCCGCTCTCATAATCCCTCCTACCGCATGTTCCTGAAGCATTTCCGCGATAACGTCATGCCCCCGACCTTTCGCGACGGCATCATGTTCGTTGACGACAGCCAGATCTTCAAGTCCGCAGACGAGATGATTGACGAGTTCGCCAAGTGGGGCAAAACCTTCGCCCCGGCGCCCGTCGGGTTTCAATATGGCTACCAGAGCGATAAGCCCTGGTGGGGCAAAATGAAGGACCCCGTCAAGGAAATCGGCGACCGCATTCTAGCCGCGACGCCGAACACCGAGACGCTGATCTGGGTGGACTTCTCGGTCCAGGACGTCTTCCCGCCCGACCCGTCCAAGGGAGACCGCGTCCCTCCGAAGAAATGACGGGGACGGCCCTGATCGCTGGATCAGATATTTCCGCAGCCGGCTCCACACGGGTGAAGTCAAAGGTTCAAATCCTCTATCGCCCGTAGACCTTTCTAGACGACCCGTGCTTTCAGACCGTTCAGCCGGCAGAAATCCTTCAACTGTTCTCCATAATCTCCGTAAAAAAACAGCTGGTGAAATCCGGGGAAGCTCAGAACATCCTGATGGCTGTCAAACTTCACCTTAACCGACACGACACAACCGCCGCTGGGAGGAACCTCCATGTTTCCTAAAACCGAGCCCACAGAGATCAGCGCTTCCGATCGCCCGCCCGCAGGGGAACCTTCGGCATCCTCGCTCGAAGCGGGCAAAAGGTCGACGCAGGTGATACGCTGCCCCTGACGCCACAGAGTCCGCGGCACCGCATCCCGGTTGCCATGGTGATGCCTGAGATCGAATGGCTCCGGGGGCTCATGGAAGCCGTTAAGCCGCGTGGGACACGAACAATGCGCCCCGATTATGGAGTCATCCGACGTGTCGGCCACAGGATCCTGCTGGAATCCTGGGCGGCCGAACAGATACTGCACCATGATTTGCGAGGCAACGGCTCCGTCATCCGCCTCACAGGCTGCGGGAATGCCCTCGTCATTCATCCGGGACCAGGAGATGCAGGGAAGGCTCACGGGCTTATCGGCCAGGGCGCCCAGGCAATCCATGGTGATGGCATCAGCCTCTTCCCGCTCCAAGATGCGGCGAGCCACAAAGAAACTTTTTACGCCGTTGATGACATCCTGCCGCGACGCCCCCGTCATCTTCCGGGCCCGGCGGATGAAATCATCCGCCATGGCCAAGATCTCTTCATTCTCTGGGAGACGGTCATACTCCTCGATAAAGGTTCTGGCCGGGACGTGTCGCAGCATAATTCCAAAATCGGCCAGAGGTATGTCATGCCTGTCTTCGCCCTTGATGACCACGCACCGGGTTCGCCTCATCTTGGCAGATGCACAGAGCATTTTCATACCGAAGGCGGCCTGCTCGAAATCGTTGGTGGAGTAGACCAGACAGCCCGGAGTCTCCGCCAGCGAGGTCGTGTTGGTGGTAAAAGATGTGCCCAAGGGAGAGAAAATAACCGACGGAACGGCACTCTCAGCGACTCGGTATGCGGTCGGCCAAGAGTGCTGCTGCCGATCCAGCATGACCAGCACCAGGCCGTCGGCGCCATCGTTCTCGGCTTCGAGAATCCAGGCCTGCGCTTCTTCCATGCTGTAAATGGGTTCCGACCGCAAACTAAAATCAGCCTCCAGTCGGCGCGCTGTCTGGGACATTTCCTCCGTGTACATCTTGCGTGCCGCCTCTCCATCATAGACGGCCCCGGGCCACCACATCCCGTACTCTTCCTTTCTCCTCACGAATGCGGCACGCAGCCGTGGCGTGTATGTCGATCCAGGCCCCGAAGCACGCACAGGATTCAGCCGAGTCAAAGACTCTTCCCCGCCTTGCGAACATCCTCTCAACAGAACAGTCCCGGCCAGCAAGCCGGCCGAATCGCGGATGAATTCACGCCTGGAATAGGTGTGGGGGCAATGATTTTTTGAGGGGCACCGTCTCTTGCGCATTCTATCCTCCTCCTTGCCCGAGATTGTAGGTCAAAAAAACGATCAGGTCAAAATAGCTGGGTACCAGATGAATGCCATCATATTTTCCTTCTCGTTTCTTTATTTGTGCTTTTTTCACATGGTAGAAGTCAGCGGTTCACATCCTCTATCGCCCGCAGGCTTTTGCTCGAAACGCCAGCCTGTCCCAGGTCCCCCTTGATTGGTTAGGGGGGATAAAGGGGATTAATACATAAGAAAAAGTTCTTGGGGGCGTTCCGGATTTTATAAGAAGGTATCGAAAACCGATTATTTTCTTTAGCCAGATTCAGGTTGAAATGCAAGCGGCTTTCTTCTTAAGATATCTCAGAAAGCCAAAGAATGGAAGATTATGAAAAACATTTATAAAAAGCGTCAGGCCGGAATGAAAAGAGTCTATGCTCCGGGTTGTGCATTCACTCTATATAAGCCGGAGCTGGTGGATAGATTACATACTCTTCTCAATGGATATTTGGGAGAAATGGATCGATTGCTGACCTGCTGTAAAAATGCACCTCCACTGGAGCCCGGAACTGAAGTGGTCAGTACCTGCCCGGGATGTGATAAGAGATACAGAACAAATTACGAGGATTCATCCAATATTTCTCTGTGGGAGATCCTCGCCAAAAACGATTTCTTTCCTTTCGCCGATTACGGCGGAAAAAAAATGTCGATTATCGATGCCTGTCCTGTGCGCGATCAGGCCAGAGTCCACGATGCCGTGAGATCTGTTGTGCGCAAAATGAACATCACCTTGATAGAGCCCAAGAGCACACGAACAAAGAGTATTTGCTGTGGGGATAGTTACTGGGGCCTGATTCCTACAGATGAAGTCAAAAAACAGATGATTAAGAGAACATCAGAAATGCCTGTTGAAGACACAGTGGTCTATTGTGTGTCCTGCAGCAAATCGGTTTTTATTGGCGGGAAAACGCCCCACTACCTGATTGATCTTTTATTCAACGAAGAAACAATTCCCAAGACATTAGAACCTGATCTATGGCATAAAGAGCTTGATGATTACATCGCTAAGCAATGTGAGAAATAGAACATTTCTTGAACTTAGCCGCAAACTGCCGAGGTGCCAGGTCTCCAGGCTAGCCGTGAGGCCAAAACTCATTTGATGAAGCTTTGGGAGCAAGAGTTGAAGGTCTTGACTTATTTCAGGACGAGAATTAGTTTTGTAAATCACGTTGAGAAGGAATAGCCATATGAAAAAAACCTGGATGCAAAAGCTGGAAGATAAAGAAACGCTCCCGAAGGTCTTGAAGCTGGAAAAGCGATCACCATTTGGGAAATCTGCCGAAAGATCACCATAAATCATCATGTTAAAGGATGCTGCTCCCTGACGACTGGGATATTTATCATGACCGTCGCCAATGCGGTCGAGGAGGCCATAGCGAAAGGAGAGCGGTCGGCTCTGACCAAGATCCCTTATTGGAGAACACTCAAGGCGGACGGGTTTTTGAATGAAAAATACCCCGGTGGATTAGAGGGGCATAAAAAGCGCTTAGAAAAAGAAGGACATAAGATAATCGCCAAGGGCAGAAGATATCAAGTGTCCGACTTTAGAAAATATATATTGAATTCTTAGAAACGGATATGAAAAGAGATTTTTTGGAGGTCTTGTTTCGCGACTGAAATGGATGGATAAGATCGTCGGAGTGTTTTGGCACCCCTAGCCGCCATCAAACTCACAGTCAATGCTACAGTCCAGGCTCGATCCACTGGACTTTCAATTTCTTGCTATGCTCAGCGCAGTCTTTCAGATATAGATTGATAAGCGTCTGATAGGAGAATCCCGTTTCTTTCGAG
Source organism: uncultured Eubacteriales bacterium (assembly GCA_964408495.1). Taxonomy (GTDB): domain Bacteria; phylum Acidobacteriota; class Aminicenantia; order Aminicenantales; family UBA8522; genus UBA8522. The sequence goes on from CAYOZW010000021.1 coordinate 11,086, forward strand.
AGCTGTTTAAAATACTCTACAGTGCTGTTATCTAAACGGATCGTGATTTGTTTTTTCAGACGGCTTGCATATGGGTTTTTTCTGCTTTTCATTTTATGAAGATCATATTCTTTTTTCATGCTAATCTCCCGAAATAGATTTTTTGCTCGTTCTTTGTGGCCTTTCGAGAGGATATTATTCTGATAGTATCCCCATCTTTTCCCTCCATAACCGTATAGCTCGCAATCAGTATCCTCAATTTTGAGCTCAAGCCTATCATCAAGAAGCGGGCTTCCTTCAACGAATGGTCCTCGTCATAGAATTCTATGGCGTTTTCATCATAAAACACGGTGATTCCGATAATTGGATACATCCTTTATTTTGTCCCAC
>CAYOZW010000021.1:11464-24087 GCA_964408495.1 uncultured Eubacteriales bacterium
ATTTTGGGACAGTTTGATTTCACTCCGGTAACCCAGACGATCAGTCTATAGAGATGATCTCAATATGCAATGGCAGCCCCAGATATCGGTGTGGCTAGAGCTTCGGCTTAACGTCTGAAAGAGCGGGCAGAGCGAAAGAAGAAGCCCTTGAAACTATCTCCTAGATTCCAGATAATACCCAAAACAAGTTCAAAGGATTGCTCATCGAATGGAGGCGCACAGATGAAAGCGCTCATCCTCTACAGAAGCTATCACAGCAATACAAAACAGGTCGCCGATGCCATCGCCAAAGAACTCGCCGCCGAAGGGATCGAATCCGTCGTTCAAGACCTTCGCCGGAAGCTCCCGGACTTGAGCAGCTTCGACTTCATCCTGATTGGTTCCCCTACCAGAATGGCCAGAGTCAATCGCAAAGCCAGGCGGGTGTTGAAGCGGATACGGAAAAAGGGCTTTGCCCAAAAACCGATCGCCGTATTTGATACCTACGGGCCTGTGCCGACCGACCCCCAAGAATTGAAAAAGGGCAAGAAATGGCTGTACCCCGGGGCGGCCGGCATTCTCCACAATGTGGCGAAGAGCCAAGGCCTCAATGTCTACTCAAAGACGCTCCGTTGCGAGGTCACAGGATTGAAAGGTCCTCTGGGGGACAAAGAGCTGGAAAAAGCGGCCGCTTTTGCCAAGGAGTTTGCAGCCTCAATGAGAGAGAGGCCGGATTAAAGCCACTGAGTGGCCGATGATAAGGAACATTGCGACAAGGGAAATGGCGCTGAAAAATGATCGATCAGGGGAGCGCTTCACCGGAGAAAGGCAACATGACGAACATTCGGCCGGATAAAATCGAGGACGCACTCACGACGACGGAACAAATATTAACCGCCAAGGGAAAAGACCTTCGGACCCTGCTGTACCGGGACATTTTGCTCAACGCGCTGAAATGCCAGCGAGACGAACTTGATATCCTGGACTTGAAAATCATCAACCGCGCGCTGGCCGAATTCCGGCATGCCGCCTGCGCGTTCAAATCTTACAGGCATGTCCGGAAGGTCTCCATCTTCGGTTCGGCCCGCGAACCCAAGGGCAGTCCCTACTACAAGTTGGCTGTGAGATTCGCTCATCACATGGCTGAGAAGGGTTTTATGGTCATCACCGGCGCCGCGTCAGGCATCATGAAGGCGGGAATCGAAGGGGCTGGAATCCGGAACAGCTTCGGGGCGAATATCCTCCTCCCCTTTGAGAAAGGGCTGGCCAAAATGATCCGTGACGACCCGAAAGTCGTCAGGTTCAAATATTTTTTCACTCGCAAAATATTTTTCGTGATGGAAGCCGACGCGGTCACGCTGTTCCCCGGCGGCTTTGGCACGCAAGATGAGGGATTTGAGGTCTTGACTTTGCTGCAGACCGGCAAGGCGCCGCCGATGCCTGTTATCCTCATAGAACTTCCTGGGGAAGATTACTGGGAAACTTGGGATCGATTCATAAGGCGGCAGTTACTGCGCCGGCGCTTCATATCTGCGGATGACTTGAGTTTCTATAAAATTGCCCGGTCTGCTGAAGAGGCGAGAGAATGGATCACCTCATATTATTCCACATACCACTCCCTGCGCCAGGTCAAAGACAAGCTTGTGATCAGGCTGGAGAGCGAACTCAAAGACGCTCAGGTCGGAAGGCTGAACGATATGTTCCCGGACCTCTTTGAATCCGGGAAAATATTCAAGACGCGCGCGCTTCCCGAAGAGAAAGACGAGCCAAGTCTCAAGTCCAAACCCAGAATCGCTTTTATCTATAACAGGAAAAGCGCAGGGCGTCTTAACAAGATGATCTTGATGATCAATGAGATGGGCCGCTCAGATCAACTCAAGCGCGGTCGAGCCAGCGCCTTCCATCGAAAAACGCGGTGATTCTCCTCAAGAATTCTGCTGAATTCGGAGAATTCGACCGGTGGTTCGGCTAGCCGAGTGGAACTTCGCCACGACCTCCTTGACGATCGGCCTAAAATATCTAAAGCCATCGAAATCGGAATCGCCCACCGCCCTTATCCTAAATCCCGGTCTTTTCCCAGTTCCTCTTGACCGGCAAGGATGGCAAGGAAGGTTGATGGTGTTTATAAAGAGTCTCGGTGGTGTTTTGCCCGCCCCTGAGGGAATTATTCTGGAATACAGAATAAATGCTTGACATCGCCCTTTATTTATTCTATATTCCAGAATAAATAACCGAGGAGACCAGGCCATGAAATTCTTGTCCCGCCAGGAAGAGCTCATGCTTCTGACAATTTTGATGCTTCGCGCCGACGCTTACGGCGTCCCCATCAGGGAGAAGATATCGAAATTGACGGAAAAATACTGGTCCATCGGGGCCGTCTACGACATCCTCGACCGGCTGACGCGAAAGGGCCTTGTCTCCGTGATTATCAGTGAACCCGTCAAGGCCCGCGGTGGGAAAAGCCGCCGGTACTACAGGATCACGAAAAGAGGACACCAGGAACTCGAGGAAATCCGGGCCCTTCAGGACAAGAGTTGGGCCGCCCTCCGGGAGGCAAAAGTTGAAGAGAGCTAAGCCCAAGGACGAACGCCCTCTCCGCCCGCCGCGGCTGGCGCTCTTCCTTTTTAGACTTTTCGCCGGAGGCGAGCATTTCGACTTCGCAGTCGGCGATCTCGAGGAAAAATTCGCCGTCCTGGCCACAGAAACGGATGCGGCCAGAGCCCGCCGCTGGTTTTTTCTCGAAGTCCTCAAGGCGATCCCCGGTTTTTTGAGAAATGCCCTCTACTGGAGAGCCGCCATGGCCAGGAATTACGTCATCATCGCCTGGCGGCACATGGTTCGCAGCAAGCTCTTCACCCTGACGAACCTTTTCGGCCTCTCCGTCGGCATGGCCTGCTTCATCCTGATCTCGCTCTGGGTCCGGGACGAAAAGAGCACCGACCGCTTCCACTCTAACAAAGACCGCCTCTACCAAGTGATCATCATCCACCCCGACGGCGGCCGGGACCCCAATTCACCGTACGCGCTGGCTGCGATCCTGGCGGACGAATATCCGGAGGTCGCCGCTCAATCCCGGATCGTGGAGCTCGCCAACCTCACGACCTGCTCCTTCCGCTATCAAGCCCCGGACCGGCCCCCTGTCCAATTCTATGAAGACCGGGTCATCCAGGTCGACCCCTCCTTTTTCACGATGTTTTCCTTTCCCGCCGTCAGCGGAAATCCGGAGACGGCCCTCCAAACCCCGACTTCGCTCGTCATCTCCGCGGCCGCGGCGGAGAGGTATTTCGGGCCTGAGGACCCTCTCGGCAAGACGATGACGTTCAACGGGCGGGCCAACATGAGCGTTTCGGCCGTCGTAAGAGTCCCCAGGAATTCTCAGCTTCAGTTCGATTTCGCGGCCGCCATCGGGCCGGATATGCAGAGGAGCTGGAACTGGGCCGACCCTTCCTATGTCCTCCTCGAGCCGGGGATTGATCTCGCCGATTTGAGAGAAAAAATCGCCGACCTTATGAACTCCCGTTTCCCGAGTCCGCTCCCCGGCCAATTCACCGTCGACCTCTTGCCCCTTGAGGAATCCTATCTTCATTTCGGACAGGGTTTCTATGTGAACCTGTTCTCCCTGATCGCCGCCCTCATCCTGGTCATCGCCTGTGTGAATTTCATGAACCTGGCGACCGCAGCCTCGGCCAGCCGGACGAGGGAAGTCGGTCTCCGGAAGGTCGTGGGCGCCCGAAGGCCCCAGCTCATCCAGCAGTTCCTCGGCGAGTCCCTCTTAATGTCCGCCGCGGCGCTCGTCCTCTCCCTGGTCCTGGTTCTGGCCTTGCTGGGCCCCCTGAACACCCTGACGGCCAAGCAGATGTCTTTCGCGCTTTTCCAGGACCTGAGGACGGTGGTTTTCCTTTTCGGGCTCGTCGTCGCCGTCGGTCTTCTCTCCGGAGCCTATCCGGCGTTTTCCCTCACGGCCGTCGGCCCGTCGCAGGCGGTCGGCGCTTCAACCCATAAGCAGCGGGGAGGCCATTCGACCTTCCGGGTTGTGAGTGTCGTCGCCCAGTTCACCGTCTCGGTCGTTCTCATCGCCGGGACGATCGTGATCTCCAGGCAATTGAACTACATGAGAAAGCGGCCCCTCGGCCTCCAGACCGATTATGTCATCAAGATCCCTTTAAACAGGGTCTTGCTCAACCGGATCGCGGCTTTTGAGGCGGAGCTCAAAACCCATCCGGGGATCCTGACGGTCACGGCCGGCCAGGCCGTTCCCTACAACGACGATTATAAAACAAGCGGAGTCGAATGGCCGGGCAAAAACCCTGATTTCGTCGCCAACGTCCGCTATTCCATCGTCCGGCCCGAGTACATCGAGACGTTCGGCATGAAGATCGCGGACGGCCGGTCTTTTTCCGCCGCAATGCCGAGCGACCTGGAAAACTTCATCATCAACCGGGAGGCGGCACGGTACATGGAGCTCGAGCCTCCCGTCGGACAGCGCCTGGCCTTCTGGGGGAAGGGGGGAACGATCATCGGGCTGGTTGAGGACTTTCACCAGGTCTCACTGCACCGGGAGATTATGCCCCAGGTCATCACGGCCAATCCCGCCTTCGCCAACGGACTCAAATCCATTTTTGTGAAGATCAGGCCCGAAAACATCCCCGAGACGCTGGCCTTCCTTCAGCGAGCGCACCAGGAATTCTCCCCCATGTTTCCGTTCGAGTATACCTTCGTCGATAAAGGGATCGATGACCTCTACACCTCGGAGCAGCGCCTGGGAAAGATCTTCAGCTATGCCTCTTTTCTGGCGATCTTGATTTCCTGTCTGGGGATATTCGGTCTGGCTGCATTCACGGCCGAGAGTAGGACCAAGGAAATCGGGATTCGCAGAGTCCTCGGGGCCTCGACCTCGGATATCTCCATCCTGCTTTCCCGGCGTTTCGCCCGGTGGCTCATCGTGGCCAACCTCATCGCCTGGCCCGTCGGCTGGTATGTCCTCCACCGCTGGCTCGAGCGTTTCGCCTATCGGTCGGACCTGTCTCTCGGGGTCTTCATGGCGAGCGGAGCCATTTCCTTTCTCATCGCGGCCATTCCCGTAATTTATCAATCCCTCAGAGCCGCCGCCGTGGACCTGGTCGAATCGCTTCGCTACGAGTGACCCCTCGGCTCATTGCACAATATTGAAATCCAGGTTGACTGACCTTTTCCCCTGCTGCCTTGCGGTCTGTTACGAAGGCGATGATTTGAATCGTCCTCCGGTTATTCAATTTTCGTCCTGCAATTGGGCGTGGTTTGCACCCGCTCACAGGCCGGAATATCCGCCGAAGATGCGGCAATGCTCAGCCAGGAGGGCTTGGGTGCGGGCTTTAACGGCCGGCAGGACGTCTTCCTGGCTGCTCTCGCTGCGCAGGGTTTCAATATTTGCGGGTAGACCAAAACTGACATGCGGCCTGAACATCAGCCTTCCCGGGAAGAGGAGCTGGGAGATGCCCTGGCCGAACTCAGCCAGGCGGCGCTTGTCAATGTCTTTGCGGCGAAGCCAGGTGATCGGGCTGCGGGCCCATTTGGGCGAGACCACACCGCTGACGATCGCCGGCATGAGCCGCAGTCCGGGGACGTGGCGGAAGAAGAAGTCGATGCCGGCAAGCCATTCTTCGATGTGCTCTGCTGCGTGAGGATAGACGGCCGGGTCGGGGTCGAGTTCGCCGGCGCCGATATACAGCAGGACCCCTCCCGCCTTGAGATGCCGGATGGCGCTCCGCATTGCCGCCATGCGCTTGAGGGCGTTCGCCCTGGACGCAAAGATAATGTGGTTGCGGGTGTGGGGAAGATTGTCGAGGAAGGGGATTTCCGTGGAGATCCAACGGATATCCTTACGGCCCAACTGCGAGAAGATGATCAGAGCGTCGTATGTCCCCGGATGGTTGCAGACGATCAGCAGGGGCCCCTCGGCCGGGATGCCTTGGCCTCCGCGGGCCGTAATCTGGCTGCACCAGTGCGTCAGCACCCATTCGCTGGCTTTCGGAAAGCCGGCTTCGGCGACCAGCCGGTCAAAGTTTAGGCCGATGGCCACAAAGCGGCTCACCGGGATACGGAAGAGGAGCCAGAACAGGCTGAGGAACGGCTTCGTTTTAGGCAAACCGATGGCCTGGACGAGATCAGCAATGATCAGCTTGCTTAATGAGACAACATTCGTATCCATGGAGGGGCACGACTGAATTATATGATTCTATGAATGCAACCGCAACATATCCTATGAACCCTTTTGGGATATCTGCTTGACTTGTGAACTTGAGTGGGATAATAAGAGTCCCGCCTCAGCGGGATAAAGGCATGAAAAAGGACCTATCCGGCAGCCGCTCTCCAGAGAATGGAAACCCGGCTAAAATAATCGAAAGTCACCATCCGGAATTTCCCCTGGAGTGGTGGTTTGTTCACGGCTATTTCAAAGGGAAAACACTTTCCCGCCGCTATTTCATGACTTCTTTTTTCCGCTTTCGTCTCCACGGCTCCCACGACGCGCACTCCTTCCTTTTGGCTCAACTGGATACGGATGCCGGCGTGAATAAAACCGTCTCCCGTATCGATCGTTCTGTCATCGATCAGTTTGCTGGATTGGACTCCCGGCTTGAGGAATTTCATCTTGATTCTCACCTGGCGAAAGCGTACCTTCGCCAGTATCAGAGATCGGAATCCTTGCGGGAGATTGACCTTGACGACTCGCCCATCATCATCCGCTCCGATCCTCTCACCATCCGATGGAGTGACTATTCTCTGGATCAGAAAGAACGTTTTTTTCAGCTAAAGTTCAGAGATCCGGCTTCCGAGACGCCCTACCAATTCTCCCTATATCCCGCCGTCTCGAAATCCCTAGGCGAGGCCTCTTTAAAATGCTACTCCAACCTGCAAGGAATGGAATATTTCTCCTATCCGCGCCTGGATTTGGAAGGGCAGGCAGGGGATATGGCCGTCAAGGGCGAAGCCTGGCTGGATCACCAATGGGGCCGTTTCGGCTGGATTGTCGAAAGTGCCGGCCAAAAGAAAATCCTGGGGTGGGACTGGTTCGGCCTTCATCTGGACGACGGGTCGGCCTGGGTATTCATCGCCCACCGGGATGCGCAAACAGGTGATATTCTTGACAAGCACGTTATCTACAGGGATGGGCAGGGTGCGGTTCGATCCTCAGCCCACTTTGACCATCAGCCCCTGCGCTCTTGGGAGAGCCCCAGGACCGCCATCAGCTACCCCGTGGAGTGGCTGATCCGCGTGCCTGATTTCGACGCCGAATTCGCGTTTTCCGCCTATCATGATGACCAGGAGATTCGCGTTTTCGGTCCTATCCGTTCGGTCTGGGAGGGCGCGGGCCGGGTCACGGGCAAGCTCGCCGGAAGGAGGGTCACGGGTTGGGGCAGGGGTGAACTCCATGGATACGGATATATCTTTAACTATCGGGACTATATGGGCCGCCTGGCGGCCCGGATCGGCCGCCATATCGAAGCCTTCATCCCGAAAAAAATGGATGCCTCGAGCTTGCACAAATACCTCGGCGCCCCCTCCTGGGACTACGAGCCCGAAGCCTACACGGAAATGCTTTCGAGTCCGGTCTGGGACCTGGCCTCGAGAAAGGGAAAAAGGTGGCGTCCGATATTCGCTCTCCTTCTCCTGGATGCTCTGGGGAAAACGCCCCAACCCTACGAGTCCCTGGTCTCGAATCTTGCGGAGCTGGCCCATTCGGGTTCCCTGATCATTGACGACATCCAGGACCACTCGTTCCTCCGGCGGGGAAAAGAATGTATCCACATCAAATATGGACAGGATGTGGCCATAAGTTCGGCCAACTCGCTTTACTTCCTCGCCTTTCATCTCCTCTTCGGCCACCCCCATCTCACCAAAATGCAGCAACTGGAGATCCACGAGATCATTATAAGAAATTTCACCAGAGCCCATTTCGGCCAAGCGCTGGACCTCTATTGGACCCGGAACTTAACGGAATCGAATCTTCACAAATGGATGAGCGACTCTTTGGGGGAAAAAATATTTCAGATGTATGAGCTGAAAACTTCGACTCCGGTTGAGGGTTTGGCCGAGGCGGCCGCGGTCATCGCTGAAGCGGCCGGTCCCGTTCGTCAGGCCTGTTTAGATTTCGCCCGGGCTTTCGGTATCGCTTTCCAGATCATCGATGATATCAATAATTTCAGCAATTCATCTGAATGGAGGAAGAAACAGGGGGAAGATCTCGCGGGAGGGAAATTATCCTACGTGATCTTTAAAGCCCTGCAAGACCTGAGCGCCTCAAGGCGAATTCGCCTTGAGGCGCTCCTCACAGACAAGGGACAGCGTGAGGATCCCGCGTGTCTTGCCGAAGGAGTCGACTTGGTCAGACAGTCCGGTGTCCTGCAAAAATGCCGCAAGCAGGCCGCGGATATCGTCGAGCCCAGCTGGCAGCATCTGGAGAAATTCCTGGAACCCTCTGAGCCGAGACTCTTTCTCCAGACGATGTATCACTCTCTCCTGAATCTCAGCTACGATCTTTGACCTGGCGGGATTTCATGAAAGCGTTTTTTCCCCGGCCTATCCTGGCAGCACCCGGACTCGCTTTTTCCGATATTTCCCTCGTTTTTCCATCTCCCCGATAAGAACCATGAGATACGGAAAGCGTTTTTTTGGCGGGATTGCAGGATTCAGCTACAAGAACGCCCGCATGATTCTTATCCTTTTCTCAATCCTCATCCTTGTTTCCCCCTGGTTCCTGAAGGACCTGAAGCTTGAAACCGCGCTTTCAATCGTGGAAATCGATGATCCCTTGACTCGCATCTACCAAGAAACGACGGAGATATTCGGGGACAGTGTCCCGCTCGTTATTTGCTTCAAACGCGGGGACGTGCCCCAGAAATCCATGGACAGCTTGACCGATAAGCTGGCCGAGACGATCTCCTCCTGGCCGGACATTTTGCATGTCGATTCCGGTCCGATCAATCTTAAACATGACCGGATCGCCACGGCCATCATTCGAGCCGCCCTGATCAACTCCTCTCCCGAGACGCTCGGCACTTTTGCCGCGAAATTCAAAGAAGACGGAATCTTGAGAGAGCTGAGGAAAACCCGGAAAAAGCTTCTCACCGCCTCGGATCCGGACGTTCAGGCCGCCCTTGTTTTCGATGTTCTTAACCTCCGTGAAATTCTTCTTCCCTTTTTTGAAGCCAGAATGGGAAACCTCCGGTTTTCCCGCAACAGCCTGTATTATGACAACGATGAAAACACCCGGCGCTTGATATTCATCTATCCCCGAGGTTTATCCGAGGACACCCAATACAGCAGCGGACTGATCGACCGCGTTACCCGGGCGGTCCTTGAGGGCAAAAATTCCCTGCTCCAAGCGGCCGCCTTGGAATTCAATCTTTCCGGGAAATATGCGCAATCCGCCGAAGGATCGCAGATCCTCCAACAGGACATGCGGGTGATTTCCCTCTGGGCATGCCTACTCATCTTCCTTCTGATGGCCCTGGTCCTGAGGAGCTTTCGCTCGGTGGTGATCGCTTTTTCTCCCCTTCTGGCCGCCGTTGTTTCCGTGTTGATTTTTGCCCGGTTTTTTTTCAATCCTCTCAATCCCGTGGCCATTGCTTTCGCCGCAATCCTCATCGGGCTGGGCATCGACGTCATGATTCACTGCGCCGGGCGGTTTTTCCAATTGCAGGAAAACCAGCCCTCTTTGGAGACGGCCATCCGCCGGACTCTTGAGGATTGCGGCCCGCCGGTGTCCATAGGCATGACCACGACAGCGGCTGCTTTCGCCTGCCTGGTCTTCGCCAAGTTCAGGGCCCTGGCTGCATTCGGCCTCCTCACCGCCTCGGGACTTATGATCACCCTGGCGGTCAGTCTCATCCTCTTCCCCGCGGTTGTGCGCGTGGTTTCTCCAAGAGGCTCCGCCCGGATGACCGGCTTGCGGTTTCAATCCCTGCCTCAAGCCTTTTTTGAATCCTCTCGCTCCCGGCCTTATCTGGCTATCGGCCTGGGTCTGTGTCTGCTTGCAGGGAGTTTCTTCTTCGCCAAAAACTTTCGATTCGAGATGGATCTTTACAAGGGCCTGCCGGATGATATGGAATCCTTGCGTGCTGCCCGCGAGATCGCGCAGACATTTGGGGTATCCCTGACACACAATACACAGCTCTTTGTTCAAGCCCCGGACTACGAGAGCGCTATGGCCTTCCAAAAAAGCTTGGATGAAAAGCTCGAGAGATTATTGCTGGAGGGGAAGATTACCGGGTTCCAATCGCCTTCTCTCTTCACCGTCTACCCCGACATGGCGCGGGATAGGCTGGCCCGGATTCAGGAAACGGCCTCGCTGATCAGAGAAAACCGCATCGCCTTCGAGGACGCGCTTGATGAACTGCGCTTCAAAAGGACCCCTCAACTTGCGGACTACTATGATCTGGTAGAGAATGTCTTCACTCCAGATAAGATTTCAATAGAGGAATGGGGAAGGGAAGCTGCAGATATTCCGATCGCCGGGAAAAACATCCGATTCGTCGGGTCCGCAGTCTATCTCCAGACCTATATATGGCCCCTCAACGATGAGGATGACTTTTCCGTGGTCAAAGACATTTCCGCCGAGTTTCAGTCATTCCCCCTCCCGGCAGGAGTCAGGTTCCATGTCTTGGGCTCATTTCAGTATTTCGAACACATCAATATGCTCATCCGGTCTGATTTCTATCGGGTCAGTCTCCTCAGCCTCCTCGCCGTCGGCCTGCTGGCCCTGCTCTTTTTTCACAATCTCCCTCAGATGCTCATAGCCTTGGCCCCCTTAGCCGCCGCTATTCCATTGACCTTCGCCCTGCTTGAGGTTCTCGGCCTATCGTTCACACCCGCTGGAATTGGCATGACGGCCATGGTGGTCGGGATCGGAATCGACGACGCCGTTCACATCCTAACGAGGATTAAGGACGCCGACTTCCCCCATCAAAAAAAGATCTTGGCTTCCATCGCTCCTATCCTGGCCCTGACCACAATTTCCACCGCCATCGGTTTCGGCGCGCTGCTGCTCTCCCGGCTCTATTCCATCCGCACGATGGGCCTGGCCGTGGCCATCGGAGTTTTATCCTGTTTTCTGTTCACCGTTCTGTTCCTGCCTTCTTTTCTTGCCCTCCGCGGGAGAAGACGGATAAGAAAGGCGAAAAGCCCGGTCATCCTGCTCCTGCTTTGTATCCTGCCCTTCTCTCAAGTCCGCGGCCAGGAAACGGAGTTGAACGATCTGCTCTCCAGGCTTGAGGAAAAATACGAAACCACGGATTCTCTGTCCTGCCGATTCACCCAAACCAAGTCCATCAGCCAACTCGTCGGGAAGATCGAGTTCAAGGGGGAGATGATCTTCCGAAAGCCTCATTTCCTGCACCTGGAACTCCACGGAGAGGAAAACTTGAACATTTTCGCGGATGGGGAAACCATCTGGCTCGAGGACCTGGACTATGATGAGGTCGAGTCATTTCCTTTTGCTACTTTAAAGGACTCCGGCCGTCTTTCCCATCTCATCCCTCCCCTCTTCCTGAGCGGCAGCGAGGACTTGAGGTCAAGCTTCGACATCGAACTTCTTCCCAACGAGGGGGACCGCCATGTCCTTGAGCTCACTCCCAAAACCTCGTCTCCGATTGCGCGCATCCGTTTTGCCGTGGACTCTCAGAGCCGGATAAATTGGATGACCATCTCCTATTCCAACGGCGATTTTACGGAAACCCGGTTTCATGGCTGGAAGAAACTGCCCAGCATATCCAAACACTTCTTCCGCTACCGAAAAGATTGATCTCATCAAGGGGGAGGTCCACTCAAACCCCCAAGTGATTGGTCCAGTCTATTCTTTCCTGGGTGATTTCCCGATATTGGTTTTGGCGGCGATCTCTTTTCCAAAATCTCGGCATTCCTGCAGCGCCTTATCATCCGGGCTCCATTCCGCCCGGATCCCGTCGTTCAACAGCTCGAAACCCGCTTTCTGCAATCCTTCGTTGATCATCTGGACCGACTCTCCGCTCCATCCGTATGTTCCGAATGCCGCCCCCTTCTTCCCAGCGAATTTCAATCCCCTGATTTCCTCGAGGAACCCGGCCAGGGCCGACAGGATCCCCCGGTTTATCGTCGGAGAGCCCAAAAGGACCGCCTTGGACTTGAAGACCTCGGTGACGACATCGTTCTTGTCGGAACGCGAGATGTTGAAAAGCTTCACGGCGACTTTGTCATCGGCCGCCCTGATTCCCTGGGCGACGGCCTCGGCCATGCGGCGGGTCCCGTTCCACATGGAATCGTAGACGAGTGTGATCTGGTCCTCTTGATAACCCTTGGACCACTCCAGATATTTCTGGACAATCTGCAGCGGCTGATCCTGCCAGACAACGCCATGGCTTGGACAGATCATTTCCAGCGGGAGATTCAACTTGCCGAATTCCTCGATTTTCTTTTCAACGAGCCGGCTGAAGGGTGTGAGGATATTGGCGTAGTATTTGATCGCCTCTTGAAACAGTTCGGCCTGATCGACCAGGTCGTTGAACAAGAGCTCGCTGGCGTAATGCTGCCCAAAAGCATCGTTGCTGAAAAGGATGCTCTCCCCCGTCAGGTAGCTGAACATGCTGTCCGGCCAGTGCAGCATCGGCGCCTCGATGAAGATCAGCTCTTTC
>CAYOZW010000022.1:0-24064 GCA_964408495.1 uncultured Eubacteriales bacterium
AGGGGGAGCGACGCGGTCAGGAAGGCGTGGATGTTATTGCCGAAGCCCTCCATGGCGGGTTCGCCGGGATGGAGCTTGGTGACGACCGAGGAGAGGAATCGGGGAGCCCGGTAGCGGCTGGTCCGCTCGAAAACCCGGGCCATGCCGTCATCCAGCCCGAAGGCGCCGATGATGAGGTCGGCCCAGACGTTGCAGCTTTCGCTGTAGACCATAACACCGTCCGGGGAAAAGTCGATTTCGGTGACCCGGGCGGGGACGACCTCCACTCCGGCCTCTTTGACCTTCTGAAAGAGATAGTTGTCGAATTCCACCCGGCGGCAGGCGTACGAGGGCGCCTGCTCTCCGGCGAGGTTCAAGATGTTCCGGTCGGAATGGATGATGTAGCCCTCGATTTTCCGCTGGATGATCGGCCAGGGAAAGGGGATGCCCAGTTCCTGCTCCATGATCTTGTCGAGGGGAGGAGAGAGCACGCCCAGGCATTGATTGAAATATGTTTTCCTGTCCAGGGGTTTTCCTTCATAAACGATGATGCGGAGGGGAGGCGTCCGGCTGGACGTGAGATTCTTGAGTCTCAGGGCGCAGCTGGCTCCGGCCGGACCGCAGCCGATGATGACGACGGTCTGACTCCCCGGGACCAACTGTTTCGGACAGGGCACGGGCTTTTCTCCTAATGTCTGGACAGGATCTTTTTCATCTGCCGGAAGAGAAGGTCTATTGTATTCAGAAAAAGCACACTTTGCAAACGGACATCGAGCAGCCCGATGAAGATCTTGCGGTAGGGGATTTCTCCGGTGAACATGTTCCAAAGCAGGAAGCGGATCCTCCGGGGGACCGGCCCAGTCCGAATATTCCTGGCCAGATCAAAATGAGACCGGGCCATGACGGGAATAGAGGAGATGGCGTCGTTGAGCCGGAAAAGGGCCCGTCCATATAGATTGTCACGAATGATCTGCGTCCTGGCGGGTTTCAGGTACCCGGAGAAAAAGGAAGCCGCATCCACGCCCCGGTCAAAGGCTGCCTCCGCCGCCAGCCGGGCGGTCATGAAGGCCGATTCGATCCCGTTCTTGTAGTGACGGGAAAAGGCGGCGTCTCCAATAAGAACGAGCCTCTGGTCAAACGGCCGGCGGGCAGCCGAAACGGCGATCCGGGGATAGCAAGAACACTTAAGCTTGGCCGGGGGCAGGACTTTCTGGATCTCCGCCAGGCCGAAGAACTCAGCCGCCAGCTCCGGGGTCGCATCCTCCTTCCCGATGAGAGTGACGGTGACGTAGTCGGCCTTGGGAATGATCGTGGCAAAACGGATCCTCCGCGAGTGCGGCATGAAGACGTGGATGTCATTCTGGAAGCGGCTTTTCACCTCCTCTTCGCCAAGCTGGATTTCAGCCTGATAAGTAGTCAGCGTCCGCGGCGGGCGGTAGCCGAAGCCGAGGTCCCGGACCTTGGCCGCGAAATGGGTGTTCACGCCGAAGGCACAAACGGCCAGGTCGGCCTCGAAACGCTGCGGAGAACTCCTGTCTCCGAAAAAGAGGCTGATCCGGTCGGCCGGCCGGCCGGGAATCTCCAATCCCCAGACGGGCTCGGGGACGACGGCCGTTTCCCGGTCGCGGGCAGAGCTGAGGAGAAAGTCGTCGAAGCTGATGACTCCGGGGAAGCAAGAAAACCGGGGCCCGTTTCCCCGGAAAACCGTGGCGATGTCCCGGGTGGAGTTCTCCCGGCAAGTCAGGCGCAGGGTCTCTTCCTCGATGTGAAGAGAATAGGCCTCCAGCCGATTGATGATCCGCTGTTCGGGAAGGCGGATCCCTTCTCCCTCGAGCTGATTCTCCAGGCTGACGGCAATGACGCCAGCACAGAGGTTGCATCCCCGCGGCCCGGGCTCGAGAAAGTCCTTGCCGTCGAAGATGGTGACGGAGACATCGAGGCCTTTTCTCTGGGCGAGCCGCCGGGCGAAATGGGCGAAAAAAGAACCGGCCGGTCCGCCGCCGATGACGGCGATCCTGGACCCATCTCTGAGGCGAAAATCCGGATTCATCTGGATATTATACTACTAAAATTATAGAGTTTATAGAAATAATAGATAATGCGGGGGGGGATAGGCAGTGGCCGCCAAGAGGGCGGAACGGCGTCCGCCGCTCAGAGCGCTTCGGAGCTGAGGATTATACGGCGCTCCTCGAGGACCTGTTCGTACTCCAGGGGATGGAGGAGACGCAGCTCCTTCCCGCTGATCCTGCCGTTGAGCCAGACCTTGCTCATCGGGAAAACCTCGGGGTTAAGATGGACGTTGTACATGTGCCAGATGATGATCGCCAGGAAGGCCAGGATGGCCTCGTAGCCGTGGATGATGATGAAGATGTCGTGGACCCAGAGCGGGAAGAAACGGAGGGACAGCTCCACGTTCCACATAAAGAACCCGCTGATGATCATGATCAGTGAGCCCCAGCCCAGCGACCAGTACTCGAATTTCTCGACGAAATTGTAGCGGCCGTAGCGGGGCGGTTCGGGGAAAAGCCAGTAGGGGTGCTTTTCGAAAAATCCCTTGACCAGACCCCTCTTATAGAGAAACCGGGTGAGTCCGAGGTTATAGCCGAATTGCTCCACCGCGTCCTTGATGTCTTTCCAGCGGGGCAGCATTTCCTTGAAGTTGTTCCGCCCTCGCTTGGTCAAGGCCGCGTAGAACATGTGCCAGATGAGGTTGATAATCATAACTACGGCGGCGGTGCGATGGACGATGCCCCGGATAAAAAAGACCCGGCCGCTGGGAATAGCCCACTGGAAGAACTTGAACTCGTAAAAGAAAAGCGGCAGTCCGGTGACGACGAGAAGAAAAAAGGTCAGGATAAGGAGCCAGTGCTGGATGCGTTCAGGCCGGTTCATCCGCAAGAAGACTTCATCGTCCCGAATGAGCGGAGGGCTATCCATGTTTTTCCTTTCTGAGGAGCCGGCGGAGAATATCAGCGCCGATGAAGATGAGCATGACCCCGATGATGACCGCGATGATAATGATATAGATGTTCTTGACGACGTGCGAGGTCCTGTATTTGGCGGCGGTGGCCTCTTCGGGGATGGCGTGGATCTGGCCCTCGGCGAAGCGGCGGCTGGCGCCAGGATGGCACTGCCCGCAGGTCTTGGGGAGATTGTCCGGGTAGACCGATGATTCGGGATCGGAGGAAGGCCGGATGCCGTGAAAGCCGTGGCAGGAGGCGCAGTTGGCCACCCGGCTCTCGCCGAACTTGGCGGCCGTCCCATGGAACGTTTCGTTATAGGTTTTGAGCCTCGAGGTCAGGAAACCGTACTGGCGGCTCAGGGCTACGTCGTCATGGCAGCGGACGCATACTTCGGCCACCCGGGTGGTGTAGACCTTCGAGTTGATATCCTCCGGAGAGAGGATGGCGTGCTCGCTGTGGCAGTCGGTGCAGACGGGGACATCAGTATTCCCCTTGACATAGTCCTTGCCGTGCACCCCCTCCAGGTATTCTTTCTGGATCCCGACATGACAGCTCCCGCAGGTCTTGATGATGTTCTTGCGCGAGACAAGAGACGCGGGGTCATCCACCTTTTTGATCTTGTGAGAGTCGTGGCAGTTGCTGCAGTTGGCTGACATGGTCAGGCCGGATTTCTCCAGGGCCTTGAAATGGGCGCTGTCGTTGTAGCCGCGGATGAATCCTGCCCCTTTCTTGCTGGGAACCTTCTCGAGGTGGCATTTTTCACAGGTGGCAGGCAGGTTGAGGGAAAACGTTTGGGAATCGAAATCGTCCTGGCCCCGGATCTCGTGAGTCCCGTGACAATCCTTACAGTTGACCTGGACGACGGCGCTTCCACTGTCGTTCGACGACTGGTGGATGCTTTCCTGGAATTCCCGGGCAGCTGTTTCGTGACACCGACTGCAGTCCACCGTCAGCAGCGGAGATTCGTGAGGAAAGTCTTCGACCTTGACGAGGTCGGAATGACAGTCGACGCAGCTCACCCCGGCCTGGCCGTGAATCGAGGCCTGGAACTTCCCGTTGTCCACGAACATGGATTTCCCGGCCTCCGAGGTCAATTCCTTATCTTCGTGGCAGGCCAGGCAGTCCTCGTCCATCTGGCAGAAGAGTGCCGGAGTGAGGAGAAGAAGCAGGCTGATCCCGAAGATTCCGGAAGCCAGAAATCTCATCCCCCTTGCTCTCATTTCTTCTTGAGCAGCCGGGATTTCCTGATGAAGCCGGGGATGAACCAGACGACGGTGATGACCAGGAGGACGACGACCAGGATGAGGAGAATCCTCTGGATGTAGAAGAGGGCCGCCGGCTTTTTCTGTTCAGGTCCGATATGGACCTTGGACTGGGCGATCTTTTCGGGCATATTCGGATGGCAGTCCGCCTGGCCGCAGGTGGAGCGCAGGTTGGCGGGATTGACCCGGGAGCGAGGATCAGAAGCAGGCAGGATGTTATGAACGCCGTGACAACTCGAGCAGGTGGCGGCGGCCTTGGAGCCGAACCCAACGGCGATGCCATGGAGGCTGTCGATGAAGGTCGTGATCTTGTCCTCGGAGATGCCGTATTTCTTCATGATTTCCGGCCGGGCATGGCAAGCGGAGCAGGTGTCGGCGATGTTCTTGCCGTAGACAGGAGAGTCCCGGTCTTGAGGCGAGACGATTCCGTGCTCGCCGTGGCAATCTACACAGAGCGGGGAGTCCACATTCCCGGCTAGGGCCTCGCGGCCGTGGACGCTGGCTTCGTACTCGCTGAAGACGAGCTCGTGACAGGCGCCGCAGGTCTGGGGCTGTTTGGCCATGAGGTGGGGCTCTCCCACCCCCTTGATGTCGTGGACGCCGTGGCAGTCAGTGCAGACGGCCGCGTAGCGGACGAGCCCTTTCTCGAACAGGGCTTTCCCGTGGACGCTCTTCATATACTCCTGATAAGGAGCTTCGCTGTGGATGTGGTACTTGATTACGACCGCCATGTCCTCATGACAGGTGGAGCAGGTGAGGGGGATGTTCTTGCGGTGGACCGAGGATTCCGGATCTGCGGCCGCATGGATGTTGTGTTTGCCATGGCAGTCCCAGCACTTGGCCACTTCCTTGGCGCCCCTCTCGAGATAGGCGCGTCCGTGGACGCTGTCGGGGTAGAGGAGCGGGTCGAGGCCTGGACGGAGCTTCTTGTCTTCACGGTGGCAGGTGGCGGTGCAGTCGGGGGGCGGGATGTCCTTCCGGTGGGGGATGTCTCCCGGCGCCTCGCCGGCCTCAGCGGCATGGCAGTCAGTGCAACGGAGAGCGCTATGGACCGAAGAGGGGAGATGCTCTTCGTTGATCTTGAGCCTTTCCCCGAGAGGCCCGGATTTCCCATGGCAGGCCAGACACCCGGCGTTCTGGCTAGCAGTGGCCTCCTGGCCGTAGAGATAAGACCATCCTATAAGCAGAATCATGAAAATAAAGGCCTGCGTTTTTCGCCTTGCCAAAGCGTTCTCCTTCCAGCCCGCGAGAGGACAGATGGTCCCTACGGGGTTTATGAATCAGGAGCCGGGCTCATTCCTGAGCGAAAAAAATCAATCTCTTAAGGACGGATTTATAATTCACTCGGTCGGCTTGTCATGCCTGATCTTTTCGATGGCCGTCGCGAAGTCGAAGCTCTTGCCGTGGGCGTTCTCGTGGCAGGTCAGGCACTGCTTCTTGGCGGCTTCCGGGCTGTCGTAGACGATGAGGCCGTTCTGCTTGGCCAGCGCCTGATCTTTCATGGTGCTCAGCTTCTTGTATTCGCTTCCCGGACCGTGGCAGACCTCGCAGGTTACACCTTCGGCCTTGAGTTCTGCAGCCTTCTCGTACAGGGGGGCGTGGCATTTGAGACAATCAGGGCTTTCTACGGGGTTCTGGACATTGGCCTGCTTGGCGACTTCAGCGGCTTGGGGGGAGCTGAGCGCCGAGATCGACTGGGAATGCTTGGTTTCCTGCCAGATAGGGTACTGCCGACCCTGCTTTTCGGTCTTGTGGCAGATGGCGCACTTGGCGGCGCCGACATGCGTGAAGGTCTGACCGAGCAACCCGATCACAGCCACCGCCGTAACGGCGAGGAGTAGAATTGTCTTTTTCATCGTTCCTCCCTGGGATTGACGGGGCGCGGGAATCTGTCCGCGATCCCGTAAAGTCTAAACTCCATTTTATGAAACTTGCCGGCTAAAGTCAATATTATTCCGATAAATTCTATAGCATCTATAGGACAAATAGAGGGCCGTTCTTTTCTATGGCCTCTTGAGATCGCGGATCTTGAGGTAAAGAGCGATGGCCAAGAGGAGGATGAAGACAGTGGCGATGACCAGTCCGGAGCGGCGGAAACTGGCTTCCCGGAGGGCTTCCTGCCCTCTGGATTCAACCTCTGCCAAGGCTTTGACTCCTTCGCTCAGGTTGCCCTCAATCTCGGCGGGGGACAGACTGTGCGTGAGGTTGCGGGCGAGGACGAGGGCGGTCGTTGCGTCCTGGAGCTTGAAAAGAGCCTCGCTGACCTCGACCCCTTTCTTTTCTGCCTCGGTCAGAAGCGTCTTGGCGGCGTCCGAAGAGGCGACGAAATCATCGATCAGCCGTTTGATCTTTGTCCCGGTTTCGTGGGGCTCGGTCCCGGGGTCGTGGCACTGCAGACAGATATCGTCCTTTCCCCCGGCCAGCATTTTGTCGGAAGTAGGCGTTATCTTGTGGTTGCCGTGGCAGGCTTCGCATTCCGAAATTCCTAGGCTGTCAAAGGCCTCCTTGTGGGGGCTTTTAGAGAAAAGATCACCGGCGGAAGCGTGGCACTGCCGGCAGACGAAAGCGATCGAGGTCACTTCAGGAGGCGCCGCGCCGTGGTTGCCATGGCAGTCGTTACAGACGGGAGCCGAAAGGTCCTTCTTTTCCAAGAGCGCCCGGGCATGGACGCTTTGTTTATAATCCTCGACCTGACTGACGGAGATCCCGTAGGGTTTCATTATTTCGGCGCTGGCGTGGCAGCGGCCGCAGGTCTGAGGAATGTTCCAAGCAAAGGTCTGCGATTTGGGAAAATTGGCCGTCTGGATTCCGTGGACGCCGTGGCAGTCAGTGCAGACGGCGACGGCGGCGTCGCCTTTCTTAAGCAACTGACCGTGCCGGCTGGTCCAGTAGAGCGTAAGCTGGTCAACCCGAAGGTTAGGATTGAACTTCCGCATATAGGCGGAGTCGGAATGGCAGGATCCGCAAAACTCCGGGATCTTGGCCCTCAGCGGAGCTCCCTTGAAAGTCCGGTCCTTGGCCAGTTCGATGTCTTCCTGGGCCGGATTTCCGCCATGACAATCCTGACAGCCCAGCCCGAACTGCTTGTGGATGTCGGCGGCGAAATTTTCGGCCGGCGCTTTGAGGGTGTCCTCCATTTCCAGGTGGCAATCGACGCAGGAATTTTTCTGGGCCATGAGAGAAAGGGGCAGGAGCATCCATATTGCCGCGAATAACACAAGATGGCTACGGTGCTTCGCTTCTCGCCGGGATGACTTCCATGGCATGTTCATTTTCCTAGGTTAGGGGCCAGGTAAGTCAGGGCCGTCAAGACGACGATATAAGCAAGGACGGCCAACCCCAAGGCCGTAATGACAGGGCTTCTCTTTTCCTGTTTGGCCCGGCGGTCCAGGAAGGGCACGAGCATGAAGAGGAGGCCGCCGAGCATGAACCCGAGGATGGCCAGGACCTCACCCTCGATTTTGAGGATGTGAGCAGGGACGAGCTTCAACGTGGTGAACATAAAGGTGAAGTACCACTCCGGTTTGATGCCCAGCGGGGTCGAAGCGAAGGGATCGGCCTTCGGGCCAATCTCCCAGGGGAGAAAGACGCAGACGACACCGACGACCACCAGGATAAGGAGCCAGCCGAGGGAATCCTTGAGGATAAAATCGGGGAAGAAAGAGGTTTCCTTGGAGACGCTGACGCCGATCGGCTTGCTCATCCCCAGGGTTTGCACCAGGATGATATGAACCCCCATGATCAGCAGGGCGACCGCCGGCAGGACGGCGACGTGGAGCCAGAAGAAACGGGACAGAGTGGCCCCGGAGACTTCCGGCCCTCCGAGGATGAAGGTCTTGAGGGCTTTCCCTACGAAGGGGATGACCCCGGCAATATCAGTGCCCACGCGCGTGGCGAAAAATGACAGCTCGTTCCAAGGCAGCAGATAGCCACTGAACCCGAAGGCCATGAAGAGGACCAGGAGAAGGAAGCCGGTCATCCAGGTCAGCTCGCGCGGAGGACGGTAGGCCTTGAGAAAGAAGGCGCTGAACATGTGGGCGAAAATGACGCCGATCAGGATGTTGGCCGTCCAGCTGTGGACCGACCGGATGAGCCAGCCGAATTGCACCTGGCTCATGATGAACTGAATGCTTTCGTGGGCGACGTCCACAGACGGAGTGTAGTAAAGCAGGAGAAGCATCCCCGTTAAGATCTGGACGATGAAAAGGAAGAGGCAGATCCCGCCGAAGAAATACCAGAAGGAGTGTTTATGCTCGGGAACTTTCTTTTTCTTGGCAAATTCCCACAGCGCGGAAACCTGGAAACGCGGCTCGAGGTAGGCCAGCGCTTTTTCCCGCCATGTGCTCATCTCAATCTTTCCTGGAGACAAAGATATCCCCACCCGAAACCTCGACCTCGAAGGTATCCAGGGGACGGGGCGGAGGACCGGAGAGCACGTTTCCGGAGAGGTCGAAGCGGCCGTTGTGGCAGGGGCAGTAAAGCGTCTCCGTATCGCCTTCATAGGTGACGGTGCAGGTGAGATGCGTGCAGACAGCGGAGAAGGCGCGGAGTTCCCCTTCGGCCGTGTTGATGAGGAGCGCCGGAGTTCTCCCGAAGCGGAACAACTTGGCGGAATTCGGAGCCAATTCTCCGACTTTGGCGGCGGCGACCCTTTTGGCCGCGGCTTCCGCCTCGCGGGGCGGGATGAGATAGCGGATGAGGGGATAGAGGAACGAAGCCGCCATCCCGAGCAGTGAGCCGCCCAGGAACCAATTGACAAACCTTCGTCTGTTCATCGGCGCAATATTATTTAATAGATTGTATGGCCTTGGTCAGTTTTGTCAAGACGTCCTGAATGAATTGGGAGTTGTGGATCCCCATGCTTCCGTCCTGGTCGAGCTTCCGGACGGACCTCTCGATCTCGGCCAGACGGGCCTTGACTTCCCGCGTCAGGTCTTGTTTTTTCTTCTCGGAGAGAGCGGTCTCGAGGCCATCCCTAAGCTGCCGATAGGTCGTTTGCCACTCCACGAACGTCTCTTTGTAATTTTCCTCGTGGCAGTTGACGCAGCCGGCGGCGTTGGAGCGGCTGATCCCGCCGTCTTGCCGCTCATGGCAGGAGTCGCACTCTGCTCCGGCCTCGGCCATGATGTCCGCGGGGACATCCCAGCCGGCGAAAGTCCCCCCTCTATAGAGCGCCTTCTGGACGACATGGCAGCTGCCGCAGTCCTTAGCGGGCTCTCCGTGGTGGCAGGCGGCGCAGTTTTTCTTGGAGCCCGTGAACTCGCCGTGGCGTCGGGAGTTGGAATGGCAGAGGCCGCACTCCATCTTCTGGCCGACAACGTGCGCTTTGTGGGGGAAGGACATCCCGAAGACCTCGCGATTGATCTCTTCGATCCCGGCGTGGCACTGCGAACACTGTCCGGGGGCGGCCGCCGTCTCGACCAGGAATTTCTCCGGCCTGTAGGACGAGCCGACGAGCGTCAGCGCTTCTTCCAGCTGTCCGAAAGCCGCCAGCAGCAGCTCCTGGGAATAGGTGATATTGTGGACGGCTTTGCCCTTCTCGACGACATCGATATTGAAGGCGGCTTCCTGGATAAGCTCCTGGGCTGCGGCCTTATCGGGGCTCGGGGAGGCGGCGATTTCGGCGGTCGCTCGGGCGTAGACGGCCTTGATCTCGCCGAGCTTCTTCTCGGTCGAGACCTGCCAATTCTTGAGGATGCGTCCGAATCCCTGTCCGTGGCAGGATTCGCAGGCATTCTCCCGGGAGACCAGGGTGTCGCTTTTTATCAGCTTCCCTCCGGCTTCCTCGTGGAACATGTGACAGCCCTTGCAGCTCAGGCCCTTTTCCAGCATGACGTTTGGGGTCGCATGGGGCACGCCCTTGCCGCCTTCGCCGGTGTAGAGAATCTTCTGGGCCTGATGAAAGCCGGTGTGGCAGGTCCGGCAGTCGGCGATCGTCTCGATATCCTTGACGATCTTGTGCTGGATGTCCAGGTGACACTGATTGCACTCGATCTTATGGGCGGAGATATGAGTCGCGTGCATCAGGTCCGTGTCATCGTAGCTGTTCATGCGGTCCCGTTCGAAATGGCACTTGTAGCAGTTCTCGCGGGGGACCGCGCCGTCGCCGATGATGATCTGGCTGTGGCACTTGTCGCAGTTGAAATTGTTCTCATAGACGACGGAGTGGTTGAAGCGCACTTTGTCCGAACTGAGGTCTTCCCGGAGGTGGCAGTGCGAACAACTGGCGATATCGGGGTAGTGTTCACTCTTCTTGAAATGGCAGATGAAGCAGGAGCTCTCGGTGACGGTGATATGGTCTCCCTGAACGATCTGGGAGTGGCAGCTGGTGCAGCGCAGGTTCTTGCCCCTTCGCAGGTCTCCCAGGTGCACCTTGTGGTCGAAAATGACCCGCTTGAACTGGACACGACCTTCGAGGAGCCTTTTATCATGGCAGCCTTGCCGGAGACAGCTTTCGTCCGGGATCTCGGCCCAGGGCTTGGATTTGACGTAGAGCTTGGTCCAGTAGCGGAGGACCTGGTTGAGGCCTTCGAGTTTAACGCGGAGGAACGATCGGATTCCGGGGGGGTAATGACAGGCGCTGCACTCGATATCCGAGTGCCGGGATTCCTGCCAGCTCTGGTAGAAGGGTTTCATGTAGTGGCAGCTGGAGCAGAACTTGGAGTGGGACGTGTACTCGGCGGCGCCGGCGAAGATAAGGAGGACAAAGACGAACGCACCCAGGATGATGAGCAACTTCTTTTTCCGCTTTTTTTTCGGAGGCTCTTCGTCCTGAGGTGTGCCCACCATAATGTCTTCGTCTTCAAGCATACCCAAATCCTTTTCCAGGATTCCGCCTTTCTCCGGATCAGGCATAGCTATGGAGTCCTGCCAGGAGGTAGTTGACGCCGAAGTAGGTGAACAGGGCGGCCAGGAATCCGATGATGGCGATGGCCGCCGACCGCCGACCCTTCCAGCCCATGACGATGCGGGTGTGGAGGTAGAGGGCAAAGACGAGCCAGGTGATCAGGCTCCAGACCTCTTTAGGGTCCCAACTCCAGTAGGTTCCCCAGGCCTTGTACGCCCAGACCATCCCGAAAACGAGCCCGCCTAGAGTGAAGAGAGGAAAACCGAAGGCGATAGTCCGGTAGCTGATCGAGTCCAACCGTTCAGCGGTGAGACCCGATTTCGGGGCTAGGCCTTTCTTTTCCCTGGCGTCGGCCCGGAGGTACATGAGGCTGGTGATGAAGGCGACGGCGAAAAAGGCTTCGCCGAGCAGCGTCACCGAGACATGAAGCCAGAGCCAATAGCTCTGGAGCGCCGGCACGAGCGGGGTGGCTTCCTTGGGCATGAGGGGGGATGAGGCCAGGGCCATCAGCCCGACGACGATGAGCAGCAGATACGCCCCCGGCTTCCGGACCTTGAACTTCCACTCGATGATGAGATAGGCAAAGATAGTTGCCCAGGCCAGGAAGGAAAGACTCTCGTACATGTTGGTGAAAGGGGCATGACCGCTTTCGATGGTCCGGAGGATGAGGGCGATGGTGTGCAGGACCAGGCCGAAGAGGGCGATGGCGGCGCCGGTCCGCGCCAGGCTCTCCCGCTTGGAATAAAGAAAGGACAGGTAGAAGAAAGCCGCGCCGATATACAGGACAAAAGCCAGTGTGAAAATTGTGGATTCGCTCATTTCATCTTCCTTAATATCTTCATAATGCCGTCGAATTCCGATTGGAAGGCTTCCCGGCTCTTGGCCGCGATCCCGCCCGTGGAGAGCTCCGTCTTCCCTTGGCTCTCTTCGAGGACGAGGCGGATCTCCCGGGGGAGCCAATAGAAAGCCAGGAAGAGACCGAACATCAGGGCCGCGCAGCCCACCCAGATCAGCGAGACCCCGGGGTCCTTGGCCGTCTGGAGGACCGAATACTGGGGGGCCTGGACATCCTTGAGCTCGGGCTTGAACTCGGTTTCGGCGGCCTGGTGCATCTGGGCGAAATCGGGGAATTTGGCGAAGATCCAGCCGGAGAAGACCTCGGCGCCGTTGCGCTCTCCGCGGATGAGGGCGGCCGGATTCCTCGGCTCGAGGGAGCGGGTCGAGGGCTGGTTCTTCTCGTCAAGGACGAAATCGGGGATGAAGCGGACGGCCGTCAAGGTGATATCCTCGCCTTCGATGCCGGCCGTCTGGCCGACCCGCAGCGATATCTTTTTGAGATAGTCAGTCTCGTTCTTTTTTTTGAGCCAGACCTCAATTGTGGGATTTTCCCAGTCCCAGCCGTAGCCGCTCTGGTAGAAGACGAACCCGCGGTGGTTGAGAGGATGGTTGACCTCGATCGTTTTTTGGTAGAGCTCCTGGCTCCCCTCGATTACGGTGAGTTTGCTCTTCCAGTCCTTGATATTTCCGTCGGGGTAATATTCGGTGATGAATTTGTCCAGGCGGATGGAAAAATCCGCTCCGGGAACGGGGGCGGTCTGGTTCTCGGAGAGGGAGAGGCTGCCGCGCTGCCCGGCCAGCCCGCTGATGATGCCGCCGGCGAGGATAATCAGGAGGCCGAGGTGGACGACGTCGGAGCCGAACAGGCCGAGGACTCTTTTCCTGGCGAGGAGGCAGTGCTTAGAGGCAGCCGAGTATTCGCGGACGCGGTAGTGATGACGGCCCAACTCGGTCTTGATGGCCGGGACGGCCGCCGCCGGAGCCAGGGTCATCTTGATCTTGTCCTTGACCTTGAGGACCTGGATGTTCTTGGGGTCGAGGTCACATCTCGGCTCGAAAACCCGGCGGAGCTTCGGCCCGAGGCGGACGAGGGTGCAGACGATGATGTTGAGGCCGAAGAGAGCCAGCACGGAGATGTACCAGAAGGAGTGGTACAGCCGGGTGAACTGGAGTTTCTGGAAAAGGCTTCCGATCTGACCGTAGCGGACCAGGTATTCCTGGCCGCTCCGGCCCTGGGGGATCAGTGTGCCCAGGATGGAGGCCGCGATCAGGATGATCAGGAGGACGATGGCCACCTTGATCGAGGTGAAGAACTTTTTAACGGCTTTAAACATGCCTTTTCGCCTCTTAAAGACTATAAATTATATAGAAATACTAAAATATTTTCAATGCGTCATCTCGGGCACTACTAATTCTTCCTCTCCCTCGATGGGAGAGGATCAAGGAGAGGGTGTAAAACGATATCCCCCACCTTATTTCTCCCCCATAAACGGCGGAGAATAGACACTATTTATGCGACGCCCTCATCTCGGCGGCCATGGTCTCGACTTTCTTGAGTGACCGCCGCATCTCGCTCCAGCCGTACCAGAGCGCATAGTCCGGATTGGCGTGGAAGGTCCCCTGGAAAGCGCGCATCCGGTGCTCCAGGAACATGACGAAGAGCTCCTGTTCGACCTCGGTGACCGCGTCGTGGAAAGTCAGCAAGTCTGGGAAAGGATAGGCGTAATTGGCCGGCTTGGGGATAATACCGTCCTGGTAGAGCCCGGCGACGATGCGGATCGCTTCGGCCATCAGGTGGTCGACTTCCCGGATCATGTCGTCGCCTTTGGCCAGTTCAGCTTTGGCAAAGTTGACGCTGTGGCAGTGGTTGCATGTCTTGATCATCTTGTCACGCTCGGCCTGCCAGGCTTCCTGGGTCAGGCGGGCGAGGTCAACGGCCTTGACAACGTCGAGGCGTCCCGTGGGCTTGCCGTCCGGGTCAAGGACACCGAGTCCCTGGAGGATCGTGGCCCGGTCGGCGGTCCACTGTTTATTTTCCGGCATCGGGAGCCGCACGGCCAGGAAACCCCAGGCGGCCCGGACCTCATGGTTTCCTTCCTGCATGTGGCAGGTCTGGCAGGCCGGCGCGGCGACGCTCTCGGGGAGGGTTTTATTCTGTTTGAGGAGGTAGCGGACGCCGTGCTTGGAGGCCGAGTACATCTCCCACTGGGGATGGTCGAAGCCCATGTGGCAGGTCTGGCAGGCTTGGGGCTGTCTGGCCTCGGTGACCGAGAAGATGTGCCGGGTGTGGCAGGCATCGCAGGAGGCGCGGCCGAAACCAGACCCGGCCTGCTGGAGTTCGCGCATCTCCGCCTCGGATTTGAGGCCGATCTTGTGACAGCCGCCGCAGCCCTTCATCCCCTCCATCATAGCGACGGGCTGGGCATGGGCGGTGGGCATGGCCTTCATGGCCGCCCAGGCGAGGGCATGCTTGCCTTTTTTGAACTGGGCGACCTTTTCTTCGTGACATTGGGCGCAGGTTTCCGGGGTGGGAATCCGGGCGACGGCGTAATCGTTGGCCGCCTTGTGGTCTTCGCCGTGACAGACCGAGCAGTCGACATCATTCTGGCTGTGCTTGCTCAACTGCCAATCGCTGACGATGTTGGGGGTGGTCTTCTTGTGGCATTCGATGCAGGTTTGGCCGAGAAGCGGCGAGACCAGGAATGCGCACAGGAAGAGTCCAAAACTGAAGACCAGAATTTTCTGCTTCACCCTATCCTCCTTCTCTTGTTGTCTGGCCCTTTTCTGGCACTCTGCGGGCTATTCTATAACACAAAACAGGGGGGGAGACAATATCTCCAAATTGGGGACAGTATATGCTGTCCCAGGAAATATCAAAATTGGCGACGGTATACAGTTTTCCCAATTTAGCAATTTTCAAGATTACCGTATGAAAATTCGGAATAGGATATACTGTCACCAATAATAAAGGCGGCCGGTGAAGGCCGCCTTGAGGGATTCAATTTTCAGGGACGTTCCCCAAAGGGACACGCAAGAAGGTTGTTGCTTGGGGAATCGGAGGGGACGGTCCTAAAAATAGGACCGTCCCCATTTTTTTTCTTAGCGCCAGGTGTACTTGGTGACCTTGCCGCCGAGGTGTTCGATGGAGTCGACGAGGAGTTGGGCAAGATATAGCGGGTTGTGAATATAGCCGCAGGGTTCCTTAAGGCTGAACTGGTAGTTGTAGGCCGCCCGCAGCAGCGGAGCGGTGAACCTGTAGCCGTTGGGGTAGATGGCCTCGTTGCGGTCGGCGACGCCGTTCCCGTTCAGGTCATTGAAGAAGTAGGGATAGGTTAGGGCGTCATAGGCAAGCGGAGCTCCGATGCTGTTCGCGTAAGCCTGGATCTGAGCATAGAGTACGGCCTCGAGTCCGTCGATTTCACTCTCGAGCGATTCCCTGGTGTTGCCGTCGGCATCATAATCAGGCGTCTGGGCGGGCCGGATGCCTTCGAACTCGAAGAGGTTAGGGTCGCTTCCGGGGTGCGTCTGGGCGATGTCCTGGCCGTGGCACAAAACGCAATCTTCTTTGCTCGGCGAGGCGTTGTGGAACATGTCGTCGGAGTCGTCCTGCTTGCGGTTGAAGCTCTTGGTGCTGAAGTGGCACTCGACGCAATCGGTAAAAATGCCGCTGTGGTTGGTGTAGACATTCCTGCCGGTATAGTTTTTGCCGCTGAACTCGTATCCGCCCCGGACTTCATGTCCGAAATAGGAAGCGGCCGCGGCGTAGTAGTGAATGTTGGTGAAGCCGTAGGGGCCAGAGCCGCCGGCGATCGTCCTGTCGACCGAGACCTTGGACTCCCGTCCCTGGTGGCAGTTCAGGCAAAGGTTGGAGCTGTCACCCAGGTCGACTATTGCGCCGGAGGGGAATGTGACCGGCCCGGTGAAACGGGTATGCGGCGGAGATGTGTGGCAGGTCGTGCAGAGGAGCCCGTTCGAGATGGGCATGGCAATATCATTCTGGCCGTTGGCCAGAAGGTAGGGGAGGCCTTGAGCGCTGTGGCACTTAGAGCAATCAAACTCGACTTCCCCGTCCTCGTCCCAGTGCCGCCAGGCTTCGGCGGAGCCGTTGAAGTGGCCTTCATCGGTCCGGCGGAGCATGCCGTGGCCGGACGAGGCGTTCAAGCCGGAGCTATCGAATGACTCTCTCGGGAGCGCTGCCGCGGCTTCAAAACCTTTTCGTGGCAGCGGCCGGTTTGTCCTTTCTGCCTGGCTCCGGATGGAGCCCTGGGTCCGCGAGTATGCCGCAGCCGCCGTCCCGCCCCCGAGCTTCGAATTCAGGTCTTCGATCGAATCATAGAGGAGCTCGATGACGTATTTGCCGCCGTGGGCGAAGGAGTTGGGATCTTTCATGGCCACCTGGAAGTTGTAGGCCGCCCGGAGGAGCCGAGGCGAGAAACTCTTGTAGCTGTTGGCATATACGGCCTCGTTCGTATCGGCGATCCCGTTTCCGTCCTGATCATTGAAAAAGTAGGGGTAGACCAGCTCATCGTAGGCGATAGGTTTCGCGAGGACATCCTTGGCATAGGCAAGCAAAGTTTCGTGGAGAATCTCTTTGAGCGTCTCGATCTCGTAGTAGACGCCTTCGGTCATATTCCCATCCCCGTCGTAGTCCTCCAGGGAGCCGAGGTAGCGGATGTCTTTCGGATCCTTGATCCCCGTATGACAGGTGTTGCAGGCTGAGAGCTCGACTTCGAGAGAGTGAGGATTGTGACAGACCTGGCAAGCGTTGTAGCCAGGGATGTGGGCGAAACGGGCGTCATACGACTTTCCCGCGTACTGATAGCCGCCCTTGACGACGGTCCCGAACTGGGTGGCTGCGGAGGCGTAATAGTGAACATTGATGAAACCCAGCTTGGAGCTCGGCGTGTCGTCGCCAGAGACACCGGAGGAGGCGATAGAGTTATCAACAGACACCGTCGACTCGCGGCCTTGATGGCACTCCATGCAGAGGGCCTCGGGACCGAGGTCCTTGACCTCCACTCCCGAGGGAAAGATAACCGACGTATGGTTGTGGACGATCCCTCTTTCGGGGTCGGCGTGGCAGGCTTCACACTCAACGGTCGTCCCGAGGGGAGCCGGGCCTTCGACGACGTTCGGAGTGCTCCCGTCGGCGCCGATATAGTCGCGGTATCCGGGGGTGCTGTGACACTTGGCGCAGTCGGCTTCGACCGCCCCGTCCTCGTTCCAGTGGTTGAAGGCCTCGGCCTCATTATCGGCATGGGCCGAGGTCGCCCAGAGCCGCTTGGCATGGTCGGCTTTGGACTGAATCTTGACTTGTTGGTCGCTATTCGCCGCCGCCAGGAAAGCGGACAGGGCGAAGACGACAACCAGGATGGCGAGTATGTATGGTCGTTTCAAGTTGCGTCCTCCTTAATCGGTTCTATTTCCAGCGATAGCCGAAGGAAAGTTCGAGGATATTGGCCTTGTAGTTATTGTATCCGCCCAGGTCCTCTTTGAAATTGACGTAACGGTAGCCGGCCTGGGCAACGTAGCCCGCGACAAAGGTGTATTCGACGTAGAGCTTGAGTGTCGTCCTCCCGACTTCGTAGGATCCGGAGTTGGAGTAGATGAGGGCATAGCCGCCCAGTTTCACCCGTTCGCTCAGGTCGTAGCTGAGGCTGGCGTCGAAGATGTTCCCCTTCCCTTCATAGAGGATGTCCCAGAGGAACGTCCCGCCGGGGCCGCTGAAGGAAGGCGGATATTCCACCGTCCGCTCTCCCTCGCGCTTCGCCTGGAGGTAGGAATAGCCGGCGAAGGCCTTGAAGCGGTCGCCGTGGTAGCCGGCCCGCACGCTGAACTGGTTCCGTGTCGTCTTGAAGGGCATGAGGTCAGCGTCCTCGAGGTCGCTCTTGGTGCCGTTCCAGAGGTAGGAGGCGCTGAGGCTGAAGGCGCGGACCTGGTACTTGGCGGTCATCCGCAGGCGGTCGTAGGAGGTCGGCGAGATCAGGGTGTAGGGATTCTGGTAGCCGCTGTGTTCGTAGTCGAGGGTGAGCTTCAGCTTCCGTAGGGCATCCCAGCGGACGTTCCCGAAAAAGCCGTTCCTGGTGGTATCAAGCTCGTAGTCCACGGTCTCCAGGTTGTCGAGAGAACGGTCCTCGTAACGGTAGCCGAGAGTCAGGATAAGGGCCGGGGAAAACTCGTACTGGCCGCCGATATCGGCACCCCAGGTCTCGTAGCCGATGTCCTGGGATTCTGATTCGCCGTCGACGGTGAAAGTCCCGGTCTGGTCGAAGTTCTGGAAACGGAAGGCGCCGATGAGCGAAAAATTCTTCAATAGCAGGTAATGAATATCCAGGTCGGCGAGGATGATGTCGCGCTCGAAACGGCCCTTACCGCTTTGGTCATAAGCGAACTTGCGGTTGAGATAGTCGAGGCCCGAGGCGGACTCGGAATAGGTCAGGTCCTGGTCAAGGTTGAAGATCTGGCCTGAGCCGCTGAGGAGCAGCCGGTCGACGGGCCTGGCGCTGAAGCGCAGCGAATGACGGTTACCGCTCAGGTCGTAGGGCTGGCTCATGAAGAAATAATTGAGTGCGGAGGGATAGTCGGCGTCCGGTCCGCCGTCGGCATAGCCGGGCAGGAAATAGCTGTTCTCGTTCTTGTAGTCGAGGAACTTCTCCTCGAGGACCAGGGAGGCGCGGCTGAACCGGGCATCAAACCCGAAGGAGACCTCGCGGGAATCCTCTTGGACCGGTTTATCGAATTCGAATTCGGCCCGGTTGACATCGAGGGTTGTCGTGGAGACGCCCTTCTTGCTATAGCGGTTGAAATCGAAATACAGGCTGACTGCTTTGGTCAGCTGGACCTTGGCCGTTCCGCTGTCATGGACGCGGTCGAAATCGAAGGTGTGGAGGTCAAAGAGGTCGCCGGACTCCGTCTGGGTCAAGTCGC
Source organism: uncultured Eubacteriales bacterium (assembly GCA_964408495.1). GTDB lineage: Bacteria > Acidobacteriota > Aminicenantia > Aminicenantales > UBA8522 > UBA8522. Next base: position 18,816 of record CAYOZW010000022.1, read on the forward strand.
TATAAAAATAGTTGGATTTCCGACGGTCGTACTTCATCTGGTAGCGGCCGTATTTCTGGAGGCTGACGGAGATCGACTCATAGGGATCGCCCCCCAGATTCAGCACCCGGATATCAAGGCGGTCGAACAGGTTCTTCAGACCGTTGTCAGGCTGGTAAGAAAGGTTAAAGTTGGAAAGCCGGGCGCCGCGCTGGAGGTTGATGTCTTCTTTGTATTTGTAATCGGCCCCCGGGCCCGAAGTATCGACCATACGGAAACCGAACAGGAAATCGCCGCTGAATCGGCCTTGAGCTTGAAGCGAAACGGCCGAGGAGAGCGCCAGGACGACTCCCACGGATAAACAGAGGATGGTTTTTTTCTTCATCGCGGGCCTCCTATTTCAGGAATCTTCTGTCCAGGTTCGAGCCGTGGATGGTGGCGTGGCAGGTGACGCAGTTGGTGTCCTGGGAGGAGAAGTAGGCATGCCAGGAGACGGCCGTGGCGTGACAGCTGAAGCACAAGTCGGCGGTCGACTGGTGGGTCAGCATGTGGCGGTTGGGTGAGCCGTGGACCTCGTGGCAGACGGTGCAGCCTTCGACCCGGGAGGCCTCGTGTTCGTGGAGGAACGGGCCGCCCTTGTCGGTATGGCAGCTGATGCACTGTTCCTGTTTGAACCCGGCCAGCCGTGAACGGGTGGCCGGCTCGTGAGGATCATGGCAGGTCGTGCAGGTCATCACGCCTTCCTGAAGCCGGTGCCTCTCGTTGGTCTGGAACTGGGCGAAGACGTCCTGGTGACAGACCGCGCAGTTCTTATTGACGCCGGTCTTGAGCAGCGCCGGGGCCGTGTCGCCGTGAACGCTGTGGCAGGTCGTGCAGTCGAGCGCGGCTTTGGCATGCGGGCTGACGGCGTACTGTGGATTGTCCTTGCTGTGGCAGGCCAGGCATTTCGCCGACTTGTCCTGGGGCAGGTCGGATGAGCGAAAGGCGAAAACGCCGGTCTTTCCCTCTTCTTCCAGGTGCTTTTCGGCGCTGTCGTGGCAGGATGTGCAGCTCTTCTCCCCGATAGCGGTGTGGGGTTTCTGCGCGAAAGCCGTAACGAGGTCCTCGTGGCAGACGCCGCAGGTCTCTGCGTCCTTGTCCTGGCCGGCGGGCCGGGCCGCCGTGAGCAGGCCGACGGACGCGGCGACGAGCACAACGATCCCCAGCCAGCGGAGCGAGAACGGGAGCGGTATTCTTCTGATTGTCGCTGACAAACTCATACCTCCTCGAGTGATCTATCTGAAGATCCCGCTGCGCGGGATGACATTCACTTTGGATTAGATTCTATATTATCCATAGAATCTATAAAGTAGATAATATTTATATAATATGTAGTGTATAAAGTCAAGAGAAGAGTCAAAAAAGGGAAAATATTTACAAAAAGGGGGACAATATATGACCTCCCTGTTTAGTCCCACAAATGGGTGACCAAAAATTCAATAATTGGTGACAGTATATTCTTTCCCCAATTCTTTCATGGGGAAATAGGGAATATTATATTTTGTCATCAATTGAAGAGGCGAAGACAGGCGTCTCTAGCGGCGGGACTTCGTCTTGGCCTTATGCTTCTTTTCGTGTATCTCGAGGACGGACTGGAGGGTCACGCTCTGGAAGTAGTCCTTGAGGAGGCGACTGGCCTCGCTCCAGATTTCATAGGCGGCACAGCTGGGAACGCGGCCGCAGAAATCCTGGTCATCGACGCAATCGACCAGGCCGCAGGAGCCTTCCAGAGCCTCCAGGATCTGGCAGACCGAGATCTCGGACGGTTTGCGCGCCAGGGTGTAGCCGCCGCCGGCTCCGCGGATGCTCTTGACCAGCTTGTAGATCTTGAGCGGGATGATGATCTGCTCGAGATAGCGGATGGAGATCTCCTCCTCGGCCGCGATGCTTTTGAGGATGACGGCCTTGTTGCCGCTGTTATAATGACGGGCCAGGTTGACCATTAGACGAGTGCCGTATCGACCCTTGGTGGAAACTCTGATCACTCCGACCTCCTTAGTTAAGAACGCATAATTAGAATTCCGAGTGGTATTGTAAAGACTATCTTAGCCAAAATCAACATGTATTTATAGGAATAATAAGAATTGTAGGCTTTTGGCCATAATATGATTATCGTAACCTTTCTTGGCCTGCCGCCGTATTATTTATCATCCGGGGAATTTTTTCTTCGGAGATGTGTATATGATAAGGAGGCGATCATCGTATCGTCCGGCAAGGATTATCGAAGGATTGGGTTGATAGCGAGAACTCGCTTTCTTCCGGCGTTTGTCTTGACCCTTCTTTTTTTCGTCCGGCCGGCGATCGGCCAGGAGTCTGCCCCCGATATCGAGGCGCTAAAGAAAACCGCTCCCAAGGTTTACATCGATTGCGCCAGCTGTGACCTCGACTTCATCAAGACCGAGATCACTTTCGTCAACTATGTCCGTGACCGCAAAGAAGCCCAAGTCCACGTCCTCATCACTACTCAGAGAACGGGAAGCGGCGGCCGCGAATACACTCTGTCTTTCCTCGGCCAGCATGAGTTCGAGGGAACGAGCGACACCCAGCGCTATTTTTCGAACAAGACCGATACCGAGGACGAGGTCCGGCGGGGGCTGGTCAAAACACTCAAGCTGGGGCTGATGAGCTATGTGGCTAGGACGCCGATCCGCAGCCGGATCGACGTCTCCTACGACAAGGAAGAAAAACCCGCGCCGGGAGCAGACAGATGGAGTTCCTGGGTGTTCAGCCTAAGCGGCGAGGGCTATTTCAGCGGAGAGACATCCTACCGCGACCGTCTGCTCGAAACCAATCTCTCGGCCAACCGGATTACTCCAGATTTGAAGATCCGGATGTCGGTCTCGGTCGATAGGAACGATGAACATTTTGAGTATGACGGCGAGGCGATCGACAGCACCTCCGAGAGCTATGAATTCAACGGCCTGTTCGTGAAAAGCCTGGGAAAGCACTGGTCTGCGGGGGCCTATCTGAAGTTCGATTCTTCAACTTACCAGAACATCCGTTCCGCCTTCAGCCCGGCGCCGGCCGTTGAGTACAACTTTTTCCCCTACTCCGAGTCTACCCGGCGTCAGCTCCGGGCCCTCTACACCCTGGCCTTCAAAGCGCTGCGGTACCGGGAAGTAACCGTCTATGACAAGAATTCAGAGAACCTCTGGCAGCAATCCCTGTCCATCACCCTCGACATCAAGGAAAAGTGGGGGAGCGTCAGCACCACACTCGGCGGAGCCAACTATTTCCATGATCTTAGTAAATATCGGCTCACCTTGTTCAGCAACGTGAGCCTCCAGCTCGTCAAGGGATTCAGCGTCTATTTCTTCGGGGGCGGCGACCGGATCCACGACCAGATCTTCCTGCCGAAAGGGGAGGCCTCGCTCGAAGAGATCCTTCTGCGGCGGCGGCAGCTCGAGACGGGCTACAGCTATTTCTTCGGCGTCGGCCTGAGCTACACGTTCGGCTCGATCTTCACGAATGTCGTCAACCCGCGATTCGGTTCGGGGGGCAGCGGCGGAGTTTCCATTTTAATCGATTGAGGCGTATGCCCGGATGAAGAAAGAACGATCCCCAAGAAAATGCCGGAAAGACATCAAAGAACAATATCGTTGGAAATACGCAAAGGCAAGGGGTCGACGGTTCCTCTCGTCCGGGTTGGCCTTCGTTTTTTGCCTGAGCGCCGGGCTCGGGCTGCCTGCTCAGGACCAAACCTCAAATCCGGGCCAGCCGACAAAGAACGCTCCGAGCGTTTTTATCGATTGGCCGGGCTGTGATCTTGAATTTCTGATGACCCAGATCGAGTTTGTGAATTTTGCGAGCGACCTCAACCAGGCCCAGGTTCGGGTCATTATCGCTTCAGAGAAAACGGCCGCGGGTGAGGAATACACCCTGTCTTTCCGTGGTTTCAGGGAATTCGCCGGCGACGATCACGTCCTGAAGTATCTCACCAAAGAGAAGGATCCGCCGGACGAGGTCAAGAAAGGCCTGGTCCAGATCCTCAAGCTGGGTCTCCTGCGCTACGCTGGCAAGACCGCCGCGGCCGGCCGGCTGTCCGTCCGATTGATCGATGAAGTGGCGCCCACGGCCGCAGTCGACAAGTGGAACTTCTGGGTATTCAGCCTCAGCGGCAACAGCTTTCTCATGGGGGAGAAATCCTACCGGAACGGAATCTACTTCGGGTCGTTCTCGGCCAACCGGGTCACTCCGGATATCAAGATCAGGCTGGCAGTGAGCGCGATGTATCAGAAGGACCATTTCGAGTACGGCGACGAGGTTTACGACAGCACCGCCGACAGCCGGTCCTTCAGCGGCCTCGTCGTCAAGAGCCTCGACGACCATTGGTCCGTCGGCGGATTCATCAGGGCTTCTGCATCGACGTATTCGAACGTGAAGTTCAGTTTGAGCCCGGCACCGGCCATCGAGTACGACCTTTTCCCCTACTCGGAATCCACCGAGAAACAGCTCCGTTTCCTCTATCGGCTGAACTACATCGCCGTCTCCTACCTGGAAAAGACGATCTACGAAAAAACTTCCGAAACGCTGTGGCAGCAGGCGCTCTCGATATCCTTGGAGCTTAAACAGCCATGGGGAACGATCAGCACTTCGCTGGAGGGGTCCAACTATTTCCACGATTTCCACAAGAACCGTCTCGAACTCTGGACGGAGCTTTCCCTTCGCCTCCTCAAAGGGCTCAACTTCAATATCCACGGCGGCTATTCCCGGGTCCGCGACCAGCTCTCCCTGGCAGCGGGGGGAGCAACCCTGGAAGAAATCCTGCTCAGGCGCCGCGAGCTCGAGACCGATTACAACTATCATTTCTCGATCGGCTTGAGCTATACCTTCGGCTCCACCGAAAGCAAGGTGGTCAATCCCCGCTTCGGCGACGGCGGCGGGGGCATTTCTATCAGCATCGGGATGTGAACGGCCTCCGCCGCCGGGCGCGGTCAGCCCGCTTGACACTCCCCGGCCGGGATTGTATTCTTTGTTTTCCTCATTTGAAAAAATCGTGGACTTTTCGCTCGGGTTCCGCTGGCGACGGACTCGAGACATAACAAGGAATCATCATGGAGACGGAAATCCTGCTCGGTGACGAAGCCGTCGCCCTGGGAGCGATCCAGGCCGGCCTGACCGCCGCCTATTCATACCCCGGAACCCCGGCTTCGGAGATCATGGAATACCTGATCAAGGCCGCGGCCGAGACCGGGTCTTTCATCGCTTCCTGGTCGGTCAATGAAAAGGTC
>CAYOZW010000023.1:0-24053 GCA_964408495.1 uncultured Eubacteriales bacterium
ATTTCCTCAAAGACGATGCGACAAAGGCCGAGGAAGCTTACGGCAAGGACTTCATGGAGGGCAAGGTTAACCGATTCGCCTTTGACCTCGTCAGCTATGCCAATTTCTGGCTGGCCAAAAACGCCAACCAGGAGAGCGCTGTAGCTATGGCAGAGACGGCCTTGAAGCTCCAGCCGGAGAACGCTTATATCCTCCAGCAGGTCGCCGCGGTCTATGTCAAGACGGACCAAGATAAGAAGGCCTTGTCCATTTTCGGGCCGGAATATATAAAATCCAAATCCGGAGACGCCAACAGCCTCTATGGTTATGCCCGTTTCTGGGCCATGCAGGGAAAGAACCTGGACAGCGCTCTGAAAGCGGCCGAGAGCTCGGTCGAGCTAAAGCCCCAGGCCTTTTTTACCTGGTCTACCCTGAGCGATGTCCAGCTGAAGCTCAAAAATAATCCGGAGGCCCTAAAGGCCGCGGAGAAAGCCTACGAGCTGGCCGAGGATTATGCCAAACAGGGGATGAAGGCCAAGCTCGACCGGATCAAGAAAGAACAGGGTAAAGAGGACAAATAGATTCGTTTTTTTCGAATCGATAAAGGGGCGTTTCTCCTCTGTTTTTAGCCGAACTTGAAGACTGTTTTCGTCTTTGCCGATTCACCATCTCACTTTCCCATCCAGCCTCGACGCGGATAAGACACCAATGACGGCCTGCAGAAGTTCTTCAAAATAAATAATTTAAATAAATTAGCCTTAATACATAAAGTAATTTAATATTCTTATTGATTTTTTTAATATTTTAACGTATATTATATAAGGAAATTGAATAAAGAGGCGAACATGAACCAAGATTGGCAGGAATTGACCAAGATCACCAGGGGAGCCCCCATCTCCGTGGAAAGGATCAGACTCAAGGACACCGGCATCGCCGTCGAGGGGAGCTTCGAGCTGCCCCATCTCGCCCGCCTGACCATGGAAGACCAGATCTTTGTCATGGCCTTTGTCCGCTCGCACGGGTCCATAAAAGAGATGGAGAGGCTCTTCGGGATAAGCTACCCGACGGTCAAGAACCGGCTGAACGCCATCGCCGGCCGGCTCGAGTTCGTCGACGTCAACCCGCCCTCGTCGCGGGCCGAGGTCCTGGAGATGCTCGACAAGGGCGAGATCTCGGTGGAGGAAGCCGTGAAAAAAATGAGAGGTGAGTGAGGTCGGGGGACCCAAAGATAACGTTCTGATCGCGTTTCCATAAAGGAGGACACCAATGAGCGAAGAACGAAGAAAGATCCTGGAGATGCTCCAGCAAGGAAAGATCACCGTGGACGAAGCGGAGAAACTGCTGGCCGCCCTCTCTTCCCCGGAAGAGACTGAGTCAAGCGCCGGCAAACCCGCCTGCAAATACTTGCGCGTCCAGGTCGAGCCCGGCCCGGGAAGCGCGGACAAGGACCGGGTCAACATCCGCGTCCCGATGAAGCTCATCCGGGCGGGACTCAAGTGGGCTGCTTTCATCCCCAAGCATGCCCAGTCGAGCATCGACAAGGCCCTCCACGAAAAGGGCATCGAGATGAATTTCTCGGCCATCACCCCCCAGGACATCGAGGAGCTGGTCAGCCAGCTCAACGACCTGACCGTCGAGGTCGAGGGAAAAGAGAAAGTCCGGATCTGCTGCGAATGATCATTTTTGCAGCATCCTGTCCAGGGTAATCCACCCATTTATCGTAGAGCTTGGTGAGGACCGCTTAATCGCCGTCCCTGATTATCGTCGCGGTTTGATTTTGGCAGAGATCAGGTTTTCGTGGTGGGCTTGATAGGATTCGAGCCTTTGGGCGGGGACTGAGCGGGTGAAAATGCAACCGTTGTCCCAATCGATGTAGATGGGCGCAGGACGCATCCGGCAGGGATCGACGCTGAGGTCCTGGGCAATCAGGTTCGTGATATAGGTGATTTTCGCACCTCTGCTGGTCCATTTGGAAACCGCGATCCCTCGGCCTCTTAAGATTCGATCTATGATGCTCTCGTCCAGGGTGAAGGCAATATCCGTTAGGCTGGCGAATTCGTTCTTCTCGCCAGCTGCCGAATCGTCAAGGGAAAGGATGGAATAGCCTTCCCGATAACATGTTTTGTTGATGATCTTGGTTACTCCTGCAAGGACCAGGTCATCCTGTTTCCTGAGGACCTCAAGCTGGGGATAAAACTCCGGTTCGGGAAAAGGAGATCCTGCGAGGTTGGCGAGGGCGTTGAAAGTTTCGGAATACCTTCCGGAGGGATTCCAGACCGCCCAGCTAGGAATGCTGTTTTCAGAAATGCCTTGGAGTTGGGCTTCGATCTCTTCGGGCGCATACCAGAATCCCTGGATCCAGGGCCGGATTTCCGTAGAGGTGCGCTTTTTTATAACTTCCAGGCTCGACTTCATGATTTCATAGGGGAATTGGCCTGGATTTTTGAGGTGGAGGAAATTTTCCGGGAAATGGGAAGGATAAAACATCGGGCAGATCACATCCACATGCGGGGCGATCTGCTCGAGCACCTGGCCGACGCCGAAGTCTTCAGTTTTCCAGGCGGTCATCCCGAAAAGGTCGACCGAAATGACGGCGCCCGACGGCTTCAACTTGGAATGAGCGTAGGCGAGAAACTTCCCGATGCATTCCTGCGGGGAGGTATCTTCGAGTTTGATCGGGTATCGGATGGTGGAGAGGACTCCATCGCTCGGGAAACGGATATAGTCGAACTGGATCTCATCAACGCCCAAGTCAATCAGTTCCAGACTAAGAGCTATGGTGTAATCCCATACCCTCCGGTCATAGGGATTGGCCCAATGAAGGCCTTTGCGGTCCGCCCATAGTGCCCCTGTCCCGGAGTCTTGGACTCCCATTTCGGGGTGATTTTCAACCAGGAGGCTGTCTTGGAAAACATCGATTTTGACGGCGGTCCAAATGCCCTTTTGCTTAAGAGTCCGGACGGCCGTTTCTAGGAGTGCAGACGAGACGGGGGCTTTGATTTCTCTGGCCAGTGCGTTGTTCGATCTCCAGAACAGCCGGCCGAATGGGTCTTTGGCATGGAGGACGGCAAGATTCAAACCAGCGGCTTCCATGTAGTGAACAATGCCTTCGAAGCTGCGGCTGCAAAGACAGCCCGGCGGAAAGTATACACCGGTCAGCGTTTCCGGTTTTGCCGCCGATCTGATGGAAGAGCAATAAGCCGGTGAACTGGCCGAGGAGGGAGTGATCAAACTGCAACAAAGAGCCAAAATAAGCAGGGCCATGCGAAACTGTAATTTTCCAGCCATGAGCGTTAGGCATCAATTTTGTCGTTTTTCCCTTGCGTTGTTAGTAGAAATTGAGCCGCTTTCAGACAAAAATCATGATTTCTCTCGAACGGGAAAAGGACTTCTCCGGCCGAATGTCGGCGAAATAGTCATTTCGCTGCGCCGCAGCATTTTTTGTATTTTTTCCCACTGCCACAAGGGCACGGATCGTTGAGCCCGATCCGCTTCGTGCTTCCTCCGGAAGAACGTCCCCTCTCGACGCTTCCCGAAGGACGTCCTCCCGCGCTATTAACGGAGGAACGCCCGCCGGCTCCACCCGCCAAAGGCGCGCGCCCAAACGAGGAAATGGGCTTCGCCGTCCACCCCTCCAAGCAGAGAAGATGAACCTCGCCAAACATTGTCCCGACGGCCAACTTGCGTCCGCCGGGCGCAAAGTCGATCTGGTTAAAAGCCCCCCTGGGGTAATACTTGCAGATTAGACTTCCGTCGTCCGTCCGGCGGAGCACAACGGCCTCGGTGCCCGTGCAAGTCGTAACGTATGTTCCATCCGCGGAGAAGCTCAGGAAATACTCCGACGCAGCCTCCCATGCCAATTCCAGGTTTAGCGCGCGCTGATTAATCTTCGCCACCTTGCATGGCCACGAAGCGACGCTCATTCCATCCCGTGAGAACGCCCGCCAGCCGCCCAGAGATCCGGGCGGCATCGGAGTGCCCCAGGCGGCTTGCGTTTCCAGCTGCATGACCTGGGCTCCGGAACCCGAGCGGGTCAATAACACCAATTGGCCGGAAGGATGAACGGCAAACGCCTGGACACCCTTCGTTTCCTTCATCGCCGCACCCGGCCCGCCCCGGAAATCCCACAGAAGAAAAGTCCCGTCCTTGAGGTTAAAAAGCGCCCATCTCCCGTCCGCGGTCAGGTCGAAGCGCGTCACGGGCGCGCCGTACTCCCTGCTGAAGACCTCCGACCAAGGGTCCGTGCGCCAGATGGAGATCTTGCCGCTGAGGACGGCTATTCCATGGCGGCTGCCCCCAATCGCGACGAGGTGCCGTCCGTCGGCCGAGAAGCGGCAACGGCCTCCCTGCTCAGCGTGGCCGACGTCTCCCAGTGAAGCGACCGCTCCGGTTTTCGTGTTCCAGATATGTACGGTTGCGTAAGGCTGACCCGCGATGAAGGCCACCTCGTCCCCGTCTGGCGGCAGAGCGGCTGCCGGGATTCCTCCCTTACCAGGATTCAGCCTCCCGATCACCTCTCCGCTGTCCGGCTCCCTCAGCATAACGACGCCGTCCTGAGCCGCCGAAAGCAGCTTATCGCCCCGAGCCGAGAAGACGCACGCCGTCACTTTCCCTTGATGGGTTGACGCTTCGCTGTCGGCCGAAGCCGGCATCTCCCAAATCTTGAGGGTTCCATCCTCGGCAACGCTGGCCAGATGCATTTCATCCGGCGAATAAAAGAAGTCGATGATCTGCCGGGCGTTCCCCCGGAGGGTCCCTCGCCGGGAGAAGTCGCGGCTGTTCCAAACGACCAGGGAACCATCCTGGCAGGCGGCGGCAAGATAATCGCCGGACGAGGACAGCTTGCAGGACTGAATCCACGCCGGGTGAGGCGTAAGGTCACAGAGCCGCTCGCCGGTATCTGTACCCCAGATTGTGATGTTCGCCGCAAAAGGGGGCCACGTCGCGAGATGCCTTCCCCCGGGCCAGAACGCGTGTCCCGGCAGGCTCACCGATTCCACCGCGCCGACCTGTCTCTCAAGGAGGATACTGACATGAGCGCCGTATCCGGAAGTCAGAGTCGCGACGAGATCTCCGGATTCCGTATCAAAGAGCAGGTGCCCCCAGACAACCTGGTCGAGGACCTCATCCATGACGACGTCCGCGAGGACGCGCTTCGCTCCCGGCGCGATCGAAAGGCGATGGACGGGGCTCCCCGTGAAGACAGTTTTGAGCCTCTCCCCTGTCGCGGCGTCCCAGAGAATGAGAGTTTTTCCGCCGGTGACGGAAACCACGAGTTGGGCTTCAGCCGCGTAGGTGTCGCCGTCGAGCCCGACCACCAAGGATCCTGACATGGAATCCACAAGCTCGAGGCCCTTTCGCCAATGGACCACAGCCCGGCGCCCGTCAGCGCAGAAAGCGACCGGCCTCCGCGGATCTGTCTCACCGGACCTCTCCAGGATAAGCCTCCGGTTGTCGAGATCCCACAACTTGACGCGAGGCGGATCCTGGAGAACGTAAGCGGCCCGGCGCCCATCGGATGAGAAGATCCATCGCCCTCCCGCGGATTCCTCCGCCACACGAAAGCGCTCCGACAGGCTCATACAATCTAAAACAATCAGGCCTCGCGACTCCACAAACACGATCGTATCGCCGCCGGGAGTCCGGTGGCAACGACTTATGCCTTCGCCCATCGTGGGGATCTTTTGCTGCAAGACGCCGGACTCGAAATCCCAAACGTGGAGTTCAAAGCCGGCCGCCGCAAGGACCCGTCTTCCACCGGGCAGGAAGGCACCGCATCTGACCCCTTCCTCCTCTCCGCCCACCGTGAGGAGGCATGGGTCGGATGACCGCGGCTTGTTCACCCAGCGCAGCCAGGGAGAAGTGACCATCCCCGCCGCGATAAGAGCCGCAGCCTGACGTGCAGGCGCTGAGCTCTCGGGCTGGTTCGCGGCCTGCTGGAAAAGAAGCCTGGGATCTTCTCTCAGGATGTGACTATCGGCCCGGATGAAGCGTTGCCAGACCAAGAGTTCGGCCTGTGAAGCAACGGCTCTTTCGTGAGCCCCTATTAGATCCTCTGTCATGCTAGACTCTTGGATTTCTGAAAATGCATGGTTATTCTGCGTTAAAGAGTTTGTTTATGCAACTTGGGGCTCAGGTTTCTGCTGGCCCTGCGCTTCGGAAAAAGCCCCCCCGACCAAAAGTCCCATCACCAATGAACTCAAAATGACCTTTTTCATAGGCCACCTCCCCTAATAAAGCCATCGCGATATCCGAGATCACGACGATGCCTAGCTGTTTTGCCTTTCCTCGCCTTCCCCTGTTTTTCATTGGGCGATATGAATCTAAGCCTTTCCTGAAGCAGAGTTGTCAAAAACCCCTCACGACTTTGTTAAAACTTTGTCAATAAGGAGCTTCGCCCCCCCAGGATCCGATGCCGGCAGAAACCGGTCCCGGTTGACGCAATCTGATTATTTGTGATATTGAAGTTTTTCATTCATCCAGTCCGGGCGAATAAATGAAAAAAAAACTCTTCGCCTCCTTGCCGGCACTGCTGGGCGTCGGCCTTGCGATGTTCCTGCTTCCCTCCTGCCGAAAGCATTCGGGGCCGCTCAATATCATCCTCTTGATCTCGGACGGATGCGGCTACAACTGTTTCGACATGGCCAGCCTGTACCAGCACGGCCGCAGCCGAGCCCAGGTCTATGATTCCTTCCCTGTCCGGCTGGCTGTCAGCACGCATTCGGCCTCGGGCACCCCATACGACCCCCAAAAAGCCTGGGCTTCGTTCGATTTTGTCCTCAGCGACCCCACAGACTCCGCGGCCGCAGCCACCGCCCTGGCGACAGGAATCAAGACCAGCGATGATGTCATCGGTCTCAGTCCCGAGGGACAAAAACTCCGCACTATCGTCGAGGTCGCCGAGTCTTTGGGCAAGAAAACCGGGATTGTCACCTCTGTGCCTTTCTGCCACGCCACCCCGGCCGCCTTTCTCGCCCATGCTGTCAGCCGCTATACGTATGGAGACATTGCCCGACAGATCATCCTGGAAAGCCCGGCCGATGTCGTTATGGGATGCGGCCATCCCTACTTTGACATGTCAGGCCGTCCCGCAGATAAACCGAACTTCCGCTACGTGGGAGGTCCAGAGACTTGGGAGGCACTCATTCAAGGCAAAGCGGGCGCCGACGCCGACCGAGACGGCCGTCCTGATCCTTGGATATTGGTCGAAACCGCCGAGGCAATACAGACCTTGACAGAGGGTCCGACTCCCAGCCGGGTACTTTGTATCGCCCCTGTGCACAGAACCCTGCAGCAGGAACGGGAGGGAGACGCCCAGGCCGATCCCTTCGTTGTTCCTCTTCTCCAGACTGTTCCGACGCTGGATGAAATGGCCCTGGCCGCGCTCAACATCCTGGACGAGGACCCTGACGGATTTTTTCTTATGATCGAAGGAGGAGCCGTCGATTGGGCGGGCGAGGACAATCAAACGGGCCGCCTGATCGAAGAGCAAATCTTCTTCAACAGGACCGTGGAGGCCGTGGTCGGCTGGATCGAGAACAGCCGCCGCTGGGAGGATACCTTAATCGTCGTCACGAGCGACCACGAGACCGGGTACATCACAGGTCCGGGATCGGGAAAAGAAAGGCCGTATAACGATTTTTCAAAAACGTGGACACCGCTATTGAATAGGGGGAAAGGCAAGGTCCCGGAAATGGAGTGGCACTCTGATGAGCATACTAACATGCTCGTTCCGCTGTTCGCGAAAGGCCGCGGAAGCGAACGATTTGTCGCCCTGGCCGATGAGACGGATCACGTCCGCGGGTTTTATCTTGACAACGCCGAAGTCGGCCGCCTCATGATTGAACTCCTTCAGGGGCAGGGCCCTCACGACCGCTGACCATTCAACCCAAGGCCCTGCATTAGCGTGACTCGATCTCGGGAAGACGCCGGAAGCGCCGCTTGAATCCTTCTCCATAATCGGGGTTGCCGCTGCAGAAGGTCTTCCTGAATTCCTCGAAGGGAGTCTTCGAAAACTCGATCGAGGCCTCTTTGTTGGGGAGGTTTCTCCAGTATTGTTTGAAATCCGCCTCCGTCGAGATCCACTCGGGAATGCAGGTCATCCCCACATAGTCCTTGATCGGCGTTTTAAACATGATATAGCCGTCATAAAGATCCCCGAAGGCATACGCCGTGATCGAATACTCGGACCGATTCTTATGTGTCAGGCCGGCGAAGGGAGAGCCCTTGACGTCGAACCCTATGTCCTTCCGGTACGATAACATCAGGCGGTCCAAGGCGCCGTCAAAGGGATAGATATCGGCCCGGGTTCCGCTGTCATAGAAGGGGGCATGAAGGGCGACGAAAAACATGTCTCGCTTGTAGGGATCCGTGTAGACCATATTCCCCATGCGGACCAACTGGCGGGCGCCCTGGCCGACATAATATTCGTCATACTTTGCCATCGAATGAGCCACCCCGGTGTAGACAAGGGCCGGGCGGCCAGGCAAGAGGACGTCCTCCTCGAGCCATCGGGCCATGAGCTCGTCGTAACGCTCCTGCTTGGCTTTTTCGCGGGCGGATTCTTCCTCGGTCCCATAGTTGACCAGGTCCCAACGGATGCCGGGATGCAGGCCGACGTCATGCTTGACCCGGTGGTGCTCTCCGAGAAAAACCCACTTGTGCGACGCGAACTTGGCGACCACGTAATCGAGAGGAGACGCCGGGTGTTTCTCCCAGTAATGGAGGAGGGCCGATTCGCCCGTATCACCGGGGGAGCAGCGGGCGAAGACAATCAGCGCGGCTGCGAGGGCCGGGAAGAGAAGGATGAGAGCGTGCTTTTTCATCTATGAAGTTTGCCTATTTTTTCTCCAGCAGGACCAGATTGTTCTTGGTGATCCCGAAGGAATCCATGATATTCTTGAACTCATCGTACTGGTCCAAGCCGATATCTTTTTTCTTGAAAACGAGCGTCCGTTTGATGATCACCGAAGACCGGGCCGGTTCGAAGGAGGCGGCAAACGAAAAATTGCCGTAGTCTTTCTCGAAGGAAAAGCCGGCGGGGAGATAAAGAGGCCGGAACTCAGGGGGGACCTTGAGAACGACAACGGATCGCACCTCCGCTTCTCCAGGCAATCGGAAAGGGTACCGGCGTTTGGCCAGGCTCGGGGAGGGAACCTCGGCGAACCCGTAGGGAACCGGAGGGAGATGAATCAGCATGATCGGACCCTGGAAGACGGCAAAGTCCTGGGCGCTGAATTCCTGGGAGATCTTGAGTTTTTGGGACAGGTCTTTGGGATCGCTGAGTTCGTTCCGCAGGACGGTCGCGTCCTCACCGAGCTTATTGATCGATTCCTTGTAGAAGACATCAAGCTCTTTGGCGGTCATGTCCTTGAGATCCTGCCGGCCCCGCTGGTCAAAGAGCCCCGAGAGTTCTGCCTTGACCGTCCCCTTGAACGCGCCGTCCGACCCGACTTCACCGACGATCTCGGTCAGAAGAGCGCTCTCCGCTTCCGGAAGGCAGCGAACAGGGATGAATTCGACCCCGTCGGGCTTCACGGCCAGCCCCTGCGAACCCCTCCCCACTCTGAAATACCCGAAAAGAGAATCATCGGCAAACGGATTAAGGAAGAGAGGGCCCCCTTTTCCGCCGAGATCCACGGCCACGAGAACGGCATCAAACTGGGCGAGAGTCGGGACTTCCTCCTGGGGCGGGATGGAGCGGGAGTGGACCAGTACCGGATAGGCCTCGATGCCAGCAGCTTTCAGCATCGCGACAAGAAGTGCGCTCTTGTCCTTCCAATCCCCGTATTTGTTTTTCAAGACCGCTTCGGCGGTATGGACCTCATACCCGCCTTCGCCGAACGAGAACCTGACGCTGCGGACATCCTTGGCCACGAAAAAGTAGATTTTCTTGACCTTTTCATCCCGGCTGGAGGCGTCCTTAGTGAGAGTTCCGGTGAACGCCTTGACCTCGCTCGAAGGGGCGGCCGCCTTGAAGAAAGAATCAGAAAAAGCACGGGCCGCCTCCGGCCAATCCACGAATGTGCTGAAAACCGCCCGGGAGGCGATTTCCGTCAGCGGAGGCATGTATTCCTCCGGCTTGATCTGGGCGGAATCGTTGGCGACGAGGCGATATACCTTTTGGTTTTCGACCGTCTCTTCCTCGAATTGCGCCGGCAAACCGAGGATCTTGTATTTGAGGCTCTTGTCCTTGGGAATGACGACTTTGAGCTCTTTCCGGACAACCGGCTCATCGAACTGGAATAGGACGACGCCCTCGACGTTCCCGGCTTTCTCTCTTTCTTTTTTGTATTCAACAACCAGGACAGAACCGGGATCGACCGCCGAGAAAGAGAGGACGCGATGGAGGATATTCGCGTAGAGGTCCGCTTCGGCCAGCTCCGGGGGCGTCAGGTCATTGATGGCCTTCTCTTCCACATCGACCGGAGTCCCGTCTCCCTTGTATGTCCTGGCCAGGAGAATGTCGACTTTTTCCTCGTTCTTGTCATAGGGGATGCGCAAGTCGCTGAATTTTTCCCTCCCGGCCAGGGTGAAGATTTCCAGGACCCGAGAACTGTCCTCTGTCCTGGTCCCACTCTTATCCAGGGTGAAGGTCTGGGACGAGCGGACGAGGACGGCGCTCGAGTCCGGATACTTGCCCCGCGCCGGAGCGTTTTTAACGATTTCCTCGATCTTCTCCTGTCCGTATCCTGCCGCCGAGAAGCTGATGAGCAGAGCCGCTGTCCATAAGGCGATTTTTCTCATCGGGTACCTCCCCTCGCTTCGCCTTCGATTTTTTCAAGGATGACCATCCCTTTTTGGAACCGGCGCAGGCTTTTGACGGCCCGGCGCAGGGTCTGATACGCTTGAGGATCGAGGGTCCGCTCTTCGGTCCGGAAGTCACTGGAAAAAGTGACCTGATTGTCCTTCATCGAAGCCGTCAGCCGGAGCAGGACGGGTCCTTCTTTGACCTCGAAGGGGTCGGGAACCGCCCGGATCCTGTAGCCGGGAGGGATAGTGATCGTTTCTTCCTCGCGGCAGCCTCGCGCCGAAAAAAGAAAGATGGGATATTGACGCTCTTCCCGGTCGGCCAGAAGCTGAAAAATCCCGACAGAGAGCAGGTCGAAGGCCTGGGTGGAAAAGGGAATCTTAAACATCATCAGCCGGCCGACATCGACAACGTAATCTTTGGCCTTGTAATCAAAGGTGATTTCATAGGGCTTGGCGAGGTCCGCAAACTCGGCCGTTTTCAGGTTCTCGATCTTGATCGTGGAGGCCAGGTTCTGGCCGAGCTGCTGGAAGACCATCGGCATCTGGAAGGGGGGAACCTGCTTGGCAATGCTCCGCAGGACAAAATCGTAGAAACCTTTGCCGGAGATCTTCACCTTGCCTTCGATGCCTCCATCGGCCAGGATCTTCGTCTCTCCCTTGATGAGGCCCAGGCTCTGCTCGGCGGGTATGGGGGGAACCTGGATGAGGTCTTTGCCCTGCTCATCCATCAACAGGATATACCGGCTGCCGACGTAGGTCTCGCCGAAGGACGAGCTGAGCTCGAGCGTCGGGTCCATATAGACGATCCGGCCGTCCTCCATGACAACGCCGCAGATAGCGTGCTCGAAAAAGATGATCGGGATCTCGGGGTCGGTTGTCCTGGAGATGTTGATCATGGCATCGTAGGCCTTGACGCCGATCTCTTTGAGCATGGCCATCATCAGGATGGACTTGTCCCGGCAGACGCCGTATTGTTTCTCGAACGTGTAGGTCGCCTGGTGAGGCTCGATGAACGCGCCCAAATCCATGGACGAACCCATGTAGCGCACCTTCTGGGAGATGTAATGAAATATGGCCAGGATCTTTTCCTCTTTGGTCCGGCAGTCCCGGGTGAGCTCAGCGACTTTCGCCTTCATCGCTTCGTTCGAATCGACCTTCCCGACGTTGAGCTTGTCGCCGTACCGAGAAAGCTCCTGCCAATCTTTGAAGGTGCTGGCAACGACCCGCAGGGCAACATCGGCGATCGTCACCATCCCCAGCTCCTGCTCGATCTTCGGCTGGTTGACGGTCTGCCAGCGATAAAGAATGCGGTCTCCTTTTTTCTCTTTTGAAAAATCGAGCTGCCCGTCTCTGACAACGAAACGCAAAGGCTTGGCCGCGGGCCCATCGATCACGACATCCTTCCTCAGGATCGGTTCGACGCTCTGGAAGAGGATGAGGTCGTTATAATGTCCCTGGACCAGAGGCTTGGCTTCGGTTTCGACGATAATCTCCAAGGAATCCCCCACCTCGAGCCCGGGGAAAGTGACGCTGAGACGGCGGAAGTTTTCCTCGAGGATATTCATCTGTTGGGTCTCTTCACTCGTCCCGTCTTTCATGAATTCCTCGGTGACCGGGATGACCCGTCCGTCCTCCTTGATGAGCCGCGCCAGAGGCACCTTAACCGTCGTATATCTCCGATGGTAGGGGACCTTCCGCGTCGCGAACATCTCCTTACCCTTATCCGTCAGGACCTTGACCAGACTGTGCTCCACCGAGGTGAATTCGCCGCTTTCTTCAAAGACGGTCTTGGACTCCTCGAAGATAATCAGGGCATTGGCGTCAGGGTGCTCGGCGAGCCCCCCGGCACGCTCGATCTCGGCGAGGATGGGCTTGATGTCTTCGACCGGCTGATCCTGCTGAGCGAAGGCGGGCAGGGCGGCCAGCCATAGGAAAACAAGCGGGAAAAGGGCTTTTCTTATTTTCATCTTAGAACCTCAAGAAAATATTGGGAGACCAATATCTTATATCGAACAACCGGCACTGTCAAAAAGGGGGGAAGATTGAAGCGTCTCGAATTCTGTGATTTTCACGATGGGCACAGCAAGCCGCCCTAGAGCCCCCGTAGCGGAAGGGGGACCCGTCGGCTTGTCCGACGGGGGGAACCGACGGGACTGGTTCCCCGGGGTGCGGGGGCTATGGGCGGCTTGCTGTGCCCAATGGCATCACGGCGAAAGAGACGCTTGTTTTTCGACGATCGTCATCAACCCGGCCTGTTCAAAGACCTTGAAGTAAAGAATGAGGGCGTCGACCGGCAGCAGCCCATAATCGGCCGCCACAGCATTCCGGATTTCCAGGATGGAACGTTTACCATCGGCGTAGTGCGAAGCCGCATCCGGCATGCTCATCAGGCGCAGAGAGCTGATCCCTTTCTCCTGCAGCCGCCCGATGGCCTGATTGATCATGGCCCGGACTTCCTTTAAGGGCGCGTCTTTGCCCGCCTTCCGCACGGCATAGTTGATATTGTACAAATCCATCCCTTTTTCCCGCACCGGTATCATTCGGGAGGCGCCGCGTTCCTCCTCGGACAGCCGAACCGTTTTTCGCTCGACGCCGAGTTCCTTCGCCCGGAGAGAAGCTATTTCATCTATGTTCTTCCTCGACACTTTTTCATCATCATCGAGCGTCAGAACGAGCTGTTCGATGCTCTTCCTTGTTTGGGCCGTCTTGGAAAACGTCCCCGATGAGCGCACGGCCTCACGTTCACGCTTATAGACATGCTGGATGAGGTTTGTCGCCAGGAAGTCATTCTCGATGAAATCCTCATTGGAAGAACTCAGCAGCGAGGCCAGAGCTTCGGACTCGCTCAAAGCGATCCTCTTCTGGCCATACAACAGGGCGAGGCGGGCAATATCCTGGGCGTTTTGGTCATCTGAATATCCCATCGTTGTGGCCGCCGCCAGGCCCGCGAAAATGACACGGTGAAGTTGTGTCGGGTCGACTTTCGCAGGAGTGTCTTCGCTGGAATGGTAGAAAAAGTCGGGCCAGGCCAGCGGACCCGTTCCCGGAATGCCGGCATTATTGAAGACCTCATGGTCTGTCCCCGTCATGTAGGGGACCATCCTGCCCTGAAGCCGGTCACGTGACCCGGTGATCGAGATGATCTGGAAATCCTTCTGAGGCGGGTAACGTTCGTCGTTGAACCTGTTCATGAAGTCGAGGATCGACTCCATCACCCCGTTCAGGAACGACGGGTTGAAATCCGGCGTGTACATGATCGCCAGGACGGCGTTGGTGAGCTTGAGGTTCTCGCCGACCATGTCGTAGTTCAGGTTGGCGATGCGCTTGACGGGATCGTCCAGATGCCTGGAGAACCAGGCCCACGAGCCGCTGTATTCCGGAACCCAGAGAAAGCGGATGGTCCGCAAAGGACGGGGAAGCTGCCCCGTCTCGATCAGGTGAGTGAGCGTCCGGGCGATTTCCAGGATGGCGGCGCTTCCCGAGGCGTTGTCGTTGGCTCCCGGCTTGTAGTGGTCGAGATGGGCGGTGAAGATGATCTCCTCTGCCGGATAGACGGCTCCGCGGATGAGGCCGCTGACCAGGCAGATAGTCCCCTCGGAGAACTCGGCTTCCACCACGGCTCGCATCCTCACCGTCTTCCCCTGGCGCAGGAGCGTCGTTAATTCCTGGTGGCGCCGCGATGAGATCAGGAAACCGAAGTATCCGGCCGCCTTCTCGCCGGGCGGAGCGAAGCCGGCCCAACCGATTTGGTCAGGGAAATCCCCCGGAAGCCGGTTCAAGTTGTCGAACTCCGGCACCGAATAGGAGGTGATAAGGCCTGCCGCCCCGCGCTTGTCGATGGCCTGCCGGGAGACAACGAAAGGATTCCCCGTCGCCAGAACGATCTTTCCCTTGACGTCCTGCTTGTAATCGTCCTCGCTCACACCCGCCCCGACGTTCACTACGTCTGCTTCCACATCGGCGGAAGCACTATTGCGGGCCAGCGACATCGGCAATTCAGCATACGATGTCAGGCGGACCTTGAACGGTGCTGTCATCCACAGCTCCGCTTTCTTCACGCTCCAGATACGCTGCGTCGGGTTGCCGAAGTATTCGACCTTCCCGTCCGATGGATAGCGTTCAATCTCGACCTCGTCGAGCCCGAACTCTTTCGCCTTGCCGGCCACCCACTCGGCCGCCCGCTCGAACCCGGGGGTGTATTGCGACCGGTCCCACAAGGCGATCTGCGACACATAGTCGTGCGCCAGGTCGCCAGAGCTGGTCTGGATGAGCTTGACCATGACGTCGTCCTTGATCAGCAGGCCCGTCTTCGGACTGAGCGATCCCAGGGGAGACGGCGCGTGTTCCTGAGCCGCATTGAGGTGCAAAAACGGGAAAAGACAGGCCGGGATTAGGATGAGCAATCGTATGCGTGTCATTCTCATGGAAATCTCCTTAAATCCTTTTTCTGCTGCGCCTGCTAAACAAGCACTCAGGGCACCGATTTTGGCTCAACCACCGTCGGGATGATAAATCGCGGTGTCGGCGGATGTCAAAGGGAATCTTTATTGAATGCTGAGGTATCTTTTACAAAAACTCTCTAACGGCTTTCTTCCCTTCCTCATTCCCCACAGCAGGCGGACTAGCGTAGTGAGCTTCCGCAGCTTTCTCAGGATGTCGTTCAACGGAGGCCCTTTTTCAGATACTATGTCGCTAACAGCCTTGACGACCAGCACAGGGACGTTCTTCTCAAGACATTCACTGGTTACGAAGTATGATTCCATGTCAACGGCATCAACCTTTTCAACTATGGAGTTCTTTGACAACACAACATCATCGAATGTCTTCATCTTCCCGATGTGGTAGGCCATATGATGCGTCTCCAGGATGCGCTCTGCCTTTGGCAGCAGGATCTCGCTTGTTGACAACGGCGGCTTTGTCCTGTAGCTCACTTCCTCTGCTATGATAAGGTCCCCGATGCTGTAAGAATCATTGACCGCGCCGCAATATCCCAGGAACACAATATAATCAGGGGAGAACCGGGCAATCAGGGATGCCGTGTTCTGCTGCACCTTGAGATGTCCAATGCCAGAAATCCTCAAGCCGACTTCCTTTTCCTCAACAGCATAAATATGGGTTCCCTCCTGCAAGACCCCCTTCCCGAGAAACCGGGGTATCTCGAACCTTGTTTCAACTATTATTCCCGCTCTTTTCATCCTGCAATACCGGCAGCATTAAGGAGGGGCGCGAACTCGCTTACATCATCGGATAACCGCTCCTCGCGGGAGGCTTCAGTTCGTACTCACTGGGCGGCTCCGCTCCCAGGAGGTAGCGGACGAAGTAATCCCAACGCCGCCGCACCATGTAGGGCTCGTTGCCGAACCCGTGACTGCGGTTCGGGAAGAGGATCAGGTCGAAATCCCTGTTCGCCTTGATCAGCTCATCAACCACGAGGAGCGTATTGTACGGCGGCACGTTGCTGTCCATCGTCCCGTGCGCCAGCAGCAGCTTTCCTTTAAGCTTTTTGGCGAAATTCTGGTTGGCCTGGCTGTCGTAGTTTGAGGAGCCGTCGGGTTTGGAGACGAGCAGCCCCTGCCATTTCTCGCCCCAGTCGTCTTCATAGCCTCGGTTGTCATGGTTTCCCGCCTGGGAAACGCCGACCTTGAAAAAATCCGGATAGCGGAACATGGCATCGCAGGTCGCGTAGCCACCGCCGGAGTGCCCGTAGATCCCCGCCCTATCGATATCGATCCAGGGATAGCGCCCGGCGAGCTCCTTCATTCCGGCGACTTGATCGGGAAGCGTGTTATCGCCCATATTCCCGTAGTAGGCATCATGAAACGCCTTGGAGCGGCCAGGGGTACCCATTCCGTCCAATTGAATGACGATGAAGCCCAGCTCAGCCAGAGATTGGGCATCTCCGCTAGCGGGCAAAAAGCTCCGGCTCCTGACGCTGCCCGACTGCGGGCCGGGATAGATGTTGTTGATGATCGGGTATTTTTTGCCCGGGTCGAAGTTCGTCGGCCGGAACATCAGGCCGTAAAGATCGCTGACTCCGTCTCGGGCCTTGACGGTGAACGGCGTCGGCGGCTTCCATTCCGTTGCCAGGAGAGCGGATATGTCCGCTTTTTCGAGGGTGAGCAGGAGTTTCCCCTCGATATCCCGGACGACCGATATCGGCGGAACGTCGGGCTTTGAATAGCTGTCGATGAAGAAAAGCCCCGATGGCGACAGGCTGACCTGATGGTCGGCGTCCTCCGGGGTGAGCAGGCGGAGGTTCCCGCCGTCGAAACCGACGCTGTAGAGATGCCGGAAATAGGGGTCGCGGCCCTTCTCGCGGCCGAGTCCGATAAAGACGATTTTCCTGTTCTTCTCATCGACCTGCAACAATTGGGCGACCGGCCCCTCGCCGGAGGTGATCTGGTTTTTCAGCCGGCCGGTCTCGAGGTCGTAGAGATAGAGGTGTCCCCAGTTGTCGCGCTCGGAGAACCAGATGATTTCGTTCGAAGCTCCCAGGAATCGCCAGTTGGCCCGGCCGTCCCCGGACTCGAAGTCGGTCTCGACCTTCTCCTCGAAAACGTCGCGGACATCCCCGGTTTCGGGGTCAGCCAGGCGGACCAACTCTTGCTTGTGATCGCGGGAGGTCGAGACGAGGACGATTCGCGACCCGTCCGGGCTCCACTGCACGTCCTCCAGCCCGCCGATCCGCGATTTGATATCGTCGGTGAAGGTGGAACGGTGCTGGTCGGGGGGCATCTTCAGCCGGACGATACGTGGGCCATCGAGGTGGATGACGACCCACTCGATCATGGTCACGACCTTGTCTCCGGGCAGGGGGTATTTCCAGGCCTGCAGGACGGGATGTCCGACCTTGGTCTCTACGAGATACATCTCGCCGACCTCGCGCTGGTCCTGCTGGAAGGTCATGACCTTCTTGGAATCCGGAGACCAGGAAACGACGGGCCGGTCGCTCTTCGTCCAGCCAGCGTTGTCGGTCGCATAGCCGTAATCCTTGACACCGTCCGTGGTGAGCTGTTTTTCCGTCCCGCCCGCGACCTCGCGGACCCAGAGGTTGTCATCACGGATGAAGGCGATCAAGCGCCCGTCCGGTGAGGGCGCCTCGGGGGGGCCGCCAAAGCCGAAGCGGCGGCCCTGGCTTCGTCGTCCCTCGCCGGGGGCCTCCTCGCCGCCCTCAACGGCCTTGAGGGATTTCCCCTTCAAGTCACACGTCCAGCGCTTGCCTTCGGCGCTGAACGAAATCATCTTCCCGTCCGCCGAGAAATCGAATGTCATGAACGGAAGATGTGTCGCATCATAGGTCTTTCCCGTGGCCGTGGACAGAGCCGCGGC
Source organism: uncultured Eubacteriales bacterium (assembly GCA_964408495.1). Classification (GTDB taxonomy): domain Bacteria; phylum Acidobacteriota; class Aminicenantia; order Aminicenantales; family UBA8522; genus UBA8522. The sequence goes on from CAYOZW010000023.1 coordinate 18,061, forward strand.
GACTTTGGCATGATCAAAAGCCGGCCCGCGGGTCTTCCGCCGCGGGTCGACCAGGATGAACTCGCTCCCCTCCTTTTCGATGGCGTTCCTGTACCAGAAGCGGTCGCCCGAAAGCCAGCCCGGGCGCATGGCGCCGCGAAGAACAAGCGAAGCCACGTTGTAGGACATGAATTTCTCGGCCTGGGCATAGTCGGCGGCGGTCAGGGAACGAAGAGTCTCTCCGCTTCGCCCTGAGGCAACGGCCGTGGTCAAAAAGAAAAAGCCAACAAGCAAAAATAGGAGCGTCCAACGGCCAGACCGGATTTTTCGCTTCATCGTTTCAAGCTTCCTCTCTCGGATTTTTCCTCGTTTTATAATAGGTCTTGAGGTTTATAGACCGTGATCCAATCGATTCTCGAAAAGCCGTCGTCGTTCGTCGCCAGTGCCTCGACACCGCTCTCCTTCATCGTGGCCGCGATCAGCGAGTCATTGACCATCAAGCCATGCCGGGCGCGTATGACCTGGCTGTTTAGCATCAGCTCCGCCGTCAGCGGACAGACCTTGATGCCCATTTCGAAGATCGCTTGCGCCGCAACAAAATAGTCGGCCAGGCGGCAGACGGTCTCGGGCTTTTCCCTGAGCTTCTTGAGGATGTGAGGGGCTCCGGCGAGCTTCTTGAAGGCGGCTTCCGCCAGCATCATCCTGTGCATCACTTCGGTGATGACGATTGTCGATGTCAGGCCATTCAATTCGCCGCCCTCGCAGCGGGCCAAGACTTCTGAGCATTCCGCCGAATTCCCGGTGAAATGGTAGATGAAAATATCGGCATCGACAAAAATATCGGAACCCTGGGGAATGTCTTTAAACCTCGTGTATTCCCGGCTCATTCATGATCTCCTTAAGCTGATCCGGAGACAGCTTAATGATGCCCCGGGTTTTGGGGACGATCCCCTTTCTCGACTTGTCCTTCTTCCTTTTTTCCAGGTATTCTGAAACCGCCTCCTCAAAAATCCGGCTGAGTTGCATTTTTTTCTCGAGAGCCGCTTTTTTAGCCTCCCAGAGAAGACGTTCTTCCATCACAGTCCCTATTTTCTTTTTCATAACCGCCTCCGCTGATAGAAATATATGATATTCTCCGGATATTGTCAAGAAATCTATCAAGAATTCTAGAAATCTGAAAATATTAGAAAAGAAGTTACCTTGTGGGAAGGGCCAATCGCACTCACCGGGAGGAGTTTTATAAAGTGGAGATAATCGGGCGTACCATGGAAGAGCATTGTCAGCAGCTGGAACGATGGGAGCATATCGGCAATTGCATCCGGCCCCATCAAGCCCTTGATTATTTCACCCCCGCCGAATACGGCTAGCTCTGGCTTGAATCCCAAAGGCCTAAGTGTCACCAACCATATGAACGAGTACAGTTGATTGACGGGCCGCGGTCCCTTCTGGTAATATTATTATGTTGTCTCATGAAGCTTAAAACGATCCTTTTTGTATCGGTTTGCCTGGCCGCGGTCCTGTTCTCCGCCCGGCTATTGCTGCGCAGGCAGCCCCCCAGGCCCAATGTCGTCCTCGTGGTCATCGATACCCTACGGGCCGATCGCCTCCCCTTCTACGGCTATCCCAAGGAGACGGCGCCTTTCCTCTCGAAACTGGCGGCCCGGGGGGTCGTGTTCGACAAGGCCTATTCCGCCTCCTCCTGGACCGCCCCGGCCACTGCCTCGATCTTCACGGGCTTGTATCCTTTCCAGCATGGCGTCGTCATGGGCCTGTTGGCCCAGGTGAAGTTGATCAGGAGGTATCCCCGGATCAAGATCAATCGGATCCCCGAAGAGGTGACGACCCTGCCGGAAGTTTTCCGCGAGGGCGGCTATAAGACCTTCGGTATCGCGGACAACGCTAACATCTCCTATCATCAGGGATTTGAACAGGGCTTCGACCGCCTTGAGACCTCCGTCCACAAAGGCGCGCGGTTCATCAATCAGCAAGTCCTCGATCTGGAAAAAGAAATCCGGGTCGGAGGCCCCTACTTCCTTTACCTTCACTATAATGATGTCCACTTGCCTTACAAGATCCCGCTGGAGGAAAGCGAAAAAACCGGGGATAAGACCACCGATATGAAGGCAATGTACGATAAGGAAATCGTCCTTGTCGATTCCTGCCTGGAAGAACTCTACACTAGGTTCGGATGGTCGCGGAACACGCTTTTTGTCGTCACCGCCGACCACGGGGAAGAGCAGAGAGAGAAGAGATTTTACGGGCACGGAAAGTCACTTTACAACACCGTTATCCACGTGCCTCTGCTGGTTTTCTGGCCCGAACGGGAACTCTTTGCCGCAAAGCGTTTAGCGGTCAACGTGTCCACAATGGATATCATGCCTACGCTCGCTTCCCTCCTTTGTTTCCGCCGGACGGAAGAACTGGCCGGGCAGGACCTCACGCCCGTGCTCAAAGGAAAAACCGGAGAGGCCGAGGAGCGTTACATCTATTCCCACCTGCATCATAGAGCGGGCACTCCCAAAGAAACAGTCCAGGAGGCCTGCCTCTACGGCGACTATAAATACATTTTCGAGTCTCCAGCCACTCACTCCCTATTCGACCTGAGGCACGACCCGGGCGAGAACCGGGATCTCTATGCCGAAGATCAGGAGACGGCTAACAAGCTGGCGACGAACATGTTCGCCTTCGAAAAGGCCTGCCCTCGCTTCAATGCCGATTACGTGGACATCCAGCTCGACAAGAAGAGCATCGAACAGCTGCGCGCGCTCGGTTACGTCCGCTGAGGCCCGGGCGACACATTCCGAGCCGGCAGAAAACTTGGCCTTCCTCGGGCAGCACGTTTTTTTCGACGTTCCTTAAAACCAATAGGGAAAACTGTTGTTTCCGTTCGAGGCGAATATTCTTTGAACCTCGCCGCTTTGAAGATCAAGAGTGTAGAGCTGATATCCCGTTTTCTTTTTGTATTTTGGGCTCGATGAAAAGACAATCATATCCCCCGCCGGAGAAAAACAGGGGTAGTAATCGTAAGAATGACTGCGATTCTTTGTCAAATTGGTCTTTTGGCTGCCGTCGGAATTCATCATGCAAATATCCCCCAGACCATCATCATCAAAACCAACATAGGCGATCTTCTTGCCGTCGGGAGATACCTTGGGCCGGCAGCTTCCCGATTCCGTCAATTGCGTAAATTTCCCTTCAGGAACGTTGTATTTAGCAACGAACCAGCCCACAAGAGCCTTGGCCGTGAAGAATATTTCGCTTCCCCGCCGATTCTCAAAAGGCACGATCGTAGTTCTATAGGGAACGTCAGGAAACAGCGGAAGCGAACGACCAGAACGGATGTCCAATTTCATAGTCTGCCAGGTGTTTCGTCCAGTCTCGAGATCGTAATAAACGAATCTGTCGTCGGCGCTCCACGAAGGAGACACCTCATTGCGGGAATCGGCGGTCAGCTTTTTGATGTCCCGGTTTCTTAGATTCATGAGGTAGACATCATAGTTGCCGCTCCGATTGGACGTAAAAACGATGGATTCTCCCCTGGAATCGGGGACCGGCCACTCATCCGTGGCCGGGTCATCAGTCAATTTCGTCAATTGATTCCGGGTCAGCAGATAAATATCTTCATTCCCCTCAAAATTCGAAGAAAAGACAACTCTGGAATCATGTTCGAACTTGACGACATATCCCGAGAAATCCTGGTTCGGTACCCAGGACAGAAGAATTCCCATGAATAACATTCTCATGATCATCGCTTCACCTCTCTTTCATTATATCGGAAGAGGAAAATATTTCAACGAAGGAGGGACTCTGAATGGGAAAGGCTTTTCACGTCAAGCATTATTCTACCAACTCCATTGACTCCTTCCAACGGGGAACGTTATAATGGCCGCCTTATTTGCGGAGGAATGAATGAGCCGCTGGAAGTTGCTGTTCACCATCTTCGCCGTCACCTTCTCGACGATGCTCGTCGAGGTCCTGTTGACCCGGGTGTTCTCCGTTCTCTATTTCGGCCAATTCGCGTTCCTCATCATCTCGCTGGCTTTATTCGGGTTCGGATTGAGCGGCGTCTTCCTCGCCTTGAGCCGGATGCCAAGGGGCGGGCCCGAAACGTCCAGGAACCTCGCCCGGTTTCTGCTCCTGTTCGCGGTCTCGCTCCCCCTGGCCTACAAGGTGACCCTCCTCCTGGACATCGATTTCCTCCATCTCTTCGCCCCGGCGACCAACCTCCTGTTCCTGGCTCTCAACTGCCTGGTCCTCCTTGTCCCCTTCTTCAGCGGCGGGGTGGCCCTGGCGCTCATCTTCTCGGTCTATTCCGACCGGATCGGCCGCCTCTATTTCGTCGATCTGGCCGGGGCCAGCCTCGGCTCGCTGGCCATCATCCCCCTTATCCCCCACCTCGGCCCGAACCGGATCCTCATCCTCCTGTTCCTGCTCCTCGCCGTGGCCTGGTCCTTCCTCTCTCCAGCCCGGCGGACGGTCCGCGCCGCCGCCCTGGCCGGGTTTGTCGCGCTGTTCGGGCTGATGTTCCGGTTCGAGGGGTCCATCTTCCCAATCGTCCCCAAACTCGTGGAGCTCAAGCGCCAATATAACGCCCAGCTCAAGAACGGACGCATCGAATACACCAAATGGAGCACGATCGACAGAATTGACGTGGCGGCATGGGGGCCGAACCGAAAGGTCATCTGGATCAACGGCGGGACGATGCAGTCTTTCATCCACAAGTTCAACGGCAACCTCTCCTCTCTCAAGAAGATCGAATGGAACCCGGCCTCGCTGCCTTATCAGGTGGCCCGGCCCGGCTCGGCTGTCATCATCGGATCGGCCGGCGGCTATGAGGTCCTTTGCGCCCTGTCCCATGGCTTCAAAATGGTCGTGGCTATTGAAATGGATCCCGTCATTTGCGACTTGCTCAAAAAGGAATATGCAGACTTCACGGGAAACATCTTTCACCTGCCTCAAGTGATCCTGCTGGCCGACGAGGGCCGAAGTGCTCTTAAGCGCATGAACCGCAAATTCGACGTCATCCAAATGGTCAACTCTCATAATGCCGATTTGCTGCTTTCCGGCGCCCTCAGCATTTCTGAAACCTATATTTATACCGTGGAAAGCTTCAAAGACTACTGGGATCATTTGCAGCCTGACGGATGGATTTATATCCTCCATTGGAACGGAGAGCGGTTGTTTGCCACGGCGTTGAAGGCTTTGCAGGAGATGGGCGTCGATCGCCCCCAGGATAAGTTTTTTATCATCCAGTATGCCGGTGGCTTCAATCATTTCTTTTTGAAAAAAGGGGAATTCACCCCCGCCGACTACGAAATCCTGAAGGGATCTGTCGGAGAAAAGGGTCGCATCGCTTACTCCCCCGATATGCAGGAGGACAATCTTTACTACCGCATGATGGATGATCTGGAAACAACGAGTCGAGGCTCGTCCGTCAATATCGCGCCGGTCTATGACAATTCGCCCTATTTCAACCAGCCGAACCGAATCGGCCAGTTCCGTTTTCGCAATATCCAAATAAAAGGAATGGGAGAAACCATCGTCCAACCCGCCCTTATCTACTCCAATTCTATATACCTGTCCATTCTCGGCCTGTCTCTTCTCTTATCCTTTGTTCTCATCGTGCTGCCGTTGCGGCGAAATCCTGTGGGGGCCGGTCAAAAGTCCTTGATTGCCTATTTCTTTTTCATCGGCCTGGCATTCATCATGGTCGAAATCATCTTTATCAAAATCTTTCAGTTGTTCCTCGGCAGCCCGGCCATCTCCATTTCGATCATCATCTTTTCGCTCCTGGTTTCATCCGGCATCGGCAGCCTATTTTCGGCGCGTTTCAGCCGACTCTTGGGAACACGCCTGGCCATGATTTTTTCTCTTTTTCTGGCGATCCTGTTTACGGTCTACGGCTTCGGCCTTTTTCGGCTGCTCGATTATTTCATCTTTTTGCCGTTTCTCTTGCGCATCGCCGTATCCTTTGTCCTGATCTCGCTGGCTGGGTTCTTCATGGGCTCTTTTTT
>CAYOZW010000024.1:0-7121 GCA_964408495.1 uncultured Eubacteriales bacterium
GCGTTGCCCTTGACAATGTAAATATTCTTTTCCACGGCCTTTAACCACTCTTCGGCCTTGTCGTCGTATTCGTCCTGGATTTCGCCGACGATCTCCTCGATGATGTCCTCCAGGGTGACGATCCCCTCCAGGGTGCCGAACTCATCGATAACGAAAGCCAGGTGGACGGTCCGGTCCTGCATCTGGACGAGAGCTTTCTCGATAGAGGCCGACTCCGGAATGAAAAGGGGTGCCCGCAGGATGTCATTGATATTAAACTCTTTATTATCAACAAGATAAGAGATAATGTCCTTGGTATGGATGAGACCCTCGATGTTGTCCAAGCGGCCCCGGTACACCGGCAGGCGTGAATACTCGGTAGTCAGAATGGTCTTCAGTATCTGAGCAAAAGGGGTTTCGATCTCGATGGCCCGGAGTTCCTGGCGGGGGACAATGATCTCTTTGACCGGCCGCGCGCCGATATCGAGCACTCCGCCGATCATCCGCCGGCGGAGAGATGACATCCCCTTGATGCCCCTGGTCAGGACCAGCTTGACCTCCTCTTCGTTAAGGGCGCTCGACTTGCCTCCTTCTCTTTCCGGGGAGGTGCCGAAGAGAAGGCGGGGGATGAAGGTCAACACCTTGACGAGAGGATAGAACAGGATGACGAATAGCCGGAGCGGGTGGATAATGAATTTCGATGTCTTGATCGGAAAATAAGCGGCGAACGTCTTGGGGGTCATTTCGGCCAAGATGAGGATGATGAGGGTGGTGGTCAGGGTGGCCAGCAGGGCGGCCTTGTTCCGGTTGTCGGGCATGATACTCAGGAAGAACAGCGTGGCGACTGAAGCGGCCGCGATGTTGGCCAGGGTGTTCCCGATGAGAATCGTGGCCAGCATCTGGTCCAGCCGGAAGAGCAGGCGCTTGATCAGCCGGGCCCTCCGAGATCCTTTTTTTTCGAGGAGGTCGAGAGAGTAGGGATTGCAGGAGAGGAGAGCCGTTTCCGAGGAGGAGAAGAGGGCGCTCAAGATTAGAAAGACGCTGAACAAAAGGACGGATGTCAGTATCATCGGAGAGAGCTAGATCTCGAGGTTCTGCTTGAAGCTTTTGGCGCAGACAGTCAGGGTTTCGGAGAGCTTCTGCTCGATCTTTTGCAGGGAGAGGTCGGAGACCTCGGAGATCTCGGCGATGAGCAGCCCCCTGACCTTTTCCAGCATCTTTTTCTCGCGGAAAGAAAGGGTTTTGGTCAGGCTCAAGAAATAGAGGCTTTTCAGAACGCAGGCCATGTCCAAGATCGTTCCCGAGCGCATCAGGCTGACATGCTCCTTGTACCTCCCCTTCCAATCGGTCGAAACCGCCACCTGGTGTTTCTTCAGGAATTTGAAGATATCCTCGACCGAGTCCTCGGCGATCGGCGGGCGGATTCCGATCTCCTCGGTGTTGGCAGAGGGAACCATCACCAGCGTGTTGTTGGAGAGTATCCGGACCCTGTAGACTTGGAACCTTTCGCCGTAAAGAAGTTCATCCTGGATGTCCTCGATGATAGCGAGACCCTGATTGGGATAGATGATTCTATCCCCAATCTTGAAGGAGTTCATTAACCTGATTATAGCCGAATTCTCCCTGGGAGTCAACTTCATCTTGACAGAAGCGGCGGGCTCGATTAACATTGTTGTCCTAAAGTGAGCTAAAATCATGAAGCCGACATTCCGACCTAATGTCAGAAAGCGGAAGAAGACCCACGGTTTTCGCGTCCGGATGAGATCCAAGGGCGGCCAGAAGGTCATCAAGAGCCGAAGGCAGAAGGGCAGGAAAAGACTTGCCGTTTAATGGCGGAAAGCCTTCCCCCTCGCCAGAGGATCAGAAAGAAGAAAGATTTCTTAGTCCTCTATAAAAAAGGTTACCGATACAAGAGCAAATATTTCAGCCTCATCGGCCTGCCTAATGCCCTGAAGTATTCTCGGGTGGGCGTTGTCGCCTCCAGGAAGGTCGGGAATGCCATCGCCCGGAATAGAGCCAAGCGGTGGATGAGAGAGCTGTTCCGGAGGAATAAGGATTTGCTCGTGTATCCCGTCGACCTCCTCATCGTGGCCACAGCGGCGATGAGGGAGGCCGCCTGGCCTGATTTGAGGGAGAGCTACCTCCAGGCCGTCGGGAAATTCTTCGAGAAAAAGAGGGCCCGTTGAAAAAAGCGGTCTTGCTGGCCATTCGGCTCTATCAGCTTATCATCTCGCCTGTCCTGGGAGGGCAATGCCGGTTTCATCCGAGTTGCTCTGCCTATATGCGGGAGGCGATCGAAAAACACGGCTTGGCCAAGGGTCTATCACTCGGGGGCCGAAGGCTTCTGAAGTGCCATCCTTTTCATCCGGGCGGAGTGGATACCGTACCCTAAGAGGTCTGTGCAATGGAAAAAAGACTGATCCTGGCTATCGTCCTTTCTTTCTTGGTCCTGGCGCTCTGGCAGATGGTCTTCATGAAGAACAAACCCCAGGTTGAGCCTCAAGTTCAAACCGAGATTCCGGTTCAAGCGGCCGAGCCAGCCCCCCCTCCCGCCTCAACGGAGCCGCAGGCGGAGACCCCTTCTGTCGCGGCCCCTCTCTTTGAAGAAGCCAAGGCCGAGGCTGAAAGGCAGGTGGTGGTCGAGACATCGCTCTATGACGCCGTCTGGAGCAACCGTGGCGCCTCACTCCGAAGCTGGAAGCTGAAGGAGCATCTCAATGAACAGAAAGAAGGTTTGGACCTAGTCTCCCGGAGGGCGGAGGAGGTTGGACGGTACCCATTTTTCCTGGACACCCAGGATGCCGAGCTGGACAAGACGGCTAACAGCGGCCTGTTCGTGCCCTCGGTCTCCCGGCTTTCCCTCGGAGATGGCGAGACGGGGGAGCTCAAATTCTCCTATTCCGATGGGAATAATGTAAAAATAGAAAAACTCTTCATTTTCACCGGAGGAAGCTACCACTTCGACGTCCAGATCAGCGTCTGGAAGGACGGCCGCAAAGTCGAGCCCCGGCTCATCTGGGGTCCGGGAATCGGCGACCCTGTCGTGACCACGAAGAGGCAGCAGTTCGGCGGAGGGAGCGGAATGGCCGTCCTGGCAGCGGACAAGGTCTATCGGGTCAACGAAAGAAAGTACAAGCCCGAGGCCAATGCTTTCAACTTTGCCAACTGGGCGGCTTTCGAGGACAACTATATGACCGCCCTGTTCATCACGACGCCGCAGCAGGGCACCGCCCTTTTTCTAAGAGAGGCTCGGGACCAGGCGATCGCGGACTACTATCTTTCTGTGAGTCTCCCCGAGAAAGCCTATATCGGCCCCAAGGAGTTCGATCGGCTGCGCGCCTTGGGGCATGAGTCCAAGAAACTCATCAACTTCGGTTTCTTCGGGGCCATCGCCGAGATTCTCCTCATCGCCATCAAGACCATTCACAAGGCCTTCCCGAACTGGGGCTTTTCCATCATCATCCTGACCTTCCTCATTAAGATCGTCTTTTTCCCCTTAACCTACAGCAGCACAAAGTCGATGTCCAAGATGCAGGAGCTCCAGCCGAAAATCAAGGCCCTGCGAGCTAGGTACAAGAAAGCCAAGCAGGATATCGGCCAACGCCGCCAGATGAACGAGGAGATGATGAAGCTCTACAAGGAGCACGGCATCAACCCGGCCGGAGGATGCTTGCCTATCCTTGTGCAAATCCCGGTATTCTGGGGGTTTTTCCGGATGCTGGTCGTAGCGATCGAGTTCCGACATAGCCCGTTCATCCTCTGGATCAATGACCTGTCCGTGCACGATCCGTATTACGTGACCCCCATCCTAATGGGGGCCACCCAATTCATCAGCCAGAAAATGACGCCGACCGCGGCCGACCCCTCCCAAGCAAAAATGATGCTCATCATGCCGGTCATCATGACTGTCTTTTTTATGAATTTCCAGGCTGGGCTGGTCCTCTACTGGTTGACCAATAACGTCCTGCAGATCGGTCAGCAATACATCATGAACAGGATGATGGCCAAGAAAAAGAGAGAGTCCCATGGAAAACGAAAAAAGTGAACCGCTCCCGGAATTTAAGGGGAAAAACCTGGACGAAGCCCTGGGGCATGCCGAACATGTCCTCAAAATTCCCCGAGAGAAGTTTGCCTATGAGATTGTTACCGAGAAGACCAAATTATTCGGGATCAGGGGCAAAGAGATCGTCATCCGGGCCTGGCCCAAGAAGGAGTTGGACACCAATCCGGTCACTCAGTTCCTTGACTCCCTCCTCCTCCATTTTCCACTGAAGCTGGAGTACCAGGTCAAAAAGAAGAATGAAGCTATCTTTGTGATCTTCGACGGCGAGGACAAGAGTATGCTCCTGCGCAAGGATGGCTCGCTGCTTTTGGCTATCCAGCACGTCCTCAATAAGGTCTCTGTCCATAAGGTCCAGGTTGATTGCGAATTCTACAGGAGGAGAAAGGAAAAGAGGCTGCGGGAATATGCTCAACAGGTTGCCCGTCAGGTGAGCGACACAGGGAGAAACGAGGTCCTCGACTTGATGAACCCGTACGAGCGAAGGATCGTCCACATCGCCGTGAACCAGGTTCCCGGGATCACCAGTGAAAGCCTTGGCGAAGGTTTTTTGAAAAGGATTAAGGTTTTTCCCATAGGCAAGAATTGAGCCGAGGCCTAAAAAAGGACCTGAGATTCGCCTTTTTTGGCGACCAGTTTATCGAAGTAGGCGACGATCGAATCTCGGCGGGACATCAACGCATCGATTTCCCATTTGGTCAGATGATCGCCGACTGCGCGGGCGACATCGTCGCGAGCCAATCCGCGCAGCTTATCAAGAAGAGTCCGCTCGCATTTTAGAAGAACCTTCTCGTCCTGAAGTTTGCGGAGGGTCCGGAAAGCCCGCGTAAAATCGATCATCCAGATCTTCCAGTCCTCTGAAATGAGGATGTTCTGGACGTTTCGATCTGTATCATAGACAAGCTGGGAGAAGAGAAATAACTTGTACATCTGACGGTTCCAGGCATGCTTATCGGGGGGCAAGATGCCCTGTTTTATTCGTTCCTCTTCATCCATTTTGACGTCGACCCACCAGCTCAAAGAGCCCTTCTTCCCCCGCCATTCTCTTTCCACCGTCACCGGGACCATGTCATCGATCCCGAGCAGACAGGCCAGCTCATAAGCGGCGATGTTGAAATGGTAAGAGTCAGCAAAATTCAGCTCCCGGCCGCCCCCGGCGAATCCAGCTTCCTGGGTCCGGATGTTGACATCCTGGAACGAAGCGTCATGGGTCAGGCTGCCGTCCGATAGCGTCAGACGCCAGGGGTGGGTCAGTCCTTTCCCTATCTCTTCGCTCTTGATGATTTCCCCGTTGAGGAGGAATCGACGGACGTCTTCTTTGGCCAGAAGGGTGGATTGTTGATTTCCGAAGAGCCCGGCGACGCAAAACAGCAGCAGCCCTCCGACGGCGACTATCGAGAAGCGTCGACAGCGCCCAGGGGCGGCACTTCCCTTGCCTGAAGGATCGTTCATGATCATAGCTCCCTCATATAAACATACTATATCGCCCAAAAAGACCGCCTGTCAATCGAAGGAAACATTTCTTCCAACCTTGCCGAGCTCAAGCCGGGTATAGGGGGCCGCCATGAAGCCCCCGTAGCGGAAGGGGGACCCGTCAGTTTTCTGACGGGGGGAACCGACGGGACTGGTTCCCCGGGGTGCGGGGGCTAAGGGCGGTCCCCTATACCCGGCGGAGGCAAGAAGGAGAAATGCAGACTGCGTCCGCAGCCCCATTTACTATTTTGAGCGTCTCCATTAAAATGGAGTTCACCACCTCGAGGATAATAAGAAAGCAGCCTGGCCGTGTTGGACGATACAATCATCGCGATATCCACGTCTTCCGGGTTTGGAGGCCTTGGGATTGTCCGGTTGAGCGGCCAAAAATCCCTCTCGATCGCCAAGAGAATCTTTCGGCCGCGCCGGAAAAAATGGCGAGACATCGGTCCTCGGGTCTGCGTACTTGGAGATCTCTTCGATAACGAAAAGAATGAATTAATCGATGAGGCTTACCTAACCTATTTCCCCGCTCCACGCTCCTACACAAAAGAGAACATTATCGAGATCAGTTGCCATGGCAGTCCCGTCGTCCTTGAAGAGGTGGTCAGGCTGGGAGTCAAGGCAGGAGCGCGGCCGGCCCATCCCGGGGAATTTACGCTCCGGGCCTATCTCCGGGGACGGATCGATATCATCCAGGCCGAAGCGGTTAACGACCTGATCACAGCTACCTCCCTCCCGCAGGCCAAGATATCCCTCGGACAGCTCCGGGGGGGATTGTCCCATCACATCGACTCCCTGCGCAGCCAGGTGGTCGACCTCCTCTCGCTCCTCGAAGCCAGCATCGAATTTCCGGAAGATAACCTGGGGATCTCCTCAGGGGAAGCCGCACGCCGCCTGGAAAATGTGGTCAAGGCTGTGGAAAAATTGATCGCCGGCTATGAAACGGGACGAGCGATGACGGAAGGACTCAACGTGGCCATTGTCGGGAGATCCAATGTCGGGAAATCAACCTTGTTCAACGCGCTGCTCGACCAGGAGCGGGCGATCGTCAGCCCCTACCCCGGGACCACGCGCGATTATCTCCGGGAGCGCATCAAGATTAAGGATTCGTTCTTTCACCTAATCGATATGGCAGGACTGGGTCGTCCCTCGCATCCTGTAGAGAGAAGCGGAGTCAAACGAAGCCGCGAGCTGGCCTCCCGGTCTGATGGCATTCTCCTGGTCCTGGATGCTTCCCGGAGACAAAAAAGGGCGGATCTTGAGCTTATCGAGAAGTACAAGAATAAGAAAATGATTCTTGTCTTTAACAAGGCCGATCTTCCCGGCATGATCGACCGCGGGAAATGCCGGGAGACTAATCCAGGCAGCCGGGCTATCGCTGTCTCTGCTCTGAAGGGGACGAATATTTCCCGCCTAAAAAATGCGATCCTAGAAAGCTTTGTGCCGGAGCAGAACGGCCAGGAAGAAGTGATTCTTCATTTGAGACAGAGGCTGCTCTTCGAGCAGATTGCCTCCGCCCTGGATGGCGCCTTGAAACGTTTCCGCGAGGGCTACTCGGAAGAGGTCTATGCCGAGGAGATCCGCCGGGTCCTGCCGTTTCTCGGGC
>CAYOZW010000024.1:7131-23628 GCA_964408495.1 uncultured Eubacteriales bacterium
AATCCGGGTCGATGAAGTCGTAGCCAACATTTTCAGCCGGTTCTGTGTGGGAAAATGAGCAAGAAGACTGCTTCAGGGGCGGATTACGATGTCATTGTCGTTGGCGCCGGACATGCCGGCTGTGAAGCGGCTTCGGCCGCAGGCCGCATGGGCTTCAAGACCGTTTTGGTGACCATCCACCTGGAAACGATCGCCCAGATGTCCTGTAATCCTGCTATCGGCGGCCTGGCCAAAGGCCATCTGGTGAGGGAGATCGACGCCCTGGGCGGGTTGATGGGGCTGCTGGCCGACGAAACAGGCATTCAATTCCGGCTCTTGAACCGTAGCCGCGGAGGGGCGGTCCAGGCTCCCCGGGCGCAGTGTGACAAGGCCCGCTACCGGCTGCTCATGAAGAAATGGCTTGAGGATACTCCAAACTTGACCGTTTTCCAGGGTATCGTCACGGACGTGCTCGTTACGAAAGGAAAAGCCCAGGGGGTGAAAACTAAGGACGGCCAATACATCTTTGGGAAAATGGTCGTTATATCCCCTGGCACGTTTCTCAATGGGCTGATCCACATGGGGCTTCAATCGTACTCAGCGGGAAGGGCCAACGAGCCGGCGGCCGTCGCCTTGGGTGAAAGCCTTGTTGGGCTCGGCCTGAAGGTGTTTCGGCTGAAGACGGGAACGCCGATGAGGCTCGATGGGCACACGATCGACTGGGAAGCATTCACGCCTCAGCCGGGGGACGAGGTCCCTGTTCCCTTCTCTTTCCGGACACGGCGCCCTCTCGAGAACAAAGTCATCTGCTATCTCGGGTACACAAATGCCCAAACCCACGAGGTCATCCGGAAAAACCTGGGCAAGTCTCCCCTTTTCAGCGGGCTTATCAGCGGGATCGGGCCTCGCTACTGCCCTTCCATTGAGGACAAAGTGGTCAAATTCCCCCACCATCCCCGCCATCAGTTCTTTCTCGAGCCAGAGGGCCTGGAAACGTCGGAGGTCTATGTCAATGGCCTGTCCTCCAGCCTTCCCTATGACGTGCAGGCCGAAATCCTGAAGACCATCCCCGGTCTGGACCAAGCTAAGATCTTGAGGCCTGCATATGGTATTGAATATGATGCGGTTTCGCCCAAAGAGCTGACAGCTTCTCTGGAGGTCAAGCGGGTCGAGAACCTTTTCTTGGCTGGACAGATTAACGGGACCTCGGGATATGAAGAAGCGGCGGCGCAGGGCCTTATGGCCGGGATCAACGCCGGCCTGAAGATCCGCAAGGAAGAGCCGCTTATCCTCCGCCGCGATGAAGCTTATATCGGTGTCATGATCGATGACCTGGTGACCAGGGGAGTTGAAGAGCCTTACCGGCTCTTTACTTCCCGGGCGGAGTACCGGCTGAACCTGCGGGCGGATAACGCCGACCGCAGGCTGATCCGCTATGGCCGGAAATATGGACTGATCGGAGAATCGGACCACGCTTCTTTCATTGCCAAGCAGGAAAAGCTCCGGAGGCTCTTCGAGTTCCTGCAAAAAGAAAAGACGACTTTCGAGAAGACAGCCCGGATATCCCTAAAAGAGTGGCTGAAAAAACCCCATGTTTCCCTACAAAATGTGTTAGAATATAATAAATTTTCGGAGCCCTTGACGGACGAAGAAATGAGATATGCGGAAGCTGAAGTGAAGTACGAGGGATACCTAAGGCGACAGGAAAAAGAGGTCGAAAGAATCCAACGAATGGAAAGCACGAGAATACCCGAAGGGCTTGACTTCCAAGATGTCCCCGGCCTGACTAGAGAGGCCGTGGAAAAGCTGAAGAAGTCCAGACCCCGAACTATCGGCACGGCCAGGAGAATCCCGGGGGTGACGCCGGCGGCCATCGTCAACCTCAGTCTATACCTCAAGGCCTGGAAAAAAGCCCAAAAGGGGCCGATGTTTCACGTGAAACATTGAGGATACATGGCCAAGATCATCGCGGTCGCCAATCAAAAGGGAGGGGTCGGCAAGACTACAACGGCCATCAATCTATCGGCGGCCTTGGCCATGAAGAATAACAGAGTCCTGGTTATCGACCTGGACCCTCAGGGAATGGCCACGGCCAGCCTGGGAAAGGCCAAGGAGGCTCAAAAAGGCATCTACCCGGCGCTAATGAACGGCCAGGATCCCATGGGCCTCATTCTGGGGACAGAGATCGATAATTACTATATTTTTCCCTGCTCCCCGGAGCTTTCGGGTGCTGAGGTCGAGCTCTTTTCTGGGCAGGACCGCGAAAAGAGGCTTCGTGATGTCGCCGGCAAACTCCGGCGGAATTTCCATTTTATCTTCATCGACTGCCCCCCATCCCTGGGATTCCTGACCATTAACGCCCTGACAGCGGCCGATTCCGTCCTCATCCCCATCCAATGCGAATTTCTTTGCATGGAAGGAATTCCCGACCTGCTGTCGACCTTTGACCAAGTCCGGACATATTTCAACCCATCTCTTGCCATGGAGGGGATTGTCCTGACCATGTTCGACGAACGGACCAACCTTTCTAAGCAGG
The DNA here is from genome assembly GCA_964408495.1 of uncultured Eubacteriales bacterium. Classification (GTDB taxonomy): domain Bacteria; phylum Acidobacteriota; class Aminicenantia; order Aminicenantales; family UBA8522; genus UBA8522. Next base: position 9,647 of record CAYOZW010000024.1, read on the forward strand.
TGGCCGAGGAGATCAGGCGGTCGCTTAAGACGATTGTTTTCGAAGTCGTCATCCCTCGCAGTGTGAGGGTGGCTGAAGCGCCGAGTTTCGGCAAACCGGTCGTTCTTTATGATATCAGGTCCAAGGGAGCCGTGGCCTATCTGAATCTGGCACAGGAGTTACTCGGGAAATGAACAAGAAAGCGTTAGGAAAAGGGTTGGGAGTGTTCTTGCCTGATGATTACGGGATTATCAAGAACGAGCGCTATGCCGAGGTGGATATCGATGAGGTTGTGCCCAATCCGCTGCAGCCGAGGATGAAATTCGACCCAAAATCGATCGAGGAGCTGGCCCGGTCGATCCGGGAAACGGGCGTCATCCAACCTATCCTCGTTGTCCCCGAGGGCGATACCTACAAGATCATCGTCGGAGAAAGACGCTGGAGGGCGGCCCATAAGGCCGGTTTGAAAAAGATGCCCGTCCTCATCCGGCAGATTCCGGCCGAGCAGCAGCTCGAGATCTCCCTGGTCGAGAACTTGCACAGGGAGGATCTTAATCCGTTGGAGATAGCCCACGTTTTTCAAAGACTCGTCGAGGAACTGGGCTACACCCAGGAAGAAATCGCCGCTAGGGTGGGCAAGGACCGCACCTCTGTAACAAACTATCTTCGGCTTCTCAACCTTCCCCAGGTCATCCAGGACTATCTGTCAGAGAACAAGATCACGATGGGCCACGCCAGAGCGCTCCTAGCGCTCGATGACCGGGATTCTCAGGTTGCCCTGGCCGGGGAAATCGTTGGCCGGAACCTTACGGTGAGAGATATAGAGAGGCTGATTGCCGGCCGGAAGGGGAGAACGGTCGGTTCTAAAAAACACGAGCCGGACCCCGACCTCCAGGCCCTCGAGGAAGATCTGGTTCAGATTCTCGGAACAAAAGTGACGATCGCAGGAAGCCGGAAAAAGGGGATGATCAAGATTCAATATTTCTCTCTGGATGACCTCAATCGGGTTTATCGAAAAATCAAAGGAGGAGCACGATGAAAGATAAAGACAGAAAAAGGGAGTACGACGAGCAGAAAATCACGGGGTTCTTTGACAAAGACACCCGGTTCAAGGGTGAGCTGTCCTTCAAGGGGTCGTTCCGTATCGATGGGCACTTCCAGGGCACGATCGTCTCCGACTCAATGTTGGTCATCGGTGACCAGGGCAAGGTTGAGGCCGATGTCCAGGCCGGATATATCGTGATCAACGGGGAGATCAAGGGTACAATCCGGGCCGACGACAAGGTCGAGATTCACAGCCGGGGCCGGGTTTTCGGCTCTATCATCACCCCTAAGCTCGTCGTGGACGAAGGGGCTTATCTGGAGGCCAATTGCCAAGCCGGCGAACAGATCGCCGGGGCTCCTCCACAGGATGAGAAGGCTAAGGAGGGATCATCCTCTTGAAGCAGGCTGCGGCGGTTATCCCTGTCCGACACGATTCCCGGCGCTTTCCGGGGAAAGCGCTGGCGCCCATCCTCGGAAAGCCGATGATCCAGTGGGTTTATGAAGGGGTGACACAAGCCCAATTCGTCGACAAGGTGATCATCGCGACCGACGACCAGCGGATCCAGGAGGCGGCAAAGGATTTCGGGGCCGAGGCAGTCATGACTTCCCGGGAACACGGATCGGGCACGGACAGAACTGCAGAAGTCGCTCAAGCCGTTGATAATAAAATAGTTATAAACATCCAGGGAGATGAGCCGATGATCTCCGGCCGGATGGTGGATAGTTTGATTGAGGCACTCCAGAACGAGTCCGTTCCGATGGCCTCCCTCATGACCAAGGTCAGTGACCTCGGCCTGAACGAGAACCCGAACATGGTCAAGGTCGTGGTCGATAGAGAAGGAAACGCCCTCTATTTTTCCCGCTCACCCCTTCCCTACCAGGCCGCCGATTTTTTCTATCTTCATATCGGAGTCTATGGGTTTCAACGGGATTTTCTTCTCCGTTTTTCCGGCCTGCGGCCATCCCGGCTCGAGGCTGCCGAGAAGCTGGAGCAGCTGCGGGTTCTCGAGAACGGATTCCCGATCAGGATGATCGAAGTCCCCCATCCCGCCTTGAGCGTGGATACGCCGCAGGATATAATCAGGGTCGAAGAGATCCTGAGAAAGCAAGGCCATGACTAAAACAAAATATATCTTTGTCACCGGTGGAGTCCTCTCCGCGCTCGGGAAAGGGATATCGGCCGCTTCGATCGGCCGCCTTCTCGAAAGCCACGGCTATCGGATCACCCTGCAGAAGTTCGACCCGTACTTGAACGTTGATCCCGGGACGATGAGTCCGTTCCAGCACGGGGAGGTCTATGTCACCGATGACGGCGCAGAAACTGACCTGGATCTTGGCCATTATGAACGATTCACATCGACTAGGACATCCAAGGCGCACAACTGGACCGCGGGGAAGATCTACGAGGCGATCATCCGCAAAGAGAGAAAGGGCGAATTCCTGGGAAAGACGGTCCAGGTCATCCCCCACGTTACGGATGAAATAAAGAATGCCTTCTGCGCCGTCGCCGAAGGCAATGATATCGTCATCGTCGAGATCGGCGGGACGGTGGGCGACATCGAGAGCCTGCCCTTCCTTGAGGCGACCCGTCAGATGAGATTAGAGCGGGGACCGGAGAACGTGATTTTCGTCCACCTCACTCTCGTTCCGTACATCAGCACCTCGGGCGAGTTGAAAACGAAGCCGACCCAGCACAGCGTCAAGGAACTCCGGGCCATCGGTATCCAGCCCGACATTCTCCTCTGCCGGACCGACCGTTTCCTGACCAATGACATCAAAAGAAAGATCGCACTGTTCACGAATGTCCCGCTCGAAGCCGTCATCACGGCCAAGGACGTCGGCAATATCTATGAGATCCCACTCCTTTTCGCCAAAGAAAACCTGGACAAATACATCCTCAAAAAACTCAACCTTCCCCCGAAAAAGCGCTACCTGGCCCCTTGGCAGTCGCTGATCAACAGGATGAATAGGCCCAGGGATGAAGTCACGATTGCCCTTGTCGGAAAGTATGCGGAGCTCCAGGACTCCTATTTGAGCCTGAAGGAAGCGCTGAAGCACGGCGGGGTGGCCCATAGGCTTAAGGTTAACATCTGTTGGATAGAGTCCGATAAGCTGGGGAAGGGAAGCCTGGAGGAGACCCTGGGGGACAAGGACGGCATCCTCGTGCCCGGCGGATTCGGGATACGCGGGATCGAAGGCAAGATCCGGGCTATCACCTATGCGCGCAAGAAGAAAGTCCCCTATTTCGGGATCTGCCTGGGGATGCAGTGCGCGACCATCGAATTCGCCCGGAACGTTGCCGGGCTCGCTAAGGCCAATAGCACAGAATTCGAACCGCACACGCTGCATCGGGTCTTTTTCCTCTGGAGGGAACTTAGCGCGGACCACGACATCGGTGGAACGATGCGGCTGGGCGAATACGCCTGCCAGGTGGGGAAAAACAGCTTCGCCTACCGGGCCTATCGGAAAACGTTGATCCTGGAGCGACACCGTCATCGCTATGAGTTCAACCCGGCCTATACAGAAAGGCTGGCCCGGGCGGGGATGTCGTTTACGGGCTTTAATCCCAAGCACAACCTTGTCGAGATCATCGAGATCAAGGACCACCCCTGGTTCCTGGGCTGCCAGTTCCATCCTGAATTCAAGTCTAAACCCTTAAGTCCCCACCCTCTCTTCAAAGCATTTATCGGAGCGAGCTATGCCCATCGCCAAAAAAAAGCCAAAGCCCGTAGAAATCGCTAGGGGGGTTACGGCCGGGGGAGGGGCTCCCCTCTTTCTCATCGCCGGCCCCTGCGTCATCGAGAGCGAGGACGCCACCTTCTCTCTTGCCCGCCGCATCAAGGCGGTCTGCGGAGGGCTCAAGGTACCGTTCATCTTTAAGGCTTCTTTTGACAAGGCCAACCGCACCTCGGCCCGATCCTATCGCGGACCGGGGCTCGAGAAGGGGCTGGCCATTCTCCGGCGCATCAAGGAGGAGCTCTCCGTACCCGTTCTTTCCGATGTCCACGAGACCTGGCAGGTCGCCCGGGCGGCCGAGGTCCTCGACGTCATCCAGATCCCGGCCTTCCTCTGCCGTCAGACCGACCTGATCGTCGAGGCGGCCAGGACCCAAAAGCCGCTCAACTTGAAAAAAGGCCAGTTCCTCTCTCCGCAGGAGATGGAGAACGCCGTCGAAAAAGTCCTCAAACAGGGGAACGAAAGGATCCTGCTGACCGAGCGCGGGACCTTCTTCGGCTATAACAACCTCGTCTTCGACGTCCGCTCTATCCCGCTGATGAAACGGTGGGGATTTCCGGTGGTCATAGATGCCTCCCACTCCGTCCAGCGGCCCGGCGGCCGGGGAGTGGCTTCCGGAGGAGAGGCGGAGTACATCCCTTTGCTGGTCCGGACAGGAGTGGCTGCCGGCGCCGACGGACTTTTTCTGGAGGTCCATGAGAACCCGTCGAAGGCCCTCTCGGACGGTCCTAATTCATTGATATTGAATAAATTAGAAGGAGTTTTGCGCTCCGCCATCCGGGTCAAGAAAGCCCTCCGGGATGAGGAGCCGAGAGCGAGGTCTTGAGCTCATGAAAAAGAACGAGATCATCAAGACGGGCCGGGAAGTGCTGGAGATCGAGAGCCGGACGCTGGCCGCCCTTGTCCCGCGGATGGACGATAATTTCGCCCGGGCGGTCGGCCTCCTGGCCAGGACCAAATCCCGGGTCATCGTCACCGGCATGGGAAAATCCGGACTGGTCGGCCGCAAGATCGCCGCCACCCTGGCGAGCTGCGGGACGCCGGCGCTGTTCATCCACCCGGCCGAGGCCGGCCACGGCGACTTGGGCATGATCCTCAGGAACGATGTCATCCTGGCCATTTCCTACAGCGGCGAGACCAAGGAGATCGTCGACCTGCTGGAGTTCATAAAAAGAATCGGCGTCAAGCTCATCACCATCACCGGCAGCCGCAAGTCACGGATTGGCAAGTACAGCGATATCGTTCTCGATGCCAAGGTCGAGCGGGAAGCGGGTCCGAATGACATGGTGCCCACCGCGAGCTCGACGGCCGCTTTGGCCATGGGTGATGCGTTGGCTATCGCCTTGATGAAGGAGAAGGGATTCGACGAGGATGACTTCGTCCGCTTCCATCCGAAAGGTCAGCTCGGCCGCAAGCTCGTCCGGGTCGAGGCGGTCATGCACGTCGGAGACGAAATTCCGAGGGTCGAGGGGGCCGCGCCGATGATCCAGGTGATCGAGGAAATGACGCGGAAAAAACTGGGCATGACCTGTGTCGTCGATAAAGGCGAAAGGCTGCTGGGCATTATCACAGACGGCGACCTGCGCCGGATGATGAGAAAACACAAGGAGCGTCTCCTCCGTATGAGCGCCGGGAAATGCATGACCGTCCGCCCGGTCACCATCGATAGGGAAGGGCTGGCGACGGAAGCTCTGAACCTGATGGAGTCACGGAAGATCACTTCGCTTGTCGTCACCGGCAAGGGTGGGAAAGTCGAGGGCATCATCCACCTCCACGACCTCTGGCGCACGGAGATGTTCTGATGACGGATAGACAAGCAAGGGCGCGCCGGGTCAAGATGATCATCATGGATGTCGACGGCACCCTGACCGATGGGACACTGTTGATTCTGCCTGACGGGGAAGAGGTCAAGTCATACCATGTGCGGGACGGTCTGGGCATCCTGCTCGCCCACTTGGTCGGATTGAAAACGGCGATCATCACCGGCAAGACATCGCGCGCCCTGGAAAAAAGGGCGGAAAGACTCGGCATCGACGAACTCCATCAGGGGATCCTGGATAAAAAAAGAGTCCTCGAGGGAATCCTGGCCAAGCACAACCTGACGGCCGAAGAGGTCGCCTATATCGGCGATGACCTGGGCGACCTCGAGGTCATCAGGGCGGCCGGGCTGGCTGCGGCCGTGGCCGACGCTCACCCGGAAGTCAAGAAGTGCTGTCATTTCATCTCCCAGCAAAACGGTGGGAAGGGCGCCGTCCGGGAGCTCATCGAGTTCATCCTCGGAGCCCAGAACAAGTGGCCCGAGGTCGAGGAAAAGGTCAAGGACCTTTCGACTTGGAGGAACAAGCCAAGGGGGACGGGAGAGAAAAGCCGCTGATCGGACAGGAAGGTGAACATGAACATCAACCCGAAAATTTTCAGGGAATATGATATCCGGGGGATCGTCGACAAAGACCTGACCGTCGAATTCGTCGAATTCCTGGGCCGGGGAATCGGGACCTACTTTCGCCGGTACGACAAGAAGCGGGTCGCCCTGGGCCGCGACGCCCGGATAAGCTCGCCGGCCTACGCCGAGGCCATCACCCGGGGCCTTCTTTCCACGGGATGCAGTGTTGTGGATATCGGGCTGGTCCCCACTCCGCTTCTCTATTTCGCCGTCTACTACAAGAAGAACGAGGCGGCCGTCATGATCACCGGCTCGCACAACCCACCCGAGTACAACGGGTTCAAGATCATGGTGGGGGAGGAGACCCTCTACGGGGAGACGATCCAGGAAGTCTACCAGATCCTCAAAAATAATGCGGTGATCATCGACAAGGAAGGGACGCGCTCAACCTATGACGTTATCCCGGAATACGAGGAATACGTGGAGAAAGATATCCAACTCCGCCGCAAGCTGAAGGTCGTCCTCGACGCCGGGAACGGGACCGCTGGGTTTGTGGCCGTGCCGATCTTCAAAAAGCTGGGTTGCGAAGTGACCGAGCTCTACTGCGAGCCGGACGGACTCTTCCCCAATCATCATCCCGACCCGACGCTCCCCGAGGCCATGGAGGACTTGATCAAGACGGTCAAAGAAACGGGGGCCGATTTCGGCGTCGGCTACGACGGCGACGGCGACAGGATCGGGGTGGTCGACGACAGCGGCCGTCTGCTCTGGGGAGACATGTTGATGATCGTTTTTTCGCGGGATATCCTTCCGGCGAACCCCGGAGCCGCGGTCATCTCGGAGGTCAAGGCGTCGAAGCTCCTCTACGAGGAGATCGCCAGGCTCGGCGGCCGGCCGATCATGTGGAAGACCGGTCATTCCCTGATCAAGAAAAAGATCAGGGAAGAAAAAGCCCTCCTGGCCGGGGAGATGAGCGGGCACATTTTTTTCGCCGACCGATTCTTCGGGTTCGACGACGCTATTTATGCTTCGGCCCGTCTGGCCGAGATCCTCGCCCGTTCGGAGAAAAAGCTTTCGGAGATGCTGGCCGACCTCCCCAAGGCATACTCTACGCCGGAGATCCGTGTCTACGCTTCGGATGAAGTGAAGTTCCAGATCGTCGACGAAGTGAAAAAAGAACTGGCCAAGAAATACCCGATCGTCGACATCGACGGGGTTCGGGTGAGCTATCCCAAGGGCTGGGCGCTCGTCCGGGCCTCCAACACCCAGGCCGCCCTAGTCCTCCGCTATGAAGCCGACACTCCGGAAGACCTCGAGGCGATCAAGCATGAAGTCGGAAAGACCCTCGAGCTGGCCATCAAGGGGCTGGGGAACGGATGAGCCCTAGTCCGCGCGTCTGTGCCGTGATCATGGCCGGGGGGAGCGGCACCCGGTTCTGGCCGCTCAGCCGGAAGAGCCGCCCCAAGCAGTTCCTGCCCATCGCCGGCCGGAAGACGATGATCGAGGAGACGGTGGCGAGGCTCCGTCCGCTCCTGCCCTTCGGAGCGATCTACACCGTATCCAATAAAGCCCAGGCGGTGGCGATCCGGAAACTGGTCCCGGAGTTGAAAGCGGACAACATCCTGGTCGAGCCGTTCGGAAGGAACACGGCCGCCTCACTTATCCTGGCCACTGCCCGGGTCTATCTCCGCGATCGCAGGACCGTTGTCTTCGCGCTCCCGGCCGACCACCTGATCACCCGGCCCGCCCGGTTTATCAGAAAGCTTCGGGCCGCGGCCGCGGCGGCGGCCAAAATGGATGTCATCGTAACCTTCGGCATCCCGCCCGCCTACCCGTCCACGGGTTTCGGCTATATCCATTATTCAGGCCGGAAGCGGGAAAAGATCGGGGGCGAGGCTTTTTATCCGGTCCTCCGGTTCAAGGAGAAGCCGAAACTGGCCCAGGCGAAAAGGTTCCTGGCGCAGGGAAACCATTCCTGGAACTCCGGCATGTTCATCTGGCGGGCGGACGTTTTCGCCCAAAAGCTCGAGGAATATGCGCCGGATTTCTTCCCTTATTGGCAGCGGATTCTAAAAGCGCTGGAGAAAGAAAGTCAGTCCGGGGTCGCGGCCGTCTTTCGGGAGATACCGGCGACATCCATCGACTACGCTCTGATGGAAAGAGCCAAAGGCGTCCTGATGGTCGAAGGGGATTTCGACTGGTCCGATGTCGGCTCCTGGGGGTCGCTGGCCGATATCTGGCCGCGGGACGAGGCCGGAAACGCCCTCCGAGGGAAGGGACAGTTTATCGATTCCCGGGATTGCCTGGTTTACAGCCCGCGGCGGCTGACGGCTGTCGTCGGCCTCAAGGACGTGATCGTCGTCGACACCGAGGACGCGCTGCTCGTCTGTGACAAAAAGGCCGACCAGCGGGTCAAGGACGTCATCGAGAAGCTGAAGAAGAAGGGTAAAGAGAGAATCCTTTAAAATCATCACATCTTGATCCATGGACATGATCATTGGCCTAGCCGGTTTGTTCCTCGCGGCCGCCCTCGCCGGAGCCTTGAACGCGGTAGCCGGCGGAGGCAGCCTGATCTCGTTTCCCGCCCTGGTGGCCTTCGGACAGCCCCCCATCCTGGCGAACGCCACCAACACGGCGGCGCTCTGGCCGGGGACCCTGAGCAGCGCCGTCGCTTACAGCCGGGATACAAAGATCTACCGCGACCTCCTTCTGACCCTGCTCATCCCGAGTGCCATCGGCGGATTCCTGGGCGCGCTGGCGCTGGTCAACACTCCGCCCGAGCTCTTCAACGCGATCGTCCCGTTCCTCGTTCTTCTGGCGACGCTTCTCTTCGCCTTCCGGGATTCGTTCACCCGCTGGCTGCGGCTCGGGAACAACGAGGAGAAGGTCGGCACCCTGGGGCGCATCTGGGGTTTTTTATTCCAGCTTTTCGTGGCGACCTACGGCGGCTATTTTGGCGCGGGCATGGGGATCCTGATGCTTGGCTCGCTGAGCGTCATGGGCCTGCGGGACATCCACCGGATGAACGGGCTGAAGACGATCCTGGTCACGCTGGTCAACGTGATCGCCTTCGTTTATTTCGCCATCAATGGGCTCGTGGTCTGGCGCTTGGCGCCGGTGATGGCGGCGGGGGCGGTCATCGGGGGGTATGCCGGAGCGCGGGCGGCCAAGCGTGTGGACCCGCATGCCATCCATATCTTCGTCATCGTTGTCGGACTCTTCGTCTCGGCGTGGCTGTTTCTGCGCTAATCATTAGAAATCCAGCGAGTAATCTGTTCTTAAAAGATAGACGTTGCCGCTGTCGTCGGATTTAATGAAATATGCCGCCCTATTTGAGATAAACAGGGGGATATCCGGAAACTCCGCCATCCCCAGGAACTCACCTTTTCGGTTGACGATGTCAACAGGGGAGGGGGCGTTTTCTGCGGAGATATCCGGCGCAAACCGGAAGACAAAAACATGCTGCGGGGAGATTCGAACCGCCCGGATCATGTTTTTATAGGCTGGAATCTTTTTGCCGAGCTCGCGGGCGACCCGCTCGGGCCATCCCTTGGACTTGGCGAATTCCCGGAGTCCGCGCTCCAGATGATCCTTTTCACGGCCGCTGAATTTCTGGGATTTTAGGTCGCGCCGGATCGTCGTCGCTGTGCGGCCGGCCTCGTCCAGAAGCTCGATCTCATATCGATCGCTGATCCCTACGGCGCTGAGGCGTCCGCCGTGGGCATACAGAAACCGGGGGACATAGGCGTCATGACTGTAGTTGAACATCACCAGGCGGCCGGCCTCGTCGGGCAGGTTGACTGAGAAACGATCCCTGGCGAGGGTATGAAAGGTGCTGAGGATTTTGTTTTCGGCATCGACCATCAACTGCTGCTGGTCGTCCGGCCGCCAGACCCAGCCATAGAAGCGGTCGGACCCAACAAATCCAAGCCCGAGCCGTCCGTTAAGGTCGAGACGCCGGATGAAGCTGCCGTCGGTTTTTAAAAATGAGACATAATAGAGGTCTTCGAGGACGGCCAATTCGCCCTGGGGAGCTAAAACGACCTGGCTCGGAGACTGAAAATCACCGGGACCCTGTCCCTTCTGGCCGAACTTCGCCAGGAGGCGGCCTTCCGGGGAGAACTTGAAGACCGCGTGTTCCATCCGGTCGAGCACATAAAAATTGAGTGAAGCATCTTCGCAGACGGAGGCGATGGAGGCAAAGAGCATTTCCTTGCGGCCAATCTCTAAGGGAGGGCCGAGCGTAAGCCCGACGCTTTTTTCCTGGCCGAAAGCGACTGCCCAAGTGGAGATGAGAAGACTCAGCGCCGTCGCAACAATCCTATTCATGATCATATTGTACCCTATATTAATATCCGAATATCCGACGGAAAGTTACAAGAAAAAGCCTGTCAAAGGCCGTTGACGGCGTCGTGATCCCGGCCGAATGTCAGGAAAAGAGTGCAGCCTGAAAAGAGCAATAGAGTCAAGAAGATATAATGGGGGAACCAGAACATCCCTAGGGGCTGCCGGAAGAGCAGGAGGAAGGCCATCCCCGGCAGAGACAGCAAGAGGGTGGCCAGGGCCGCGCGGGTCATGTCTCCCCACTGTTTTTCATCGTACCAGTCGCGCGGCTTGGTCGTGCGCTGCCTGACCAGCCAGGCCAGCGCGGCGAGTCCGTAGGGGAGGAGAAGGAGGAGGCAAAAGGGGAGGAGAAAGACGTACTGGCGGCTCGGGATCTGTCTCGCGTAAAAGGAGAAGTTGACCAGGAGCCCGCCGCCGCCGCAGATGACGCCCATCCATTGGGCTGTCAAAAAAAGAATTTCGTCTTTGGCCACGGTCTCGGCCGCGGATTCTCTTTTGAGCCGGCGGAAAGCCTGGAATATCAGAATGATCATGAGGAGGAAGAATAGCGCGTGAACGGCGAGGACGACCGTCAGGACGTCCCATTCGCTTTGGGGCAGGCCGGTCAGGCGGGTTTCCTTGCCGATGTCGTTCAGAAGTCCGTAGTCGCCCACCAGGCTGAAAAGAGACAGAAGGCCCAGAAAGAAAGCGCTGCTCTGAAGGAAGTCGAAGCTTTTAAAAAGCTGCAGCCGGAAAATCAGGGTCAGCAGGGCGGGAATGTGGAATAGAAAGAAGACCAGGTAGCCGATCCAGAGCAACCCGCCGAGCGTTTGCTGGAGAGAACCCCATTCGGCCGGAAGGTGGAGGCGGGCCTTGAGGTGTCCGAAGACGAAGATGTCGAAAACAACCCAGCTGAGGCAGATGAAACCGCCAACGAGAGTGACCGTTCCCCAGAGCTTGACCTTTTTATCCAGTCCGCTCTCTCCTTGGAAATGAGTGTCTTCGGATCTCATGACGCCTCCTGATCCAAGATGAAGAAGATGTTCTCGACGGGCTTCCCGAAATAGCGGGATAGCTTGAGGGCCAGGAGTGTCGAGGGGACAAACTTCCGCTTTTCGATAGAATGGATGGTCAGCCTGGTGACGCCGACGGCGTTGGCCAGCGCCTGTTGGGTTATCTCCCCGTGTTCGAAGCGGAGCCTTCGCAGGTTATTCCCGAGAGTCATGGGCTCCTCCGTAACCGTCTGGGTTCATGAATGACCACATTGCCCTTCCTTTTATCCCCGCTTAAGAAGGTATACCAAACTATATAATATGTATACTAAAATATATATCTATGTCAACCCCCCAAATCTCAGACCTTTCAGGACTGTTATGAGAAATAGTCCAACCAGATTGGATGGTCTCTATGCTGGAGAGCTGATTACTTCTAAGGGCCGCAAATGAGAAGGGATCGGGATAGCGCCCGCCATATGTTATTGGAATTCTAAAAAATAAAGATTGACAAATGGTACCGTATATGGTATCAACATAATGCTGCATAATTAAGTGACTGAAGTTGAATCCAAGATGCCAAAAGCTCTTTGAAAAAGCGAAGGCCAACCCTTGTGGACTCAGTTTTTCTCAGCTTCAACGTTTATGTGCATGCATCTGCATGATTCTCGACCGGAAAAAAGGCTCGCATTTTATCTACAAACTCGGGGAGCCCTTTTTTATTTTATCCATTCAGAAGACGAAAGATGGCAAGGCAAAAGCCTATCAGGTTAGGCAATTGCTGAATTTTATCGAAGAAAATGATCTTGACCAAAAGGATTAAGGCATGAAAAGATATCCTGTTTCAATCAACTGGAGCGATGAGGACAGCGGCTATATCGCCACGGTTCCGGGGGCGAGAGGGCTGAGCGCTTTTGGAGAATCCCCGGATGAAGCACTCTCTCAATTGAAGGTCGCGGCTGATGCCTACTTCAAGTCCTTGAAGAAGGCTGGCAAGCCCATGCCCGCCTTTGACAAAGTCACCTCCTTCAGCGGTCAGCTTCGCCTGAGATTGCCTAAGAGTCTTCATGCAGAGCTTTCTCAAACGGCGGAAATCGAGGGCATTTCACTCAATACTCATATCATCTCTCTTTTATCGAAAAGGCAGGTCGAGAAAGAGTTTTCTTCTACAATCCATAGTCTGAGGAATATTTTTCAATCTAAGGATTCAGATATAGTATCTTCAGCACGCAATCTACCCCAGTATCTACAGCCTCAGGAGAAATGGGAAGGTGCAACAAAAGAATATCATTCCTGTGAAAGGATTCACTAATGATTAAGCATATCTGGTCGATCTTATGTGAAAGGATCAGCATCGATCAAGAAACAAATCTAGTGAGCTATTTAACCTGTGTTGAAGAAATAACTGCGAACAAACTTCCCGCTGTTCATCCTCTTTTTGCGATGGGAAGTATCTGGCATACCGACTGTCCGGGAGAAGATATGTTGAAGATACGGTTAGTTTGTATTTCTCCTGATGGAACAAGAAGGGATTTGATAGAAACAAAAGAATTTAAACTTGATAAAGAAAGACATCGAACCAACTTAATATTAAACGGGATTTCATTCGATCAAGCCGGAAAATATATGTTCCGACTGGAGTCGAAATCAGAAAAAGGATGGAAGCCTGAGACTGAAATCCCGATAAAAATCAGCGTAAAGGCGAAAGGACCGAAGGGATAGTAGCTACGCTTTTTTCCCGCCGACGGTGATTTCCGCCACCCGGAACGACGGGCTGTTCAGCCCGCCGCGAAGGTCGATGTCGTTGGCGACCATGTCGATGGCCTTGAGGATCTCGAGTGTCGTCCCGCCCAGGGTGACGCCGTCCACGGGAAACGCCTTCGCGCCGTCCTTGATCCAGAACCCGCTGCAGCCGGTCGAGAAAGCGCCGGTCGTGACGTCGGTCCCCAGCCCTCTCATCCCCGTGACGAGAAGGCCTTCCTTCATTCCCTTGAAGAGCTCGGCCGGGTCATCCTTCCCGTTTTCGACGATGATGCAGAGGAAACCCGCCGACGGGCCGCTCTTATACCCGTAGCGACGGGCCATGGTGTGGACCTTGACGCCGGCTTTCCGGGCGGTCTGGGAATCGTAGTAGAAGGTCTTGAGCACGCCCTTGTCGATGATCGTGCACTTCTTGGTGACGTTCCCCTCGCCGTCGAACGGTGTCGAACCGATGAACCGCGGAGCCGTCGGGTCGTCATAGACAGTGACCAGAGGGGAGGAGATCGACTTTTCGAGCATGTCGGTCATGAAGGTCGTCTTCCGGAAAACCGAATCGCCGTTGAGCGCGTAAAGTATGCCCATCCAGAACATCGGCGCGGCATAACGGTCGAAGACAACCGGCACCTTCGCTGTTTCGACCGGTTTCGCTCCCAGCATCTCCACCGCCCTTTCGGCCGCCTTCTTGGCGACTTCTTCGACCGGAGGAAGGTCCTTGAAGTAGCACTTGTTGCTCGACCAGCCGCCGCACTGCATGTTGTCGCCCT
>CAYOZW010000025.1:0-20603 GCA_964408495.1 uncultured Eubacteriales bacterium
AGCGATGTTGAAGACTTTCCGACAGCCTCAGTTCCCTCCGGAAGACCAAGCCTGTTCTTGCCTTCCGCCTCCAGCACGGGAACTCGCCAGCTCATCAGGCTCACCTCCAGATTCTGCTTCGCTTCCATCAGGACAGAGCGGTCGCGCACGACGACGTCTTTCCCTCTCCTCAGTGTGATCGTCCTCTGCCACGATTTGACATCGGCTTCTTCGGGGTAGGCACCTGCGATATTCAGGCCGAAGGATGCGCTCTTCCCATCGGATTTATAGGAAACGTCCCGCGCCTTGAACTCCCGGCCGTCCCTCTGCATGACGCCGTTTATCGTCGGCAGGTTGTGGAAAGCTGATTGCATCGTCCAGATCTCATAGCGCCGGTCGCTGAATGTCTTGGCCGTATAGGTTTCGACGCCGACATCTATCAAGGCCGGGAGCCCGTCGTGATAGACGACGAAATTCCCGATGTCGTCGTGGTTGTGGCTTTCGGCGTTATGGCCGCCTTTGGCCGCGACATAGAACCCGCGGCTCGACCCGTCCGCTGACCTCGCTCCCATAACCTGGAGCTCTGGGAGCCAGAAGTCGTGGATCAAGGGTTCCAGGGGAGGGACATCGAGCAACTCCTCTAAGCAAAAGAGCGTCGGCAGTGTCCGCCCCAGCGTGCCGAACTGCCCGGGGACGTAGCCTTCTCCAAGCTTTTTCCGGGCGGCCAGGAAAGAGCCGAAGCGCATCATGGTCTCATCGCCGATCGCTTTTCCATAGCGATAGACGACACCGGGATCGGGGTTCGCCTTGGCGGCGGCGTCGGCGAAATTGATGAAGTAGGGGCCGGCGATGTGAACCCGGTAGATGTAGCGCCCCATCTCCTGGATGAGCGGCGTCTCGAAGACATCGATCTTTCCGTCCGAGGCGCTCTTGAGGAGCTCAAGGCAATCATAGAGGGAGGCCCCGGCGCGGCTCCAGTAACCCGGGCCCTCGTCACAGCCGCCGTCGCGCGGATAAGGATTCGTGAACTGATCCAGGCAGCGCAGGATCTTGTGGATGGAATCGATGCGGCGCCCCTCGTCCGGCTCGACCAGGAGGACACAGGTCAGCCAGTTGGAACAGATCCAGGGATTCCAGTTGTTGACCGGCCGCCCCGAAAAACCCATCCACCAGAAATCATCCCTCTCCAGGTTGGGCGAGATGATGCGGCGGTCGATCTCGTAACGGATGCGCTCCCGGACGAGCGGGGAGAGGCGGTCGAGTTCCTCCCCGACGAGATAATCCGTCCAGGCCAGGAGCATGGCAGTCTCGGCGGCGAAAAGGTCCACCGTCGGCTCGGTCACGTCGGGCAGGCCGGGTCCTCTTTTCTGCGCGCCGACGTGGGCGGGAACTCCCCAATACGTCTCTTCGCAGATCGTCCAGACGCCGTTCATGATGTCGTTGAGGAAGCGGCCGCGGGCCTCGAAGCACTCGCCCAAGACGAGGGCGGCCAGCCGGGAGCGCCGGAGGTTGGCGATCCGCTGGTAATTCGTCCGGTTGCCGGTCTGGACATATTCCAGAAAGACTGACGCCTTGGGTGTTTCCCATTCGGCGCCGAGGTGCTCTTCGGCCCGCTTGATGTGGGCCAGTCGGATCATCTCCGGAAGCTTCTGCCATTCCGCGCGCTCGGCGGAGCGGGGATAGGGATGCCAGTCCTTCGCCGGGATGATGATGTCTCGGAGTTTCTCCGGCGGGGTATTCCCGCTGAGCAGGTTCAGGTCTTCTGCTGTCGATTCCGAGGAAATGGAATTGAGCGCCGGTGGCAAGAATAGAAAAAAGACGAAAGCAAGGCTAATGGACGCACTTTTTCTCAATGTCATCACAATTCCCCTGGGATCATTTTTTTGCCCTGACGAGCTTGTCCAGGCATCTCATATATATTTCAGCCCGGAGAAATGAGCAATACTTTTTTAGACCTTGATTTTTTTATGGATTTAGCCAAGATAAGAATTAAGGCGTGATGTCCTGGATACGGGACAAAAAAAACAATTTCCGAGGAGAGGGAGATAATGAGCCCATTAAAAATCACTAGGCGAGATTTTTTTAAAACATGTCTGGCTGCGACGGCCGCCGCCGGCGGCTTATCTTCCCGTCCGCTCTTTGCCGGCGGACCCGGCGGAGCGGCCGATTCTCCGTATGACCCCAAAGAACTTCCTACCCGGGTACTCGGCAAGACGGGCGTAAGACTCCCCCTCATCAGCTTCGGCAGCGGCAGCCGCTTTTGCCGCATCCATGAACCGGAAAAGAGTGTCGAAGCCCTCAACTATGCCCTGGATCACGGGCTCTACCATTGGGACACCGCTCATGATTATGTCTTCGAAGGCGTGACCAGCGAAGAGAGGCTCGGTCTCGTCCTCAAGGACCGCCGCCGCGAGGTCTTCCTGTCCACGAAAGTCGCCGACCGCACTTATGACGGCGCCATGCGGCATCTCGAAGAAAGCCTGAAACGCCTTCAAACCGACCGCCTCGACATCTACCAGATTCACCAGGTGGAATCGCTGGAGGATGTCGACAAGATCGGGGCCAAGGGCGGGGTGCTCGAGGCGCTCCACAAGCTCAAGGAGCAGAAGGTCACCCGGTTCATCGGGTTCAGCGGCCACCTCTCTGCGGAGGCGATGACGGCCGCGGCCGAGCGGTATGATTTCGACACCATGCTGATCGCTCTCAACCACCACACCGAGGCAAAAGGGGACATGGAAAAGGGTGCCATCCCGGCTGCGGCGGCCAAGGGGTTGGGCGTTATGGTCATCAAAGTTATCCGGCCGAGGGAAACGGTTGAAGGCATCGTCCCGGAGGACCTGATCCGCTATGCCTTGACGCTTGAGTACGTCACCAGCGCCGCCATCGGGCATGACAGCCTGGACGTGCTGAAAAAGAATATCGCGCTGCTCAAGGATTTCAAAGCGATGAGCGCGGCGGAGATGGAGACCATGACGGCCCGACTCGAGCCGTTCTTCCGGGGAGACGCTCTTCCCTGGATGCGCCCCGGCTACCGGGACGGCCTCTCCGCCTGATGTATTAGTGACGGTATATCGTGTCCCCGATTTCAAGAATTTTGGTGACAGTAAATGATGTCACCCATTTCAGGACGTGAACCCATGAGAATTCTTCATCCTGTCTTTGCGAGGAGCCGCGCGACGAAGCAATCTCGTTCCCGGTTCAAGATACTCGCGAGCCTGGGGGCCTCTTGCGCCATTTTATCCCTGACAGCATACACATTGGTTTTTAGCTCGGACGCGACGGGGCCGGCGCTGGAGGAACCGCCCTCGCTTGCGATCGCTGATTTCGAGAGCGGGAATGCGGCCGGCTGGCTGCCGAACGACCCGTCTCACTGGAGAGTTGTCGAGAGGGATGGGTCGAAGGTATACGAGCTGACCGCTCCGGGAGAGATGGGGAAGGTCCGGGCGCCGACCTCATGGTCGCTTCTCGCCGGCCACAATGTGACTTCGTTTGTCCTGAGCGGGCGGTTGAAGTGTCTGGCTGACCCGGCCAACCCGCATCGAGATATCTGTATCTTTTTTCACTTCCAGGACCCGACGCATTTTGGCTACATCCACTTTTCCGCTTCGAGCGACGAGGCCCACAACATCATCGGTCTGGTCAATGGAGCCGACCGAGTCAAGATCAACACCGAGCCGGCCGGAAAGTCGGTCTTCCGATTGACGGATACAGAGTGGCATCCATTCAAGGTCAGCTATGACGCGGCCGAGGGAAAGGCCGAGGCCTTTCTCGATGACCTCGAGACACCCATCCTCACGGCCGTCGTCAAGACGCTCGGCCACGGACTCGTCGGTGTCGGGTCGTTTGACGACACCGGCTGCTTCGACGACATCGCCCTCCGGGGGATTGAAAAGAAATAGCCTTCCGTCTATAATCCCTATGCCCTCAGGCGGGGTCGTAGTTCAGTTTGGTTAGAACGCTGGCCTGTCACGCCAGAGGTCGCGAGTTCAAGTCTCGTCGGCCCCGCCACCTTATCCCCCCTATCTTCCGCTGGAGAATCACAATTCGGTGACCTGCTGCCTTTGAGCATGGTCAGGCAGAATTAGGCAATTTTATGCATATTTGTGACGCGGAAAATGCGATCTCGAATTCCAAAATTGGCACAATAGGCATCAACAGTCCCTCTGCTTTGCCCCTTTCTCCTAGTTCGGCCTCAAAGCGGCACCGCCAAGGCCAGCTTCCTCAAGTGGCCTCGGGCAGGAAGAACAGAAAAAGGGGGGACCCCTGTGGGAACAGCCTCCGCAAACCCTTTGCCGAAAACCCTTTCAAAGCGTGAGACTGCCCGTGTGCTTGACGACGCACACTGAAAGGTCGGGTCTGTAGAACGCGGGGGTCGGTTTTCGAGAAGAGAGAGAGCCATCAAATTGGGGCAAGAGGCCATTCGAGTTGTCTTAAACTCCGACTATTCGACATAATGAACGTCGAAATCTGCATATGTATCAATATTATTGCCATGGTCGTCCGTGCCCTTTACGGTAAATCTAAATTTTTCGTATCCGTAAAAACTCGTGTTGACTTGTGGATAAAGTTTTCTTGGGTTATTTATAATTGGGCTCAATCTTTCACCGGTGCCCTCTTGAACTTCATAACCTGCCGTTCCATTCAATATGAATTCGAACTTGTAAAGCGTGACATTGACGCTAACCCTGTTGGTTATGTTAATGCTGACCGTAGGGCGTAAATACCACAAGTTCACGTTATCATTCCATATCGCAAGAATTGGCGTAGAATCGACGGTAATCACTATTATCGCCCGCTCTGTGGAAAACTTTGATGATTCAGGGCTAGAGCATGAACAAAATAACATCGAAAGAAGCAAAAAGGAGAAGGCACAAACTAATCGATAAGATTTCATTTTTATTCCTTATATTGGCAGAGTACCTTTCGGTGCGACCGGCTGTTCATTCAGAGCGCTCGGAAGTCCTTTTCAATATTTCAGCAATATTTAATTCGTAGCCATCTTTTTGAATTGTCATGCCCGGTCCAGCCTCCGGAAGTTTAGGCGGTAGGCGCCTCACCCGAAAACTGATCCAGCCAAAAATGAAGTTTTTTGGCTTCTTAAGCTGTTCTTGTATTTATCAACGAACTGCCGTGGAGTCAAGTCCTCGAGCGAGCTGTGCGGCCGGAACTCATTGTAGTCCCTCCGCCACTTCTCTATTTTCTCTCGCGCATCCCCAAGAGAACCTCGGCTATTGGAGGACTTGGCTGGACGAGGTCTCGCCGATCATAACCAAGAACGAGCTGGCTGTTTTCAAAGGCCTTCAGACAGAGGAAGACAGGAAGAAATTACAGCCCCTTTTCTGGAGAGTCCGGGATGCAACGCCCGGGACGCCCGAAAACGAGTTCATGGCCGAATTTTACAGCCGGCGGCGTTATGCCGAGAGCCGCTTGGAAGGCGCCCAATCGGACCGGGGACGGCTCGCTAGTTTCCTTTTGATGACTTTATTTTCTGTTCAAGGGCCCGGCCCTTCTGGAGTTCAGTCGAGTAGTCCGCCCACCTCCCGAGCCGGTTGTAGATATCGGCCAGCACATAATGACCGAGGGGGGCAGATTCGGCCTCCGGATCGAGCTCAAGTCCTTTCTTGGCAAGATGGATCGCTTCGTCAAGGTTTTCGTTCATGTCAAGGTAGGCTTTGGCCAGGAAGAGATAGGCCCGGGCAAAGCCCTTTTCTGCCTTGATCGCCTCCTTAAGCTCATCGACCTGCTCCCCGAGCAGCCCCATTTTTCCGTAGAGCAGCGCCAGGTTAAAATGAGCGGGGTGGGCACCGGGATGGATCTCGATCTCTTTTTTGTATTCCTCTATCGCCCTATTTATATCTCCCTTCTCCTCGTAGAGGAGCCCTATGTTGTAATGGGCGTCGGGGATGCGCGGCCTCATCTCCAAAGCCTTGAGGAGTTCCTGCTCGGCCCGCTCGAACATCTTTTTTTCCAGGTACGCGGCTCCCAGGCTGTTGTAGGCCAGCGCGCTATGCTCGGGATCGATAGAGATCGCTTGCTCGAAATGGGCGATCGCTTTGTCGAGATCCTTGGTTTCCAAAAAGACCTCTCCCAGATTGACGTGGGGCTTGGCATCTCTCGGGTCCAGCTGGGCGGCCCGCTCGAAACCGGCAATCGCCTCCTCATACTTTCCCAATTTTTTATAGGCTTGAGCAAGGGTGAATATGGCTGCGTTGTAGTCGGGATCAACCTTCAAGGCTTCCTTGCATTCCTCTGCCGCTTCCTCTGCGCGGTCGAGCTGAAGGTAGATGTTGGCCCGGACCTGACGGGCTTCCATGATCCGGGAGTCTTCCGTGATCACCTGATCGAGCAGGCTCAGGGCTTTATCATATTCCTGGTTCGAAGAAGCCCCCTCGGCCATCTTGATCTTGTTGAAGAGAAGAATCTTGTCCTTGGGATCGCCCAAGTTCTCCGTTTGGCTCAGCTTCGTCCCGGACGTGAATCCCCCGATATAGCCAAGGGCCATCAGTTTCTCCCGGGAATCAGCGTCAAGCTGCTGCGGGCCCCTGTTTTCGATCCCTTTCCTGGACATTTTTTGTTCCAGCCGTTCCAAATTTCGGGCGAATTTTTCAGCCAAAGTGCTTTCCCGGCTGAAAATATTGTCCTTTTCCCGGGGATCCAGGGTGAGGTCGTAGAGCTCAGGCCTAGGCGCCTGGACGAATTTATACCCCGAGGTTCGGAGGCTCTTGAGCTCACTCCAGCCGTAGTGATAGCGGGGATAATAACTTTCACTATAGGCTTCCCGATCCTTGAGCGGCTTCCGCCCGGCAATCAGGGGAAGAAGGCTCTGTCCTTGGACAGCCCCCGGTACGGGAAGCCCCAAGACCTCGCAGAGAGTGGGCATCAGGTCGACGTTTTCCACTTGGGCGGCGATCGTCTTCCCCCTCAGCTCGGCCGAGGGAATCCGGATGATCATGGGGACGGAGACCGTGGCGTCATAGATGAAGAAGCCATGGGAGCTTTCCTGGTGCTCCCCGAGACTCTCCCCGTGGTCACCGACGACGACCACTATCGTTTTCTCCAGAACGCCTTTGTCCTTGAGGCTATCCAATACGCGGCCGATCAAATAATCCGCATAGGCTATCTCGCCGTCATAGAGGCCGTATTCCTGTTGCTCATAGTGAGTCTTGTATGGTTCCGGAGGCTCGTAGGGTGAGTGCGGATCATAGAGGTGGATCCAACTGAAAAACCTGGATGGAGAGCTCTTCTCGTACCACTCAAAAAAAGCCTGGATGACCTCTCCGCCCTCCCTCTGGACAGAATCCAAGCTGATTTTCTTATACTTAGCGAAATCGAAATTATCATAGTAATAATCGAAGCCCTGGTTGATGCCCCAGCGGGAATCGAGCACGAAGGCTCCTATAAACGCACTGGTGGCCCAGCCTGCCTGACGCAAGACCTCGGCCAGAGTCACCTGGTCCTCTCCCAAATAGAAGCCCCCGTTGTCCCGGACACCATGGAAGAACGGATAGCTCCCCGTGAACATTGACGAATGTGAGGGCAAGGTCAGCGGGCACTGGGAGGTTGCGTTTTGAAACAAGATCCCATCAGCGGCCAAGCCGTCGATGTTGGGCGTTTTGATGTGCGGATAGCCGTAGCATCCGATGTGGTCGGCGCGGGTTGTGTCGAGGGTGAAAAAGAGGACGTTGAGGTCGGACGGCTGGAGGGGGGCTATCCAGCGGCTGACGTCGGCCGCAATTCTCCTTTTGGCCGGAAAGAACCCTTTGATTTGGAGCAGGTACAAAAGAGCCCCTCCGCACGCCAGCCCCGCCAGGATGAAGAAGAATTTAAAGGGCTTGGTCCGTCTGGGCATTATTAGGGTGCAGACCTCGTTGGTTTTTTATTCTAATGGACAAGAAAACAGCTGTCAATGAAACACGGTGGAGCCATTTTTTCTCCAGGCGCTCCAAGATCTCCCGCGCCTCTCTTGCTCCTTCGCCGGACCGGATCTCTGACCTGCCTCCTCATCTCGTTCCAGCCGAAGAGTTAAGATTTTGAATTATTGGGCCTAATCAGATTCGGGTTTTTATAGCATATGTGGTGCACGAAGACAGCCCCCTTTCATACAAGTCGGAGAACACATCCAGGAAAGGAGTAAGGCCGCGAATCGGGCTGCGGAGATAAGGGTTCCTGGAGTTTGGCCCGATTATAGGTGGAGCCCGATGCTCATTCCGAATCGAAATCCGCCCGAATTGACCCGATGCTCCGGAATTGTCACCGTCGACACTCTTTCAATAAGATTAAGATTCTCGTCGAGGTCGTAGTAAACCCCTTGCAGGCTGAAGGAGCTGACGTTGACAGGGGCATATCGATATTCCACATTGATGCCCAGGGATAATGACTCGCTGAAGAAGTAGTCGAATTCAGCGAGTCCGATCAGGGCGATGGAGCCCTCGGATAAACTCATCTGGTCGTTCGACTTTGACGAGGATTTTAAAGTCATATACTGCAAGTTGAGCCGGCACCATCCAGCGCCGACTCCCAGCGCGAATGACGTTTTTCGCAGAAAAACGTCCGGCAAGGGCATCCACGAAACCATGAAATAGTACAGATCCCCGGAGAGGTTCGCGTTGAGAAAGAGCTCTGTATAATAGCTCCTTCCGCCTCTCTCGATAGGGATGAACCTGTAGCCCTGAACTTCACTTTCACCCAAGCTGGAGTATCCGATCCCTACGGCAAACTTCCGCGTAATGGAATAATCCGCTCGGGCATCTCCATACATCACGTTGCGCTTTTCAGACACTTTAGGGAATTCGGTAGCCGGAGTCGTGAAAAAGGAGAAACCGAAGAAACTGACATCATGGGCGGGCTTGGTGTCTCCAAACCCGATATCCTTGAATAAACAGACGCACCTATGCGCGGCCTGTGATCTGGAATATCCGGGACGGTAGGAGAAGTGAAACCGTTTGAATTTTGCTCTGCCCGGATCTTGGGAAGCCGAAATAGCGTGCCCGGCCGCTCGCGCCGAAGAAAGATCAGGTGTTTGCTCGTACTTAATCTCCTCTTTTGTGGACACTGGGATTGGCCTCGACGAATCCTGGTGGAGGCGCTGGGGAAAGTGAGCTTGCTTGTCCAGCTTGCTGAGAATGCTTTCAATATCCCGAGATGATCTTCCTTCCAGTTCAACCGACTCGTCGATTCCTGCGAGAGCTCCGGAAATCCCTCCAATTATGCCTCCTATAGCCGCAAGCCCGACTCCGTAAATCAATGCCTTCAGTCCGGCCGGTGGGCTAAAAAGGCCTGGCTTATCGTTACCGCTCAAGAGCCCCAGGCTTGAACCGGCGGCCCCACCGGTCAAAATGCCGAGGCCCAGCCCCTTCCATACTTTCGCTTTCTTGACGACCCGAATGCTCCGAATATCGTCGACGTCGCAGGTCACGTCGGAGAAGGTGGAGGAATCCATCAAGATGAGTTGTCCAGCTTTTACCGCCAGGAGCTCGGCCTTGACCACTTGGCCGTCCTTTTTCTGGACCAAAACCACTGCCCCTTTTCGGTTTTCTTTGGCAACCGAAGGCATCGCGAGGCTCAGGGTAAGAAATGCAGCCGCTGCCGCCTTTATCAACCTTCTCAGTTTCCCAACTGTCATCGGTTTCATGTCAATCCTCCTCAAACATCGTTTCTACTGATAATTTGGCGCTTTTGAGGAAACGAGTTATCAGGAAATGATTAAGAGTTTGCAAAGATTTTGTGAACATTGACCGTTCCATCCCCCTTCATAGCCAAATTTTCGACATTTCCCGCTCTTCCTTTGGCGGACGATCTGGGATAAAATGAGAAACGGGCAGTCCCGGACGAGGCCACTAAGTTTCAGGAGTTGAGCGGTTATGAGCGGTAATGTCTATGACGAATTGAAGGCACGAGGTTTCATCGCCCAAGTGTCCGACGAGGCCGCCCTGCGGACGGCCCTCGGGGAGGAAAAAGTCACGTTTTATATCGGATTCGACAGCACGGCGACGAGCCTCCACGCCGGAAGCCTTGTCCCGATCATGGCCATGGTCCATCTCCGGCGGGCGGGGCACCGGGCCATCGCCGTCGTCGGAGGGGGAACGACCATGGTCGGCGACCCAAGCGGCCGCGAGGAGATCCGCCGGATGCTTGACGAGGCGACCATCCGGGCCCAGGGCAAAGCGATCCACGCCCAGCTCGACCGCTACCTCCACTTCGACGGGAAGGACGCGATCGCCGTCGATAACGCCGACTGGCTCCTGCCGCTGAACTACATCCCGTTTCTTCGCGACATCGGCCGCCATTTCAGCGTCAACCGGATGCTGGCCGCCGAAGCATACAAGCAGCGTCTTGAGAAAGGCTTGTCCTTCATCGAGTTCAACTACCAGCTTCTCCAGGCCTACGACTACCTGATCCTCTATCGGAAATACGGCTGCACGCTCCAGATGGGCGGCGACGACCAGTGGGGGAACATCTTGGCCGGTGTCGACCTCATCCGGCGGGTTGAAGGCTCAGCCGCCGAGGCCTTGACCTTCCCTCTGTTAACGACATCTTCTGGCGCCAAGATGGGGAAGACCGCAAAGGGAGCGGTCTGGCTCGACGCGGAACTCGTCAATCCGTATGAATTCTATCAGTATTGGGTCAACTGCGATGACCGGGACGTTGTGAGATTTCTGAGAATGTACACCTTGTTGCCTCTCGATGAGATCCGGCGTATGGAGGGCCTTAGGGACAGCGAAATCAACGAAGCCAAACGTATCCTGGCCTTCGAAGCGACCAAGGTCACTCACGGGGAGGAGGAAGCTGAGAAAGCTCGGAAGGCTTCGTTCGCGGCATTCGGAGATAAAACAAAAAATTTGAAAGGTGGGGTGGCAGCTAAATCGGCAGTCACCGGCGATCTCACCGTGTTGCCGACGACGGCCGTGGCCCGGGCCCGCCTCGAAGCCGGCATCAGCCCCGCCGAGCTTTTCACCGAGGTCGGCCTCACTCCTTCGCGGGGCGAAGCCAAGCGCCTGATCAAGCAGGACGGCCTCTACGTCAACGACGAGACAATTTCTAGCCTGGAGAGGCTTCTGACCGTCAAGGACCTCGGTCCCGATGGAATACTCCTCAGAGCGGGCAAGAAAAAAATCCACCGCGTCGTTATCGGTTGAGACCATAAACTAGGCAAGGGAGAAATCCATAGGTCGCAAATTCGGGCAAGAAAAGCTTGTTTAAGGCAGAATAATTGACTAAAAGTTAGTCTAATTGTAGAAAAATCAATAAGTTGACTCGGTCTGACCCCATAGTAAGAAAAAATCACCCCGCAAATCCCTCCAAAGGGCGATTCCCCCACTCTGGGAATGCGCGTAGCCTGGATGAGAGAAAGAGAGGTTTATCTCTCTTCAGACAAGGCGAACGCAAGTGACGGAAAGAGTTGGACCGGTAAGGAAGAAACGACCTGATACGAGGGGAAAAATGCCCGGGCGCCCCCTAAAAAGTCTTGTCCCTGAAAACATAAGAGCAATCGATCCTGACCCGACAGAGATCGTTCTTCAATTCTGGCCTCAGATCTGTTTTAGGGTTATGAACTCTATCGGCCGCTCGACACCTGATTGGGAGGATGTGGCCAGCGAGATCCTCGTCGGCGTCATCGAAGCCCTTCGCCGGGATAAGTTTCGGGGAGAAAGCTCTCTGGGAACCTTTACCTATTCCGTCACCACCAACAAGATCATCGATCATATCCGGCGGAAAAAGAGGACCCTGAACGAGATTCCCCAGACAGGTGCCACCTTTGATCCCTATGCCTACGTGGAAAACCAGGAGCGCGTTAGGCTGGTCGCCAGGTACATAAAGAAATTGAAGCCGCGATATGCCGACATCCTTTACCTTCATTATTACCTGGACCTGCCCCAGAGTGAGATCGCCGGAATCTACGGCCTGTCCACCGGGACGATGAACAAGTTGATCCGGTCGGCGAGAAACGCCCTCAAAAAGCTGATGAAAAGCCTGCCTTTGGAAGAGACGAATAAGCAGCTCTAGTCTGGCCTGAACTTTTCAGCCCTTTTTCCATCCCCCCTCTTTATGTTATTTTGAGTTGTTCCCAAGGAGGCATCCATGAAAATATCCCGGCTTTGTATCTCAGCCCTTTTTCTAATCACCGTGTTTGCGGTCGTCGGACAGGCCGAAACCGGGCCCAAAGAAGCCTTCACTCTCGAGCAGGTCTTGAGCGCCCCCTACCCGATGGAACTTGTCTCGGCCGCGAATGCCGACCGCATCGCCTGGGTATTCAACATAGAGGGGGAGAAAAATGTCTGGACCGCTGCTGGCCCGGACTTTTTCCCGGTCAACCTGACCGGCTATGTCAGGGACGAAGTCTTTGAAATCCCGGATGTCGCGATCGCCAAGGATGGATCAGTCGTCGTCTATGTCCGCGGCGGGCGCCCGAACAGGGAAGGCTGGGTCACCAACCCGACCAGCGATCCGGCCGGGGTCGAGCAGGCGATCTGGGCGGTCCGGACCGCCGGCGGAAACCCCTGGCGAGTCTGCGCCGGCAACAGCCCGGTCATCTCTCCCGACGGCCGCTGGATTCTTGTGATCAAGGACAACCAGATCTACCGAGTCTCTCTCCGGGACCCGGGCCCTTCCGGCGAGGCCCCTGAGCCGGAGCTTCTGTTCAAAGCCGCGGGACGAAATGGCAGCCCCCGCTGGTCGCCGGACGGCGTCCGGATCGCCTTTGTCACGGACCGCGAGGACCACAGCTTCGTTGGTGTCTATGATCTTAAAAAAGATAAAATCACCTGGCTGGCTCCAGGAGTTGACCGGGACGGCGACCCGGCCTGGTCGCCGGACGGCCGTCAGATCGCCTTTTTCCGGCGGCCCGGCGCTCAGTACAACGAGACCTATGATTACCGGAATCCGCCTACCCCATCTGTCTGGGTAGCGGATGCCGAAACCGGACGGGACAAAGGATTGTGGAACCCGGCCGGAGAAAAACCGGAATATCACACCGTCCGCAACCTGATGTGGACCGCCAACAATCGAATCCTGTTCACGGCCGAGCATGACAACTGGAACCACCTGTTTTCCCTGACGCCCGAGGGTGGAGACCCCATCGACCTGACGCCGGGAGAAGCCGAGATTGAACATTTCGATCTCTCGGCCGACGGCCGGACGATTTTTTTTAGCAGTAACTTGGCTGACATCCACGGCCGCCACATCTGGAAGGTCCCTACGACCGGCGGCAAAGCGGTCCAACTGACCAAGGGAGCGACGATCGGCTGCTACCCGGTGGCCCTCGCTTCCGGCAAGGAGGTGGCCTTCATGTCCGCCACGGCCAAACATCCCATGTCCATTGCTCTTGTGCCTGCGAGAGGTGGAGACACGCAGGTTATCGCTCCGCGCCGTCTCCCAGAAGGATTTCCCCTGGAGGAGTTGATCGTTCCCGAGTTGGTCATCGTCAAAGCCCCTGACGGGCTCGAGATTCCCTGCCAGCTTTTCCTCCCCAAGGGCGCCAAGCCCGGCGACCGCTGCCCCGCTGTCGTATACACTCACGGCGGACCCATCCGCCAGATGCTCCTGGGCTGGCATTACATGGAGTTCTACTCGGAGGCCTATGGCATCAACCAATATTTTGCCAGCCGCGGGTATGTGGTGATCTCGATCAATTATCGAAGCGGTATCGGCTACGGACGCTCCTTCCGCATCCCTCCTGACGCAGGCTGGCGGGGCGCTTCCGAATACCAGGACGTCGTGGCCGGCGCGAAATACCTCCAGGCCCGGCCCGAGGTCGACCCGGAGAGAGTCGGACTCTGGGGGCTGTCCTACGGCGGGCTTCTAACGGCCCAGGGGCTGGCCCGAAACTCCGATATTTTTAAGGCGGGGGTGGACCTGGCGGGTGTGCATGACTGGTCGGCCCGGGGCGGGCGCTCCGGGTTGAGCCAGGAAGACAAGAAACTGGCCTTCGAATCCTCTCCCGTGGCAGCGGTCAAGACCTGGACGTCTCCCGTTCTGTTTATCCACGGTGACGACGACCGCAACGTCGACTTTTCCCAAACGGTCGACCTCGTGCAGAAGCTCCGGGCCAAGGGCGATGTCCACATCGAGCTCCTGGTCCGCCCCGACGAGCCGCACGAGTTCAAGCTGCGTCAGAACCTCATGGACGCTTACCACGCGACCTTCGAATTCCTGGACAGCTTCCTTCGAAAGAAATGAATATTATCAGGCGGCGCTTCAGTTCTTGGCGATCTTGTAAATCCCGATGGTCAGAAGGGGAAGGGCGAAGAAAAGGAAGAAGCCCCAGCTCAAGCTGCCGTAACCCTTTGCCACCAGGGCGATCAGCCCGAAGCTGGAAATCCCCAGGCTCATCAGCAACAGGGCGAGGGCCGTGCCCATTCGCTGCCAGGCTTTGAACTCTTTCCCCTTTTCTCTGAGGGTAGAATGGACCCTCTCGTTGACGGCGTGGATGAATCCCAGGCCCGTCTGGATAAGCGTCCCGAAAAGGACGACCTGGAAGGCGACGAGGAGGACGGGGATTCCGGTCTTCTCGAGGACATAGACCGCCGGGATTTCCTGCGCGACGACGGCCGGGTACTGGCCGGCGACAGCCAGATAAAAAAGAAGCGCGGGCAGGATCCCGATCAATCCTGCCAAGAGTCCGGCGGTTATGGCTTCCTTCCTTTTCTCGATATGTCCCAGGCAGAAAAGCACCGAAGGAATAACGCCCAAATTGTAGAGGGCATACTTAAACCCGCCCAGCGCCCATCCGGGGAGGATCTCTCCGGCGGCCATGCTCTGCTTGATTTGCGGACCGAACTTGAGGAGAGCGGCCGCGAGAAAACAGGCGTAGACGATATAGATGAGAATCGACCAGGCCGTCATGAATTTCTCGATCAGCCCGGCGCCCTTAAAAGCCAGGAAGCCGACCGCGGCCAGCATCACCACGACGCCGCCGAGATAAGGAATTCCAAAATTGTCCAGGAGCAGCACGCCGGCCGCGGACCCCACGACCGCCAGGACGGTGAGGAGAAGGACCAGGTAGAGGATTTCAAAGGCCCACCAGAACCTCCCCAGAATTTTCTTTAGCAGCGTCCGATAATCGTAGGCCCGGAATTTCCGCGAGAATTCGAAGGTCACGGCAAGGATGATGGCCCAACAGACCAGGGTCACCCCAAACATCCCCAGGAGGCCGCCGAGAAGCCCGAAGCGCATGAAGTATTCGACGAGTTCCCGGCCCGTCCCGTATCCGCCGGCGATGACCACCCCCTGGAAGATGAGCCCGGGCAGCAAGTATTTCTTGAAGGTCAGTGACGCCTGAGATGCCACGGCTTCGGCCGCCTTCTCGCAGTCTAGAACTTCCAGCCGAGGAGATTCCAATAGTTGAGAAACAGCAGGAAGGCGAGTCCGGCTAAAAAGACCAGGGTGTAATGGACCCGGGCGCAGCCGCTCCAGTACCCCCGGAGCCAGGCCGAGGCCATATAAAGGAATGTGCCGATCAGGAAGAGAACCGAAAGGATGGGAAGACCCAGCAGGATTTTCATGGACAGGGGCACGCCGAACATCAATCTTTCGATATCGCTCAGCATCAAGGCCAGGCCGACGATAAAAACAACTTGGAGAAGGACCATCAGACCGGCCGTCCAGCGGGCCAGCCGCGGAGCGGACTTTTCGTCCCGCCTTCGCCCGCAGATCCGGCCGAAAATGGCCGCCAGCGGCCAGCGCAAAACCGAAATAAAGACCAACAAAATGATGCCCAGGATCAGAATATGGAATGAAGGTGTTTCATGCCAATCTGCTTTGATCCCGACCATGATCGGATACTCGTTGAAGTAAAGATAGCGGATCGCCCCGGAGTCGTCCTCTTTGAACATGAGCGTGCCGGGTCCGCCGATCTGCTCGAAAGCGTAGGGGGCGGTTTCGACCCATTGCTGAGCGCCAATTCCGAAAGGGAGCGCTGTCAGCAGGGTCTTGTCGGCCGTGACCTTGACCGAGATCTGGGCGCCGAGAGCCATCAGCTTTTCATAGCTGCTGTAAACGACGCGGCTGAGCATGTAGCTGCCGACAAGCTTCTTGGCCCGCTCCGTGAACCCGGCGATCGGCGCGGGCTCGGGCGGGTCGGGGACGGGAAAATAACGGTCGAGCAATGACTGCAGGAGATGGCCCCGGAGGTCACTCTCCATGCTTGCCGTGTTCAGGGAGACGAACATCCCCAGGTTGTATTCGGGCAGAAGCGCGAGCTCGGAATGGAAATAGATGGTGTCGCCTCCGTGCTCGATCATCCGAACCCCGTTGAGCGTTTTTTCCCAGAAGCCGTGGGCGTTCCCGTCCAACCCGGGGTCGTGCTTGAAGAGCGTAGCGTGCATCAGCCGGGCGGTCTCTTCCTGGAGGATCCGGGCCTCTCCAAAGCGGCCGCCTTGGAGGTGACAGATCATGAACTTAGCCATGTCCGTTGCCGTGGTGCTCAGCGATCCCGCCGGATAGAGCCCGTTGATCAGTTCGAAATCTTCCGCCTTCAGGACGCCCTTATCGACCGAATACCCGATGGACATGAAACGCTCGAGATGGGAAGGCAGCGGCTCGCGGAAAGTGCTCATCGTCATCCCGAGGGGCCTGAAGATATGGTCTTCCACGTATGCTTCAAAAGGCGTCCCTGAAACAAGTCCGACGATGTAGCCGGCCAGAGCCGTCCCGTAGTTCGAATAGGCCGCGATCTTTCCCGGGGGGTAAACGCGTTCCGGCAAGTTCGCGGCGAGGTAGTCCTCA
This sequence comes from uncultured Eubacteriales bacterium, assembly GCA_964408495.1. Classification (GTDB taxonomy): domain Bacteria; phylum Acidobacteriota; class Aminicenantia; order Aminicenantales; family UBA8522; genus UBA8522. The sequence continues at coordinate 16,702 of CAYOZW010000025.1, forward strand.
AGCGGGATCAGATTCTCCGGCGTCCGGGCCCCCATGTCATTCAAGACCTCCTCGAAACCGGCCGTATGCGACATCAGGTGAGAGATCGTGACCGGCTCCGGAAAGGTCGCGGGGATCTGGAATTTCTTGAGGTAGGTGTTGACATCCGTGTTGAGATCAAGCCTTCCTTGTTCGAAAAGCTGCATCAGGGCGGTCCAGACGAAGAGCTTGGAGACCGAACCGGGACGGAAGAGCGTCTCTTCGGCGATGACCGGCTTCCTTTTCTCGACGTCCGCGTAGCCATAGCCTTTGACGAGCAGAATGCTCCCGCCCTTGACGAAGACAAAAGTCACCCCGGCAATCTTTCCGGCCTTGAGCTCGGCGGCCATGACGCCGTCGACGAAGGTCTCGAGGTCGGCCGGTTCTATGGCCCTTATCCCTGGAGGTGGAACAGGGGTCTCTTCCGGACCGTCCGCCTGAGCCGCCCGGAGATTGAGCCCCAGAGCGATAACGCAGATTCCCAAAGTGAATGCACAAATCCATCCTTTTGTTTTCATGCAGCTACCTCCTGTCCGGAATTAGCCGGATCTATGCTTTTCCTATCGTTTCTCCGGCGGGGAAACCCGCTCGAAAATGATCTCCTTGACGGCGGGCTCGAGCTTGGCCTCTACGGCGACGACGCGGCCGCGCTCATCCGTCCTGAAGGTCAGCTTTTCCCCGCGCAATTCTCTTTCCGCAACCCGGAACGTCTCGTAGTGCCAGTGCTCGAGGGGGGAAGAAAAGCCGTGCGTCTCGGCCATCAGCCGGCCGTCCTCGATTTCGACCTTCAGCTTCCCGTAGGCCGGGTGGATATATTCGGCGGCGTAGTCCTCTAGCCTGTGTGCGGGCTTGGTCCCTTCGACAGGGGATTCTTCTGTCTCGGCCGCACCTCGGGCCTTGAGCATTTTTTCGAACCGTTGGCTCCAGTCGATGGGTTCAAGCCCGAGCGCTAGGTCGGCGACCCCGTTGGCCAGGATGTTGATCGCCGGAGAGTCGGCGTTGATCAGGACGACCAGTCCGACCCCGGCCTGAGGGAAAAAGGCCACGAAGGAATTGAACCCGAGCGTGGAGCCGCCGTGCTGGACGCGCCATTCCTTCCGGTAGATATCGGTCATCCAGCCCAGGCCGTAGGCGGGTGAGAGGATGACATCCTTTGCTCTTTGCGGCTGGGGAACCGGAATCTGCGGGGTGTGCATTTCGCGGAGGATCTCTGCAGGGAAAACGGTCTTTGCGTCGGCCTTATAGGGGGCGAGATGCTCGGCGACCCACTTGACCATGTCCGCCGCGGTCGTGTTAATCGAGCCAGAGGCCCGGGCCCCGTACATCAGTTTTTCCTCTGGTCGAGGAAAGGGCCGGGCGGTAAAGCCTTCCTTTTCTTTTTTATAGGAAACAGCGTATTCCGCGGCCGCCACGTATTCGGGGATGGTGCAACCGCTGGCGGTCATTCCCAGCGGCCGGAAAATTCTCTGGCGAACGAAATCGTCCCAGGGCATGCCCGAGACCCGTCCAACCAGATAGCCCAAAGTCACATACATCAGGTTGTTGTACTGGAAGGCCGCCCGAAGCTCGCGGCTCGGCTCGAGGAAGCGCAGGCTCCGGACCAAGCCGGGAAGGTCCTGGGATGAATTGATCCAGACGAAGTCATGGCGGGGAAGCCCGCTGCGGTGTGACGCCAGGTCGCGCGGAGTGGCGTGGAGGGAAGCGTACTCATCCATCAACCGGAATTCCGGGATGTAATCCGACACGGATTTATCCCATTCGAGCTTCTCGTCGGCCACCAGAAGCCCGACGCTCAAGGCTGTGAACGCTTTGGTCGTCGAGCCGAGGATGAAGCGAGTTTGGGGTGTCACCGGCAGTCCTTTTTCGAGGTCCCGTTCGCCGAAGCCTTCGAGGAAAACGGTCCTTCCGTCTTTGACGATGCCCACGGCCGCCCCGGGGACCTCCCAAGTTTTCAAGGTCGATTCGATATGGGCGCGGATCTTTTGCGCCTGGTCGGGAAGGAGCCGGCTGGAGTCAACATAAGCCGCTGCTGAAGGCTGTCCGGAGGCCAGGAGGGCCAAGATTCCTGATAAAATCAATAGAAAAAATAAGTTATGTAGTCTTTTCATAGACCTCCTCTTAGCCGGGTCAATTCACAAATAAAAAAAATTCCCCCTCCCCTGGTGGGAGAACGACAATCCAACCTTCTCTTCCCTCGAGTTAGGGGGAGATAAACGGAAGGAGAGGGGGAGAGGGAGTGTATGGCTCTTCTTTCAAGGAATACTTCAGGCTTCCCGGAAGCTCGGAGTGACATATTATTTCTTGGGCTTTGACCGCTTTATCTTTTTTCTCGCCCCAGGCTCTTCCGGCTTAACGCCAAGACACTCTTCAGCCTTTTGACACCATTCGGCACAGGCGAGATTGAGCTTGGGATTGGCGAGGATGCGGCCGCACCGGCATTTGCGCCTGACATCATCCCGGAAAAATTCGACGTCCCGCCCGCATCCCGGACAGCGCACATCGAAGATATCCCCGGGCTTCCAGAATCTCGTGTCTTGTCCCGGGCACTTCATCCTATGTCTTCTTAATTAAGTCCGTTTTTATCAAAGAGCAAATGAGCTGTCAAACACCTTCATTCCGTTTCTCGGAGAATCAAAAAAATGGTGACCATTTTTTGCGGCCGGTTGACATTTTGCCTCCGGCCTCTCTATAATAAAAATGAAGGATGGGGGCGAACGGATTCGACGGGGATAGTGAGGCGGAAGCTGCATGTCGAGATTCCATCGACCTCGTAAAACGGTGGAAACAAGTAAGTGCAGAAGCACAACCAATCGCTGCCTAGAAGATAGGCATGCCGTTTCCCGGGTTTTCTCCTGCGGTTCCCGGGAGGCGTCGACCAGCAGGATAGCGAGCCCGGTTGGCCCCGAACCAGGTGAGTGAAATGCTTCGGGGGCTGGTTGGACGGCGCTTTTCCTCTTCGAGCGCCGCTCGACGAGAACAAGGAAGAGGATACGCATGTAGAGGCTTCTTGCTGAATGTCTCCGGACGCGGGTTCGATTCCCGCCGCCTCCACCATCCTGTTGCGTTGAGTGGAATTGATAGGAACTAAAAGGATAACTCTGCGGCTGGCGGCTCTTGTGCTCCTTTTCTTTTCCCTTCTCTCCTTTGCGGCGGCCCAGCCCGCCCTCCGCGTCACCTCCCAGGATTATGAGGATTACAGCCGGGTTATTGTCACTTTTCCCTCGGACTTGCCCTTTTCGCTCGAGCGGGACGGAAACCTGCTCTTGGTCAAGATCCAGTCCCGGGTGTCTTTCCGTGTTCGCTCCGACCCTGTTCGAAGCCGCCTCCTCAAATCCTTCAGCTGGGTCAAAAGCAACGACCTCTTCATCGTCGTCATCCAGCTCCAGGACGAGCGTTTCCGCTATGATTCCTTCCGAATCGAGAAGAAACGCCAGTTGGTCATCGATTTCTATGAGCAGATGGGACAGCCGGCAGGAGGGCTCGCTCAGAGCCCGCCGCAGGCGGCTGCGCCCGAACCCGAGCCCAAAGAGGAGCCGCCTGACACAGCCGCGGCCGGGACTCCCCCCGGGGAAAGCCCTCCGCCTGCGAGAGGGATCCGAACGATCATCATCGACCCCGGACATGGCGGCCAGGAGGTCGGAGCGAAGGGGCATTTTGGCACACTGGAGAAGGATGTCACCCTGGCCATCAGCCAGAAGCTCAAGGCTGTGATCGAAAGAAACCTGGCCTTCAACGTCGAACTGACCCGGGACAAGGATATCGATGTGTCTCTAGAGGACAGGGCGTCGATCGCCAATAACCGCCGGGCAGAGCTGTTCATCAGTATCCATGCCAACAGTTCCTACCGGCGTAACGCCAGCGGATCGGAGACATTTTTCCTCAGC
>CAYOZW010000025.1:20613-23173 GCA_964408495.1 uncultured Eubacteriales bacterium
CCCGCCGCCTGGCCTATCTAGAAAACAACTCGGCCGACCTCGACCGGCCCATCGACAACGAGAGCAAAGACGAGATCATGATGATCCTCTGGGATATGGCCCAGTCTGCCTACATCAAGCAGAGCCAGCGCCTGGCCGAGATCATCCAGGATGAATTGAACTCGCTCCTCGGCACAAAGGACCGAGGAATAAAGCAGGCACCCTTTAAAGTCCTGACTGGGGTGGCCAGCCCGGCGGTCCTGGTTGAAGTGGCCTTCATCTCCAACCCCCAAGAGGAGAGAGAGCTGGTCCGGGAAGACTTCCAGCAGAACGTCGCCCAGGCCATTTACCGCGGCCTCGTCCGCTACATCAAGCTGATGTCATGAAAAAAAAGCGCAGCATAACGCCCGTCCAATGGACCCTGTTCGGGTTGTCAGTTATCGTCGTCATCGTGCTGGCGGTGGTCCTGTTTCGGGGTGAGGGGGTGGAGAAGATCAAGGCGGCCGTCGAAGTATCCCCCGCCGAGAGCGAGCCGGAACCGGAGTCGCCGGGAATCGCCAAGCCCGTAACGCTGTTCTTCCTGTCCGAGGAAGACAGCCTCCTTCATGCCGAGGAAAGGGAGATCCTCGCCGGCTCCTCGATCACCGCTGAGGCCGAACAGGTCGTCGAAGCGCTGATCAGGGGGTCGGAAAAAGGCTTTGTGAACCCTCTCCCGCCGGAGACCCGACTGAGGCAGATCTTTATCACCAAAGAGGGCGTGGCCTATGTGGATTTCTCCAAGGATATCATGGAGAATCATCCTTCGGGATCATCCGCTGAGCTGGGCACGGTCTATTCTATCGTCAACACGCTGGCCTATAATTTCAAGCCCATCAAGAAGGTTTTCATCCTGGTCGAGGGCAGCGAAAAGGAAACCCTGGGCGGTCACATCAACCTGAACCAGGCGTTCGTTCCGCAGTTTTCATTGAACTCCCGCTAGCGGCTCCATTCTCATGAAAAGCCTGCCTCAAGTCGTTATCCTGGGTTTTCCCAACGTCGGCAAATCCACGCTCTTCAACCGGCTGCTGGGAAGAAAAGTCTCTCTTGTTCATACTCTTCCGGGAATGACCCGCGATGCCGTCTCCGCTCTCGGCGAGTTGGAGGAGAAAAAATTCATCCTGACCGACACCGGGGGTCTCTTCGACGCCTCGGCAGCGCCCCTGGCCGGAGCGATCGCCGAAAAAGCCTGGGGAGCGGCCCGGAAAGCGGACGTCCTCCTCCTTGTCCTCGACGGGAAAAGGGCTCTCTCTCCGGCCGAGGAGGAGCTCTATTCCTCCCTGAGGAAACTCGGAAAACCGATCATCATCGTCCTTAACAAGATCGATTCCGAGGTTCAGGAAGGCCGACTGGGAGAATGGTATAACCGCCTCAGGACGGAGACCATTTTGGGCATTTCCGCCGAACACAAGAGGAACGTGGAGGACCTTGAAAGAGAGCTAGCCCGTTTTTTGCCGAGCGATGTGCGCGAGGAGGAGGGCCTCCGATCTCTCCGGGTCGGGATCATCGGCCGGATCAACGTCGGCAAATCCTCGATTATCAACCGTCTCTGCGGCGAGAGCCGCCTGATCGTCAGCAGCGCCCCGGGCACGACGAGGGACAGCACCGACACCTTCGTCGTCCGGAATAAAAAACTCTTTTGTCTCGTTGACACCGCGGGGATCCGGCGACTGAGCCGCACGCGGGACAAGAGAGAAAAGGCCGGCATCGTTCGGGCGAAAAGAGACATCGACCGGGCCGATGTCCTCTGCCAGGTGCTGGATGCTGGGGAATTCCCCACCCGTCGGGATGTGGCCATCGCCCGCCTCGCCGCCGACTCGGGGAAGCCGTTTCTCCTGGCCCTCAATAAATGGGACCTGATCCCCCGCGGCGAATCGCCCCGGATCATCAAGACGAGCGTCTTTCGGGGGATGCCCTTCGTGAGCTATGCGCCGTTGCTGTTCGTTTCCGCCCTGACCGGCAAAGGGGTTGTCAAGATCCTGGACCAGGCCGAGGTGACCTACGAGCTGGCCTCCCGGAGGGTGGAGACGCCGCGGCTCAACGAGTTCCTGGCCTGGATCAACGCTACCCACCCGCCCCTCACCAAGACAAAGCGGCGGTTGAAGGTCAAGTACATGACCCAGAAAGGCATCCGGCCGCCGACCTTCGTCCTCTTCACTCATAATCCGACCGCTTTGCTTCCCGCCTATGAGAAGTTCTTCCTCCAAGCCCTCAGGGAGCGTTTCGGCCTCACCGGGACGCCCCTTCGCCTGATTATGAGAAAGAGTTGACTTGGTTCCCATTCTATTATACATTTATTTTTCGGAGTGGTTTCGTTGTGATCATTTAAGGAGGCTCGAATGAGACAAAAGAGAATCCATTTCGTTTTTGCGTTGTTGCTGGCCTTCATCGTCGTCCTGGCTTTCACCAGCTGCGAGAAGCTGAACGTGAATAAGCTCAGAGCGAACTATCATTTCTCCAAGGCCAACCAGCTCTTCACGGACGGCAAATTCCGGAAGGCGATGACCGAGTATGAGAACACCCTGAAATACAACCCGGATCTGAT
>CAYOZW010000026.1:0-836 GCA_964408495.1 uncultured Eubacteriales bacterium
GCTGAGCCTCCTGGTCAACTACACCTACCTTGATCACCGCAACGAAAGCGACGACAGGCCGCTCGATGCCCTTTCCGGCCACTCCTTGAACTTCGACGTCACTGTTACGCCCCTCGACCGCTTCCGCGTGACAGTGCTCGGCCTCTATGGGTCCAAGTCCTTCTGGTATGACTCTGGCACGGAAGAGGTCCTGGGAATTCCGTCGTATTTCAGCCTGGATGCCGTGGCCGCCTACGACCTCCGTTTTTTTGAGGTCTTCGTCAAGGGGACCAATCTCTTCAATGCCGCGTTCTCCACCGAGCCCGGCTTCCCTTGGAGAGGACGCTACATCGAGGTGGGGGCGCGCGTGCCGATACTGTGAATCAGGAGACCGGCGGGGGGCCGGAAGCATGAAGCTGAACGATAACCCACCCGCTGTCTCTTTTCTCCAGGACGCCGGTGATCCTCAGCCCGTCCATGGTGTAAATTTTTCCCTGTTCGGTTTCTTTCCAGATTAGTACCTGGGCGAACCAGGCGACATCCCCCGATTTATGAAATTCGATGCGCCGCTCTTGGAGAGCGATCTCGATGCGGTCGACGGAGGCAATGTAATTCCTCAAATATTCTTCCGTCTGGCTCCAGCCGAGCCTCCGGTCGGACGGACTGCTGCCGTAGACGATGAGGTCGTTGTCGTGAGCGTATACCTCAGAGGCGAGGTCGATGTCTCTCTTTTGGAAGGCCTGGATGTATTTTTCCAGGAGCGCTATCGCCTCCCTTTGTTCCCGGTCCAAGGTCAGGTCTCCCGGTAGGGCAGTCGTCGGACCGGTATTCCTTGGTCAGCGACTCCAGCCGAGCGG
>CAYOZW010000026.1:846-23044 GCA_964408495.1 uncultured Eubacteriales bacterium
GCACAAAACCCATAAGTGCGAATACGGACAAGATACCCAGGTTTAGTCGGCCTTTTGTTTTCATGGCGTATGCTCCTTTTTAGAGATGATATGCTAGGATCAGAATTCCAGGCCGATCTGGAACCTCAAATAATCCGCTGTTTCATTGCCATACGGGTTCGGATCGATGAGATGGACAAAACATCCTCCGAGGTTGAGAGCTGGGCCGGTTCCGCCCTCGGAAAGAGCGATCTTTACACCCGCCCCCGCAGTCAAATTGAAGTAAGTCCCGCTGAAGTCTTCGAAATCTCCGCTAGAGACGCCGCCCCCTCCCAGCAAATAGAATGACATCCTCCTCGATCGCAACGGGGTCACAACTCCGTTGAGGTTCGCTGAGACAATGCCGAACCTGTCCGTCCCCTCGTCGTAGGGGAATCCCGGATAAGTGAATGTCCAGGGGTTTGTTCCATGCTGATAATTCACGTTTCCCTGGATCCCAAAAACAGGGGAGAGGTTGTATTGAACGTAGGCGCCCAGATGGGCATCCAGCGTGTAATCGTCGGATCTCGAGGGCCGGGTGTGCCAGCCAAACTCATATCCCAGGCCGAGCGACCAACCCCCATAGACCCCGAAGGCAAAGCGCCTGGCCGGAGATGCTCCAGGCAGGACAGAAGGAAGGATGATAAAAGCGAGGATCAGGCCGAACCGGGTATTTTCTTTCTTGACAACGGTTCTTGTTCCCATTTTTTTCCACCTTCGGCACCGACTCTCCAGCGCCTGGGATCATTATTGAATGCTCATATCTCGAATGTCAACAATCGTGTTCTACGGGCAGTGGCATGTTGTTGAACGTGGCCAATCCTGGATGAGATGATGGATGAGTTCTTTTCGAAAAGGGCCAACCGCCAGAAAATAGAAGATACTACTGGATCGTAATCTGCCCGGTCAGCTCAGGCAATGGCCTTTTATTGTTTGGAAAGATAGAAAGACGGTAGCTGAGCCGGGTTCCGGGCTCGATCGCCGGGGGAGGGGAGGCCGAGGGAACAGTTTGGAGGAGCAGCCTTTCTGTTTTGCCGGGCTTTATCTCGCCGTAGTCCCGGTCGATACGTGCGATCTCCACGGCATCAAGTTCGATGGTCATCCGGAAGTGTGTTTTGGCGATCGGCAGCCGTCCGGAATTTTCATACTCGACAAGAAATCCCGGCGGAAACTGCGGGGCGGTTTTGACCACAGCGACGTGGGCGCCCTGCAAAATCTCCCGGTCGACACTCTTCCCATGCCGCCAGCCGAGATAGATGCTGATCAGTTGGGCGAAAAGGACGACAGCGACGACGGCAAGAAAAGCGACTTCGACGATTCTCTTGAGCTTGGCCATTCCTTTCCGTCCTTCAAACATTTGATCGAACCTGTTTATTCCCCCCATCCTATTCCCGTTATCATCCTTTTGTAAAGGAGTTGGCTGGGCGATACGGCCGTAGTTTTTTGCGCAACGGGCAAAAAAGAAGATGCATTTGCCTTGACGGAGATTCTCATCCCGTAATAAGATTGCAGCGATATTTCACTCCCGGGAGGGAAAAAATATGGCCAGAATCCTAGCCTATTGCGGCCTTGATTGCGGAGAGTGCGAAGCGTATATCGCCACTCAGAAAAACGACCGGCCCGGACTCGAAGCGGCCGCAAAAAAGTGGACGGAGCAGTACAACGCTCAGAATATCACCGCCGACATGTGCATCTGCGACGGCTGCTCGTCTGGGAAGAGGACGAGCACGGCCCATGCCGTGAAGTGCGCGATCAGACTCTGTGCGTCCGGGCGCGGGGTCACGACCTGCGCCCATTGCGCCGACTACGGCTGTGAAACGTTACAAGGCTTCTTCACGTTCGCCCCGGTCCTCAAAGAGAAGCTGGAGGCGATCCGGGAAGGGATCGGAAAGTAGACCGGCCGCACCGCCTCTGGCCTCCATCCCCCATTATTTGCCCAGCTTGACATCCGACGACACCGCGATTTATCTTCCCTGACGACAAGGCGAGACAAAATCGGCGCCTGAAAGCTCATCCTAGCCGAGCCGCCGAATAAGTGACTATTGTCCGTAAAGAAAGATGAGGAGAATAAAATGTGGAAAGCCATTATTGCATTTGCCGGTTTAATCGCCTTCACGATCTTCGCTCAGGCCACCGAGATCCATGTGGCCACCAACGGCAACGACTCCAACCCTGGAACGCAGGCGGCGCCTCTCCGGACGATCCAGCGGGCCGCCGATCTCGCCCGGCCGGGTGACGTCATCACGATTCATGAAGGCGTTTATCGGGAGCGCGTCAGTCCCCCTCGCGGCGGTGAGTCCGAAAAGAAGCGGATCATCTATCAGGCGGCGCCGGGTGAGAAGGTCGAGATCAAGGGGTCGGAAGTCATCAAGGAGTGGGTGAAAGTTCAGGACAATGTCTGGAAAGTGACTATCGTCAATTCCTTCTTTGGCGGCTTCAACCCCTACAGCGACCTCATCCACGGCGACTGGTTTGAGCCAAAAGGACGCGAGCATCACACCGGCGCCGTTTATCTTAACGGCGAATGGCTGGCGGAAGCGTCGATCCTGGACGAAGTTCTGAAACTCAGTGGAGAGACGCCACTCTGGTTCGGACGAGTGGACAAGGACAGTACGACGATCTGGGCGCAATTCAAGGCCGTCGATCCCAACGAGCAGCTCGTCGAGATCAACGTGCGGAGGACGGTCTTCTATCCGGAGAAAACAGGGGTTGACTATATCACGGTACGCGGCTTCATCATGTGCCACGCGGCTACTCCCTGGGCACCGCCGACGGCCGAGCAGGTCGGACTCATCGGCACCCATTGGAGCAAAGGCTGGGTCATCGAGGGAAACGTCATCAGTCACTCCATCTGCTCGGGCATCGCCCTCGGGAAATACGGCGACGAATTCGACAATACCTCTCGCGATACCGCCGAGGGCTACGTCAAAACGATCGAGCGTGCCCTCAAAAACGGCTGGAACAAGGACACCATCGGTCATCACCTCGTCCGCGATAACACCATCTCCCACTGCGAGCAGGCCGGCATCGTCGGGAGCCTCGGCGCGGCATTCAGCACCGTCAACGGTAATGTCATCCACGACATCCACGTACGGCGACTGTTCACCGGAGCGGAGATGGCGGGCATCAAGTTCCACGCCGCCATTGACGTCGAGATCAGCCGCAACCACATCTACCGGACAACCCGCGGGCTCTGGCTCGATTGGATGGCCCAGGGGACGCGAGTGACCGGGAACCTCTTCCACGAGAACCGGAGCGAGGACCTCTTTGTCGAAGTGGATCACGGGCCGTTTCTGGTGGATAACAATATTTTCCTTTCGCCGACGACCCTGCTCAGCCTCTCGCAAGGAGGGGCCTACGTCCATAACCTGATGGCGGGTGAAGTCAAGGTGATTCCTTACGACGCCCGGCAGACGCCGTTCCAGAAGGCGCATTCCACCGAGGTGGCAGGGATGCACGACAACCCGTTCGGCGATGACCGCTACTACAACAACCTGTTTGTAGGGCAAGCCGACTTGAGCCAATACGATGCGGCGCCCATGCCGGTTTGGATGGACGGAAACGTGTTCCTAGGCAAAGCCAATCCATCCAAGCATGAAAAAGAGCCGCTCGTCAGACCGGGATTCGACCCGGCGCTCAAGCTAGTCGAAAAGCCTGATGGATTCTATCTCGAACTGGCCGTCGACTATGCCAGGACAGAACAGATGCGCAAGCTTGTGACCACCGAACGCCTCGGAATGGCGGCGATCCCGAATCTCCCTTATGAACAAGCCGACGGCACTCCGATTCGCCTCACGACCGATTATTTTGGCAAGAGAAGAAACGAATTCAACCCAACTCTCGGTCCATTCGAAAATCCCGGAGCGGGGCCGATCAGCCTGAAAGTCTGGTAGCGTCCCTTACTCTATACTCTTGAAATATTCCCGATCCATAGTAGGGATGGGCATAAATAAAAGGGATTTTCTTTTTTTCTCCTGGCTGGCTGATGGTGAGCGAGAATTATGGGGACACGATCCCGATTGCAGAAAATCGGGTCATGTCCCCATCAGTCAGATACGGCGGCCGTCGAGGACAACGACCTTGCCACTCTTGATGACGTGGCGGATGGGATTCCAACCCAGTTCGTAAACGAGTGAAGGATAATCAAGGACATCGCACAACAGCATGTCCATCTTTTTCCCGACCTCGAGGCTGCCGATGCTATCGTGCCGCCTCAGTGCATAAGCCGCGTTGGCCGTCACCGCGTTGAGCGCTTCCTCGATGTTCATCTTGAGAAGATAGACGCCGAGCTGCAAGACGAAAAGCATCGAGCCGGTCATCGAGCTTCCGGGGTTGAAATCCGAGGCCAGGTTAAGGGCGGCGCCGGCGGAGATGAGTTCTCGCGCCGGCGCCTTTTTGTCGAGCATCAGGAAAAAAGAGACAGACGGCAGGAGGGTGGCCGCTGTTTCGCTCCGGGAAAGGGCCCGGATTCCTCTTTTTGTGATGCTGATCAGATGGTCGGCCGAGGCTGCCCCGACCTCGGCCGCCAACTCCGCCCCGCCCAGGGCAGAGAATTCTTCGGCGTGGAGCCTGATTTTGAATCCGGCGCGCCGGGCCGCTTCGGCCAGACGCCGGGTCTCTGCAACCGAAAAAACACCTTTTTCGCAGAACACATCGAAAAACTCGGCCAGCTTGCGCCGGCGCACCTCCGGCATGATCTCCTTAATGAGGAGGTCGATATAGGCGCTTTTCCGGGTTTTGTATTCCCGGGGGATGTCATGAGCGCCCATGAAGGTCGGTACGATCTCCACCGGATGCTTTTTTGCCGCCTCTTTCAGCACTTCGAGCTGCTTGATTTCGTCCCTGAGGTTCAAGCCGTAACCGCTCTTGGCCTCGACCATCGTCGTGCCGTGCAGCATCATCCGGTCGAGGCGGGCCAGACACAGCGAGAGGAGGTCTTTTTTGCTGGCCCGGCGGGTGGCTTCGACCGTTGTCTGGATGCCCATTCCTTTGGCCGCCAGCTGCTGATAGGTATACCCCCGCAACCGCAGGCGGAATTCTTCCACCCGGTTTCCGGCGAAAGGGAGATGGGTATGGGAGTCCACAAACCCAGGAAGTCCAACCATCTTGCCGGCATCGATATGCACGGCCGAGCGCTCCGGGCGAACCATAGTTTTAAACTCCCTCTCTTTTCCGATGAAGACGATTCGGCCCCTGGAGGAAGCAAGCCAGGCTTTATCCAGCACTCCGACATCCTGGAGGGCAGACTTCCGTTTCGGAATCCGCCCCCGGCAGGTGACGAGCCGGCGGCACCGCTGGACGACGAGATCAGCCGAGATCATTCTGTTGTTTTCTCAGCCCGGAATGCTTGCTCTTCCTGATGAAGGTCGGAGTTTCATAGGGCTCGTACTGTTTCTCCCAGGCCGGCGGCTCCCAGAGAGGCGCCTTCCCGCCCTTGGGCTCGAACAGATAGGGAGGGGTGTCTCGTTCGACCTGGAATGGAGCGGGCGTCTGCTTGAACGGCCGGGGAAGCTCTTCTTCCACCGGAGCCTCTTTTTCCTTGATGGACTCGAACCCGGTGGCGATGACCGTGACCTTGACCATCTCCTTCATCGAATTGTCGATGACCGTGCCGAAGATGATGTTGGCCTCGGGGTGAGCCATCTGGTGGATGAGCTGGGACGATTTTGAGACTTCGTGGAGGGTCAGGTCCTTTCCGCCCGTGATGTTGATGAGCACGCCCTTGGCTCCCTCGATCGAGGTGTCGACGAGCAACGGGCTGGAGATGGCTTTCTGGGCTGCGTCCATGGCCCGGTTCTCGCCCGAAGCGATGCCCGTCCCCATGAAGGCCATGCCCATTCCTTTCATTATCGACTTGACATCGGCGAAGTCGAGGTTGATGAGCCCCGGCTTGGTGATGAGATCGCTGATGCCCTGGACCGCCTGCCTGAGGATGTCGTCGGCCAGCTTGAAGGCGTCCTGGATGGAGGTGTCGAGGTTGACGGTCTGGAGAAGCCTTTCGTTGGGGATGGCGATGACCGTATCCACGGCGCCCTTCAGTTCTTTGAGTCCTTCCGTGGCTTGTTTAGCCCGGACCCGGCCCTCGAACTCGAAGGGCAGGGTGACGATGGCGATGGCCAGGATGTCCATCTCCGAAGCCAGGTTGGCAAGGATCGGGGTGGCTCCCGTTCCCGTTCCGCCGCCCAGGCCGGTCGTCAGGAAGACCATGTCGGCTCCCTGGATGAGTTCGATCAGTCTCTCCGTATCTTCTACGGCCGCTTGCTTTCCGGTCTCCGGCCGCCCGCCCGAGCCGAGTCCCTTGGTGACTTTGGCGCCGATCTGCAGCTTGGTCCCGGCTCGGTTGTTGTTCAGAGCCTGGACGTCGGTGTTCACGGCGATGAACTCGACCCCCTCGATTCCCGCCTCGATCATCCGGTTAACGGCGTTGCCGCCGCCTCCGCCGATGCCGAGGACCCTGATCTTGGCACCCATGGTGTCATCGACCAGATGAAATTTCAGTTTGCTGTTGAGCTCGTCGTTCATTTTTGCCTCCTCTCCTTCCTTATTCTTTGAGCCATTCGCGCATCTTGGCCCAGAGTCCTTTCTTTTTATCCTTAGCTGCGCCATATTCCTGCCATTGGCCGAATCCGTAAAGGATCAGGCCGACGGCCGTGGCGTAGTCGGGTGTGCTGACCCGGTCGATCAGGCCGCTGACTCCCGCAGGGTCCCCGCGGCGCACCGGCAGATCAAAGATCTCTTCGGCGACTTCCTCCAGGCCTTCAAGCAGCGCCGTCCCTCCGGTGATGACGATCCCCGAATTGAGGGACTTTTCATAGCCCATTCGCTTGATATCCCCGTCCACCAGGCGGAAGATCTCCTCGGCCCGGGGCTGGATAATGTCGGACAAGATCTGCCTGGACAGGACCCGCGGTTTCCGGGCTTTGCCGACGGAGGGGACCTCGATCGTCTCCTGCTCATCGTCCGTGGGGACGGAGACACAGCCGAATTTTTTCTTAATCTTCTCGGCCTCGGGGATCGGCGTCCGCAGCCCGACGGCGATGTCGTTGGTGAAATTGTCGCCGCCAATGGGGATGATCGACGTGTACCAGAGACTGCCGCGTTCGAAGATGGCCACCTCGGTCGTCCCGGCGCCGATGTCGACCAGGCCGACGCCCAACTCTTTCTCATCGTGGGTCAGGATCGCCGAGGCGGTCGCGATCTGGTTGAGGACGATCTGTTCGATCTCGATCTCGGCCCGTTCGACACAGGTCTTCAGGTTCTGGACCGAGGTGATGGCCGAAGTGATGATGTGGACATTGACCTCGAGCTTGATGCCGCTCATCCCCAGCGGCGCCTTGATCCCGTCCTGTTCATCGACCACGAATTCCTGGGGGATGACGTGGATGATGTCCCTGTCGGGAGGGATCGATACCGCCTTGGACTGGTCGACGACCCGGCGGATATCCTCGCGGGTGATTTCCCGGTTCTTGCCGGAGACGGCGATGACGCCGCGGCTGTTGAAGCTCTTGATATGGGCGCCGGAGATGCCGACGAAAGCGGAGTCGATCTCGACACCTGCCATGAGTTCGGCCTCCTCCTGAGCCTTCTTGATGGCCGATGTCGTGGCCTCCAGGTTGACGACCACTCCCTTGCGCAGTCCCTTGGACTCGGCCGTCCCGATGCCGATCACCTCGACCTTGCGGTCTTCGGTGATCTCTCCGATGATGGCGGCGACCTTCTTGGTGCCGATATCCAGCCCGACGATGTAGCTGTTCTTGGACATTAGTTCACCTCCTGGTGGTTGGGAATGGCCGCCAGCTCCACGGCCGGGAGCGGCCTGAAAATGATGCGATCGTCAAACCGCAGGTCAACATATTCGATCGGTCCGTTCTGACTTTCAAGCTCACTTAGATAGGAGCGGATAAAAGAGAGCCTCCCCGAGAAGCGCTCGTCACCGAGGATAAAGCGGGTCGTTACTCCCCGCAGGAAAGCGCTGACGCAGTGGTTCACGCTTAAATCCAGCGCGTCAAGCTCCCGCCTTTGTTCCTGATCCAGGTCGCTCAGGCATCGCCAGGCCAGGGCAATCTTCTCCCGGTAGCGGTCCTGAAAGATCGAACTGTCGAGGAGCAGGGGGAGGTTGACGTCTTCCCGTGCCGCCAGTCTTGCCAAGCCGACACCCTCTTCATCAATCATCAGGTAGCCTTCACCGAGCTTCAGCAGAGCCACCGGTTCTCTCTCCGACAGTTCCACCTTTAGGGAGGAGGGGAAGACTTTGCGTAGCCGGGCTTCTTTGATCCAGCGGTGCGATTCGATCTGGTCCTTAAGGGCTCTGATATCGAGGAGGAGCAGATTGCCGAACCTTGAAGAGTCGAGGAATGAACGGATATCCCGGCCGACAAAATCGCGTTGGCAGGCGACCTCGATCTTCTTGATCGCGAAATCATCGCAGTTGATGAGGTAAAGATATCCTTTTGTCAGGCCGAAAAAGAAGCCGGCGAGAACGATGAAAAAGAGCACGATGTGCCTCGAACGGACGGTCAGCTTCCGCTGGACTTTCTTGACCGGGACCTTGGCCCGGCCGCGTTTGAATTCGAGCGGCCCCCCATAGGCCGTGATGGCCCGGTGTTTGAGCGAAGGGGCGAGGATGGCCATGATCAGCGCTTTTCCTCCAGGGCGGCGATAATTTCGGGGACCACCTTGGTGATGTTCCCCGCACCTTGAGCCAGGATGATGTCTCCCGGGCGGGCCAGCCGCTTGAGCAGACGGGACACTTTCTTGAGGTTGGGCTCGAAATGGACATCCCTGTGTCCGAATCTCTGGATCTCTTCAAAAAGCGCCTGGCCGGAAATTCCCGGGAGAGGCATTTCGCCGGCCGGATAGACCTCGGTAACGATCAGAACGTCGGCTTGGTTGAAGGCCGTGGCGAAGCTGTCCATGAGCAAGGAGAGCCGGGTGTAACGATGCGGCTGGAAGACGACGATCAGGCGGCGGGCAAAGCCGCGTTTGGCCGCCTCCAGTGTCGCCCGGATTTCAGTCGGATGATGGCCGTAGTCCTCGACGATCATGATGTCGTCGACCTTCTTTTTCAGTTCGAACCTCCGCCCGATCCCGGTATATTTCTCCATCGCCCGGAGGATGACCTTCGGAGGGATATCCAGGTCGAGCCCGACGGCGATGGCGGCCATGGCGTTAGAAATATTATGCTTGCCCGGAACTTGAAGTTTCATCGTCCCGATCCTCTTGCCCTTGTAGTAGAGCGCCGAAGCGCTCCGGAAATCGGAGAAGCTGTGATCACGCGCGAAAATATCCGCTTGGGTGGAAAATCCGTAGGTGATAAGCCGGCGCTCGAGCTGAGGAATGAGGCTCTGCAGGTTCGGGTCGTCAAGACAGAGAATGATCGGGCAGTAGAAGGGGACCTTATTGGCGAAGTTGACAAAAGTTCTCTTGATCTCATCGACGGTCTGGTACTGGTCGAGATGCTCATCGTCGATGTTGGTCAGGACGGCGATGAACGGCGAGAGGTAGAGGAAGGAGCGGTCGCTCTCGTCGGCCTCGGCGACGATGAAGTCGCCCGCCCCGAGCTTGGCGTTGGCGCCGACGGTGTTCAGCCGGCCTCCGACGATGATGGTGGGATCGAACCCGCTGTGTTCGAGAACAAGGGCAATCATCGAGGTCGTCGTGGTCTTGCCGTGGGAACCGGCCACGGCGATGCCGTACTTCATCCGCATCAGTTCGGCCAGCATCTCGGCCCGGGGGATCACCGGGATCTTGAGCCGGCGGGCTTCCTGAACCTCGACATTTTCCTCCTTGACGGCCGAGGAGATGACGGCCACATCCGCGCCGTGGACTCGCTCTCCTTTGTGGCCCTTCCTGACCTGGGCCCCGATCTTGGCCAGTCTGGTGGTGACATCGGTCGTTTGAAGGTCAGTCCCGGAGACTTTATAGCCGAGGTTGAGGAGCACTTCGGCGATGCCGCTCATGCCTGTTCCGCCGATGCCGATCATGTGAATATGCTTGAGTTTCCGGTATATTGGCTTGACCACGTGGCCTCCTATGCCTTCGCCTCGAGGAGCTCGACACACAATTCGGCGATCCGTCCCGCCGGGTCTTCAGTTCTCAGGACGTCCAGGTTTTTCTCCATAGCGGAGATCCTGTCGGGATGATTCAAGTAAAAGAGAATCCGCATTGCCAGAAGTTCGGGAGTGAGCTTCTTCTCCAGGATCACTTCGGCGCCGTCCACCCGCGCCAGCTCTCCGGCGTTCTTGGCCTGATGATCTTCTGAGGCCAGGGCGAACGGGACGAGCACGGCCGCCTTCCGGGCGATGATGAGCTCGGCGACGGTCGTGGCTCCGGCCCGGGCGATGACCAGGTCGGATTTTTCAAAATAGCCGGCCATGTCATCAAAGAAAGGGGCGACTTCGGCATCTTGAAAACCGTTTTGAACATAGCCCTCATTGGTCTTTTTGAATTGGGCCTCACCCGTCTGGTGGAAGATATGGAGCCGGCTCTTTTCGGCCGCGAGCAGGGGGAGGGCGGCGACCATAGTTTCGTTGAGGACGCGGGAGCCCTGGCTTCCTCCGAAAACCAGGAGGGTGAGCGTTTCTGTCCGCAGCTTAGGCCGGATGCGATGAAATTCTTCCCGGACGGGGTTGCCCAGGAAAACGGCCTTTCCCTTGAAGTGGTCCAGGGATTTTTCGAAAGCGACGACCGCTTTTCGCACCCAGCGGAGAAGGACGCGGTTGGTAAATCCCGGCGTGAGGTTCTGCTCCAGGATCAGGGTGGGAATCCCCAGCAGCACGGCCGCGAGAACGACCGGCCCGGAGCTGTATCCGCCGACACCGATGACGAGGCCCGGTTGGAGACGCCTGAGGAGGACCAGCGACCGGAAAAGCGCGAAGGGGAGATAAGCCATCGTTTTCAAGCCCTTCAAGCCGCGTCCTTTGATCCCTTCGATCCTCATCGGGATGAAATGGGCGCCGTATTTTTCCATGAGGGCCTTTTCTATGGGGCGGTGGCCGCCGATGAAAGTCATCCGGATGGAGGAGTCCTTCTCCTGCAGCTTGCTGCCCACGGCCAGGGCGGGGTAGAGATGCCCTCCTGTTCCGCCACCGCTGATAACAACCCGCCGTGCCGTCATGTGTTTGTTCCCTTTGTCCCTTTCCGTTGGGAGATGTTCAGGATGATCCCGACGGCGACCAGTGTGCAGACCAGGGAGGACCGGCCGAAGCTGATCAGAGGAAGAGGCACGCCCTTGGCGGGCCCCATTCCCAGGACGACGGTGATATTCAGGAGAGCCTGTGCACAGATGATCACTGTCAATCCGACGGCCGTCAACTGGCCGGCCGGAGTCGGGGCCCGGGCTCCGATGACCAGTCCTCTCCAGAGGAAGGCGAGAAAAAGGAGGAGGATGGTCACGGTCCCGAGAAGTCCGAATTCTTCCCCCAGGATGGCATAGATGAAGTCCGTATGCGCATAGGGAAGGAAGTAGAGTTTCTGTCGGCTCTCGCCCAGGCTGACGCCGAGAAGACCGCCCGATCCGACGGCGAGCTTGGATTGATAGGGCTGAAAGCCCTTCCCCATGATATCTTTGTCGGGTGACATGAAGCTGGTGATCCTCTGGACCCGGTAGCTGGCCGAGAAGAGATAAACGGCGAAGACGACCCCGGCGACAGCGCCCAATACGGCCAGGTTGCGGAGCTTGACACCTCCGAGATAGAGCATCAGGCTGCCGCTGGCGAAGATGAGCAGGGCCGTGCCGTAGTCCGGTTCCTTGATAACGAGAAGCGTGACCAGGGCCATGATGGCGATGGGGAAGACAAGAACCCGCCATTCGTCGAGCCGGTCCTTTTTCCGCTCCAAAAATTGAGCGAGAAAGAGCACGAGGCTGATCTTGGCCAGCTCCGAGGGCTGGAAGCGGATGCCGAAAAGAATAATCCAGCGGTTGACCCGGGCGATCGACGGCATAACGAAACAGGCGGCGAGAAGGGAAATGGAAAGGACGAGGATCGCATAGACGATCACGGTATTCTGGAAGAAGGCCTTCCGGATGCTGAGGATAAAAAGAACGATCGCCATCCCCACTGCGGCGCCGACGATCTGTTGGATGAAGAAATGGAGATATTGGTCATACTTTTCGCTCGCCAGGTTGGCTGAAGAGCTGAAGACCATGATGAAACCAACGGCCAGGAGGACGACGGTGATCACGAAGAGCGCCTTGTCGAAGCCGTAGGATCTGAATATTTCCATCGTCTAGGCCTTTTTTCCCGGTAAGGAATCCTTGAGCTTGCGGACTTCCCGTTTGAAAGCCCTTCCCCTGGCTTCGAAATTCCTGAACATATCGAAGCTCGTGCAGGCCGGAGCCAATAGGACGACTTCCCCTCGTCCGGCGGCCGCGAAAGCCAGCCGTGTGGCTTCACCCAATGATCGGGCTTCAGCCAAGGGGATGGCGCCCCGGAGCGCTGCCGCGATCTTCGCTTTGGACTCGCCCAGGAGGACAGCCAGCTTGACGATCCTTCTCACCGGCCGGCGGAGGAGCCGAAAATCGGATCCCTTGTCCCGTCCACCCAGGATGAGGACGACCTTGCGGTCATAACTCTGGAGCGCCTTGACCGTAGCGTCGACCGTTGTCGCTTTGGAATCGTTAACGAAATCGACTCCGCGCAGCGAGAGAACCCGCTCCAGGCGGTGTTCGAGACCGGAAAAGGCCCGGATGGAGGCGCGCATCGTCCCTATCCCTGCGCCCAGGACCCATCCGGCCAGGGCCGCCGCCATAACGTTCTCCAGGTTGTGAAGGCCGGGGAGAGGGATTTCGGTCGACCTCATGAGCTTTTCTTTGTTTTCTCCATCCCGCAAAATGAGCCAGCCATCCTTGAGGAAACATCCCCGGCGGACCTCTCGTCTGCGGCTGAACAGATAAATCCGGGCCGGGATACGACGAGCTAATCCGCCGACGAGCCTGTCGTCGGCGTTGAGGACGGCGATATCCCTCGGGCCCTGGCCGAGAACCAGCTTCTGCTTGGCGCTGAAGTATTCCTCGAACGTGCCATGCCAATCCAGGTGGTTCTGGGAGATGTTGAGGAACACCGAGACGGCGGCTCTGAAGGTGTCGATATGCTCGAGCTGAAAGCTCGATATCTCGGTGATGTAGATATGGTGGTCCCGGCTCTTTTCAACAAACGAGATTAGGGGCGTGCCGATATTTCCCGCCAGGTAGGAATGAAGCCCGGCTTCCTTGAGGATTTTGTGAGCCAGGGTCACGGTCGTCGATTTGCCGTTGGTGCCGGTGATGCCGACGATCTTTCCCTTGATAAAGCGGGCGGCCAGCTCAATCTCGGAGAGGACCCGGACACCTGCCTTTTCGGCCGCATCGATCTCGGGCAGGGCGGCTGCCCCCGGACTGGGGATGATGATGTCGGCCTTGAGGAAGGTCAAGGGAAGATGCTGGCCCGTCTCGAAGCGGACGTTCCTGCCCTTCCAGAGCGAGACCTTCCGGCCCAGCCTGGCTTCTTCCCGGATTTCGCTGACCGTCACTCGGGCGCCCCGGCGGACCAGGAAAGAGGCCAGAGCTTCTCCTGTCTTTCCGAAGCCGACGATCAGCACGTTTCTTCCTTCGATATCCATATCTATCTCAATTTCAGTGTGGCCAGGCTGAAGAGAGCGAAAATAATCCCCAGGATCCAAAACCTGATCACGACCTGCTCTTCCCGCCAGCCGGCGAGCTCGAAATGATGATGAAGAGGAGCCATCTTGAAGATACGTTTGCCTCCCGAAATCCGGAAGTACCCAATCTGCAGGAGAACGGATACCGCCTCCAGGATAAACACTCCGGCGACCGCGAAAAGGAGGAACTCCTGCTTGATCAGGATGGCGATGACGGCCAGGGCCGCGCCGAGAGAGAGGGCGCCCACGTCTCCCATAAAGATCTGCGCCGGATGACAGTTAAACCAGAGAAAGGCCAGGCAGGCGCCGGAGAGCGCGCCGGCGAAGACGGTCAACTCGGCCGCCCGAGCGACATAAGCGATATTCAGATAGCCCGAATAGTTGACATGGCCGGCGATGTAGGTCAGGGCGGTAAGGGCCGTGGCGCTGATGAAGGTCAGCCCGATGGCCAGTCCGTCCAACCCGTCAGCCAGGTTCACCGCGTTCGAGGACCCCACCAAGATAAAGATGATCCAGGGCAGATAGAACCAGCCCAGGTAAGGGACCCATTTCTTGAAGAATGGGAAGCTCAGATTCAGGCTGAAACCGTCGGTCATCCCGATATAGACGAGCGCCAGGCCGATCGCGGCGGCCAGACCGAATTGAAGGATTAGCTTAGTCCGGACGTTGAGCCCCAGAGAGCGGCGTTTCTTAACTTTCAGGTAATCATCCCAGAACCCGATGACTCCGAAGCCCAGGATCGTGATCATCCCCATCCAAACATAAGAGTTGTTCAGGTTTCCCCAAAGAAGCGTCGGGATAAGGGTCGAGCCGATTATCAAGATCCCCCCCATGGAGGGCGTGCCTTTTTTGGCCAGATGAGACTGTGGGCCGTCAGGACGGATCTCCTGCCCGATCTGATGTTTTCTCATCATCCGGATGAGCCAGGGGCCGAGGATGAAGCTGACGAGGAGGGCGGTGATGCCGGCCAATGCGGTGCGGACGGTTATGTAACGGAATACATTGAGAAAAGAGAAGTGTTCGCGAAGCGGGATGAGAAGCCAGTAGAGCACTTCAACTCTCCTTGAAATCGTTTTCCAGTCTTTCGACAAGGAGTTCGGTCTTGATTCCGCGGGACCCTTTCACCAGAATGAGGTCTCCCTCCTCGACGATCGAGGAGAT
Organism: uncultured Eubacteriales bacterium; assembly: GCA_964408495.1. Taxonomy (GTDB): domain Bacteria; phylum Acidobacteriota; class Aminicenantia; order Aminicenantales; family UBA8522; genus UBA8522. Next base: position 15,664 of record CAYOZW010000026.1, read on the forward strand.
CTGGGCCGCGGCCTCTTCCGATGTCGAGAACATCCGAACCTGAGCTGCCGGAAGGCCAGCGGCCAGGGCGGCCTCGGCGATATGGCGGGCCAAAGGTCCGATAGCTATAAGCAGGTCCCAGATATTGCCGACGACGTCTTTTCCCGCCTGCCGATGGAAAGAGATTTCCTCCGGACCGAGCTCCAGCATGTCTCCCAGGACGGCGATCCTCCTTTTGGCGGGAAAGGATGCCAGCCCTCTGAGCGCGGCCTCGAGGGCCTTCGGGCTGGAATTATAGGAATCGTCGATGAGCTGAATTCCCTGACCGAGGTTGATCATCCTTCCTCTGCCCCGGAATGGCGAAAGTCGAGGGATACCCTCGACGATGACGTCGAAGGGAAGGGAAAGGGCATGGCAGGCGCCCACGGCAGCCAGGAGGTTGGACAGGAAGTCCTCGTAAAAAAACGGGAAGCGGACCTCCTCGGTCTTGTTCTCGAGCCGGAGCTTGAAGGCCATCCCGTCAGCTCCCAGTTTTCTGGCGGCCGAGGCCTGGACGTCGCAACCTCCAGAGAATCCGAAAGTGATCCGCCGGCCTTTCCAGCTCCCTCCGATTTCCTTAACCCGTTCGTCGTCTCCATTGAGAACGGCGGTTCCGTCCGGTTTCGCGCCGTCGAGGATCTCTTTTTTGGCTTGGGCGATGGCCTCTAGAGTGTGGAAGAATTCGAGATGCACAGGATTGATGTTGGTGATGACCGCAACGTCGGGAGGGGCGGTTTGGGTGAGGGCGAGGATCTCGCCTGGCGCGCTCGTCCCCATCTCCAGCACGGCTATCTCCTGGCCCGGCTGGAATTTGAGCAGGGAAAGCGCCAGGCCGAGACGGTTGTTGAAGTTCCCCTCCGATTTGAGGACCCGGAAACGCTGCGAAAGCAGCCCTGCCGTGAACTCTTTGGTGGTCGTCTTGCCGATACTCCCGGTGATACCGACCACTCGGGGACGGCCCTCGTCCAAAACCGACCGGGCGAGCGCTTGGAGCGCCGCTACGGTGTCCGAGACGTGAAGCAGGGAGAAGCCCGGGCCAACCGGGTTGATCTCCCTGGAAATGACTGCGCCGCCGGCGCCCTTCCTGGCGGCGTCGGGGATAAATGTGTGTCCATCCCGCTTAGCGACGATGGCGAAAAAAAGCTCACCCCGCTGGCTCAAGCGGGAGTCGATATTGAAAGCTTGGAATACGGAAGAAGGATTTCCCTGGATGATCCTCCCGGCTGCGCGGGCGGCGATCTCGTCCAATCGCAACTCCACCATCAGGGCTTTCCTTCCAGGGTAGCGAGGATCGAGCGGACGACTTCGGAGTCGTCGAAATGGATGGTCCTATCTTTGAAGATTTGATAGTTCTCGTGTCCTTTGCCGACGATGAGGACGTAATCGCCTTTCCTGGCCTCGGCCAGGGCCGCGGCGATGGCTTCTTTTCGGTCGGGAATGATCCTGTAGTTCTTCGCGCCCTTTCTAATGAAGCCCTGTTCAATATCGGCGATGATGGCCAGCGGGTCCTCAGAGCGGGGATTATCGGAAGTGATGAAGACCTGGTCCGCGAAGGCCGCGGCGACCTCTCCCATTCTCGGTCTCTTGGACTTGTCCCGGTCCCCGCCTGCGCCGAATACGAGCAGGATGCGCGGGGGGTTCAGCCCTCGGATGGCCTCCAACAGACTGCGCATAGCCTGGTCGGTGTGGGCATAATCGATAAAAACATGGAAGCCCAGTGCATTCTCCACCTTCTCCAGCCTCCCCGGTATGCTCTTGAGGGCTGATATCCCCTCTTTGATCGCCGGCGCGGGGATGTTCAGGGCCAGGCCGGTGGCTACGGCGGCCAGGATATTGTAGAGATTGTGCTTGCCCATCAAGGCCGAACAGATCTTCACCTGCCCGCTCGGATAATCCACTTCCGCTTTGATACCGGTCTCGGCGAAGCGGAACTCCTCGGCCCGGACGATTGCCGCCGGCCTGAGGCCGAAGGATATCGTGTTCAGAGGAAGCTCCGTCATGAGGCGGTTTCCCCAAGGATCATCCAGGTTGACGACCGCAGTTCGCTTCTTAGCGTTCAGGAAGAAGAGCCTTTTCTTGGCTTCGAAATAATCCTCCATCGAGGAGTGGTAATCGAGATGCTCGGCGCTCAAGTTGGTGAAAACCGCGATGTCGAAATGCACCCCCCAGACTCGCTTGAGGTCCAGGGCGTGAGAGGAGACCTCGATCAGGCAGTGGGTGACGCCCTGCTCCAGCATCTCTCTCATCATTCGCTGCAGGTCGGGGGCTTCCGGGGTTGTCCGGGGGGCCGTCTGGATCATTTTCGACCAGCGGTAGTTGATGGTCCCGATGACTCCGGGCTGGTGTCCTGCCTTTTGGAGGATCGACTCAAGGAGATAGGTCAACGTCGTTTTCCCCTTGGTCCCGGTGATGCCCACGACTGTCAGGGCCATCGAGGGATCGCCGTAGAAATTGGCAGAGGCCAGGGCCAGAGCCTCCCGGACATCCGCTGTCTGGACCCATGCCGATGTCCACTTCTGGGGTTTGGGTCGGTCTGAAAGGATGGCCTTGGCACCGTTTTGTCTAGCCTCTCCGATGAATTCGAATCCGTCTCTTTTTTCTCCCGGTATGGCGGCGAAGAGGAACCCCGGCTTGACCTGCTTGGAAGAATAGGCAAGGCCGAGGATTTCCGTCTCGCCGTTCCCGTTGAACCGGCAGTCCGGGATGTCCTTGAATACATCATTGAGCTTCATGGGCGTTCCAGGCTCCGGAGTTGAGCGGTCACGAGTCGCTTGGCCGGGCCCGGCTGCGGGGCCTGCCTCATATACAGCAGGACACGGCGGGCGATCTCGCGAAACACGGGCGCAGCCACCTGGCCGCCGTATTGAGGGCTGAACTTCGGCTCGTCGATCACAACGACCATCGAAAGTATCGGGCGGTCGGCGGGCACGAAGCCGACAAACGATGCCAAATGCCGGCTGGCCAGGTAGACTCGGAGGTTGGGGTCCAATCTGCGGGCCGTACCTGTTTTCCCGGCTATTCGGAAGCCGTCGATCTGGGCGGCTTGTCCTGTCCCTTCGGCGACGACTTCTTCGAAAACGAGGCGGGTAAGATCGGAGGCCGTTTTTTCGGAAATGATCCGGTCTCCGGCGGGGGGGATATCAGGATTGAATCCCGAAAGGTTCAGAGTTTCCCTGGTGATCCGGAGCGGAATCCGGACACCCCCGTTGGCCAGCACGTTCATTGCCTGGAGGATCTGGACCGCGGTCACCGATATCTCGTACCCTATGGAATGAGCGGCCAGAGAGGTTCGGCTCCAATTGTCCAGAGTGTGGAAGATTCCGTTCTCCTCGCCCGGTAGGTCGATGCCGGTTTTTTGGCCGAATCCGAACGTCTGAATCATCTGGTAAAGACGGTCCTGCCCTATTCTCTGGCCGACTTTGATAGTCCCCACGTTCGAGGAGTGAATGATCACTTCCGGGAAGCTGAGCGTACCCATTTTCTTGTGATCGTTGATCGTCCAGCCGGCCACCCTGATACTTCCCTCGCTGCAGTCGAAGAAATCGTTCAGCCCGACGACACCGGCCTCCAAGGCGGCTGAGGCAGTGACAATCTTGAACATCGAGCCGGGTTCGAAGTTCTCTTGGATGGCCCGGTTGCGCGCCCGTTCAAGCGGTGACGGTGGAAAGTCATTCGGGTCATAAGTCGGCCAGGTGGCCATGGCCAGGACCTCTCCTGAGGCCGGGTGAGAGATGATCACCGTGCCCCAGCCCGCAGCATGTTCACGGACCGCTTTTTTGAGCTCCCGCTCGGCGATATATTGAACGGACTCGTCGAGGGTCAGCACAAGATCCTTTCCTGGCGTGGATTCTTTGAGGACTTCCCAACCGAAGCGTCTTTTGTTGGCGTCCCTCAGGATCAGGCTTCTGCCATTGACTCCCGCCAGCCGCGTATTGTATTGGAGTTCGATCCCGGCCAGGCCCTGGTCGTCGACGTCGACTCCGCCGAGCACGTGGGCGGCCAGGGTTCCGGAGGGATAGAAGCGCTTGTTCTCCTCCTGAAAATGAACGCCGCTCAGGTCGAGCCCGGCGGCTCGGTCGGCCTGCTCCTGGCGGATCTTTCTCTTGATGAAGATATACGAATCCCCCTTCTGAATCTTGGCTTTGATTCCTTGAAGTTCCTTGGCGGAGAGGTCGAGGATTTTCTTCAAAGATTCAATCCGGGAGAACTGCTCAGCGGGGGGCTCATTGTCGTTGGGCATGAGGAATGCCGTCGGCACCGGCAGGCTCCGGGCCAGGATTTTGCCATGGCGGTCAAAGATCGTCCCGCGCTCCGGCACGATGTTGCGTTCGAGCTGGCTCTGCCGAATGACCGCTTCGTGGTAGCGCCGATAATCAATGACCTGGAGCTGGATGAGCCGCAGCGTCAGGACGACGAACCAGAGAAAAAAGAAGAAGGCCAGGATGATCGTGCGCTTGAGCACGCGTCTCTGGTAGGAGGGGCCGAAATCATGTCGGGTCATCGGTCCGCCTGACGTCCTCATAGATGATCTGCTCCGGTTTCGGCTCGACGAGCCGGAGTTCCTCTCGGGCGATCCGGTCCACCCTGTCCGGAGCCAGGAGCGCCGCGCGCTCGGTCTCCAGTCTCTTGATGTCCTCTCCCAGTTGGGCCTTTTTCTCCTCGAGTCCGCTGGTGTCGTAGCCGAGCTGGATGATAGCGGCCTGGTGCCAGATATAGAAAGTCAAGGTGGCGATGGCCAGAAGGATGCATCCGGCGGCCGCTGCGATCTCTTTTTTTTCGAACTTTTTCCGGACCATCAAACCTTCTCCACTGCCCTCAGTTTGGCGGATTTGGAACGCGAATTAGCGGCTATCTCTTCATCGCTGGGAGTGACCGGTTTCCGGGTGAGAAGGCGGACGAGGACGGCACCGCCGTCGCTCCCTGATAAGCGGGCGAAGGTTCGCTTGACGATCCTGTCTTCGAGGGAATGAAAAGAGATGACCACGAAGCGCGCGCCTGGGAGAACGCGGCCGGCCATTGTCTCGAGGAATTCCCCCACGCCCTGGAGTTCCTGATTGACTTCGATGCGCAGGGCTTGGAAGACCTTGGCAGCGGGGTGGACCTTGCCTTTCTGGGGGATCCAGTGGCAGACTTGTTCAATGACCTGCCGGAGATCGACCGTGGTCTCAAACTTCCTGACCTTCCGGCGGGCGACGATCTCCCGGGCCAGCCTTTTGGCCTGCCTCAGTTCCCCGTATTCCTGGAAGAGATGGGCAAGTTTCGGCTCCGAATAGGTGTCGATGATCTTAAAAGCGGTCGTTTTGTTTCTGAGGTCCATCCGCATGTCCAGCGGTCCCTCCCGGTTGAAGCTGAAGCCCCGTCCGGCAGAGTCGAGTTGAAAGGAAGACAGGCCCAGGTCAAGGAGCAATCCGCGGATGCCTGAGAAATCGATATCGAGTTCTGGAAGATAACGGAAATCCGCCTGATAGAGACGGGCGCGGTCGGCATAGGGCACGAGCGTCTCCTTGACTACATTCAGGGCGAGCTCATCGACGTCCAGCCCGACAAGGAAAGCGCCTGGATTCTTCTTCAGGATTTCGATGGAGTGACCGCCCAGGCCTATGGTCCCATCGATATAGGTGCCTTCTCGAGCGACGTCCAAATACTGCATGACCTCGTTGAGAAGGACGGGGACATGTCCACGATCATTCATTCGATTTTCCGCGGGGGATGAGATCGGCGATCTTCTCAAAATCATCATCCGTCAGCGGTTTTTTCTCGAGCTTCTCGTCCAGGAGCTCTCCGTTCCAAACTTCCAGGTGATTGTTCAAGCCGATGACTTCCACTTCCTCTTCGAGCCGGGCCGTCCCCCGCATGGTTTGATTGAGCAAAACGCGACCCTTGGGATCGATTTCGTGTTTGGCCCCTTTGCGGTTGACACGGAGCAGGAAGCGGCGGATATCCGGCCGGAGATGGAGGGCCCCCTCTTTGGCCACGCCGGTCATCCTTTCCCAGACCGAGAGGGGATAGATCTGGACGGCTTCGTCGGTCAGGGAGGTGATAAATACGTCCTTCCCGTACTCCTCTTCGATTGCGGCCCGGAACTTTTCGGGGATCTTGATCCGTCCACTCTTATCGATTTTCGCCGTGTAATTGCCTATTAACATTGTCCCGTTTTATCCCAATTTATCCCATTTGCTTAGAATATAGGGGACGAACAGATGAATGTCAAGCGGAAATTAAAAGAAAATAACTATATATTACTGAGATACTAAATGAGTAGAAGAGAAGGCTGGATCAGACTCTCGGGTTGTTTTATTCCGTCTGGGGACGGTTCGCCAGCAACTCCTTAGCGAGGGAGAAGTCGTCCTCCGAGACCAATACCCTGAGCTCCCCCATGCCATCGACACTCATCGGATAGACCGACTGGACCATCTGCCCCTGGAGGATGCAGGAGATTCCCTGGCTCTCCAAGAAGTTCTTGATGACCTCGGCTTCGACAGGTCCCATGACCCGGGCGATCTCTTTGAGTTTCGTGTCTCTAGCAGATTCACGCTCTTTTTTATCTTTTGCCGGCATTTCTCTTTCTCCAGTAATCGGCCAAGATTCGTTCGTGATCAAAGGTCAGAGGACGGGGCCTGTCTTCTTCGGAGAAGATCCCGGTATTCCGGGCATCGTCCTGGGCCCGGGGTCGTCCCCGTGCCGTGGCGATGAAGACCGTGCTGATGGTGTGGAAGCGGGGGTCGCGGCCCGGATCGGAATAGGTGTGAAATTGTTCGACCAATTCGATATCGAGCGAGGTCTCTTCTTTGGCTTCCCGGACGGCGGCCTCCTCCAGCGATTCCCCGTATTCCACGAAGCCGCCGGGAAGGGCCCAACCGAGAGGCGGGAATTTGCGCTCGACCAGGACAATACCGGGACGTCCGTCCTCGCGGGCGACCTCGATGATGATATCGACGGTTGGAAACGGATTCTTGTGTTCTGTCATCTCAGAAAAAACTGGAGCCGACCAGGGCGAGGGGATCGTTGAGCAGAAGCAAATATTTCTCGATCTCCTTCCCGAAATCATCGAGCAGCTCCTCTTTGAGAGGTTCGACGGGGTCAAACTTGGCGCTGAGAGGATTGAGGTAGCTGCCGTTGCGCTTGATCCGGTAATCCAAGTGGGGGCCGGTCGCCTCCCCGGAGGAGCCTACATATCCAACGATATCACCGCTCTTCACCCGGGCTCCCGAACGAATCCCGGGGCCGAAGCTCCGCAGGTGGAGATACATCGTTTCATAGGTGTTCTTGTGCCTGAGCCTGACCATCCGGCCCGAAGCACCGTTCCATCCGGCGAAGGTGACCACGCCGTCGGCCGTAGCCTGGACCTCTGTTCCGACTCGAG
>CAYOZW010000027.1:0-22988 GCA_964408495.1 uncultured Eubacteriales bacterium
GGCCACATAGCCGCCACGATTTCGGTGGCGACATCATCCCGGCGATCATCCATTGGGTGTCCACGGCCCCGACGATGGCCCCGATGACAAAGCCCATCTTGGTCTGGAGGGGACCCTCGGTTTCCAGGATCGTTCTCTGCACCATGGCCTGGTGGAGGCCGGAGTCCATGACACCGATTGTCTCCATCGTGCCCGGGTCGATGTCCCACCATCCCCAGCGGTTTTTCCCTTGCCAGGGCACACCCTTTTCAGGGAGAACGATGATTCGGCCGGATTCCAAGACCATATCGACCTTCTCCGCCACGAGTGTGGGCAGCCCGACATTCCGAAGGCTTGCTCTTTCGAGCGAGGAAAACATCCGGATGGGGATCTTCTTCTGTGCCGCCTCCTGCATCAGAACGGCGGTGGTCAGCGCCGGCTTTCCCGAGAGAAGCTCGAGGAGCTGTCCCTCGAGCGTAGATTCCATCACTCCCCGGCCGTATAGGAACGTGCCGCCCATAGCCTTGGCTTGACCGGGGAAGGGGACGGCTTGTACCCGGTCCTGTCTCAGGTCGAAGCTTGCCTCGGACGTCTCCTTATCCCCGCTAAAGGAAGTGATGAGGACGCGCGGAACCTGGTAATAGCTGTAAACCGACAGGGCCTCCGCCTGCTGTCCAGTTTGGTCGTCCGAAGTCGAGGCGAAGATCATGTTGACCAGATATCCGAGTTCGGGCCCGAGCTTTTCTTCGAGCTCAGCGCTTCTCTCCAACGTGCTCCGGTCGAATTTCTTGGATTTGAGCTTTTTTTTCACGTCCTCGACACCCGCCTTGAGATCGTTGAGAAGGTCATTTTCGGAGACGGCCTTCAGCTTGCCTTGCCAGGCCTCTGCTGGGATTCGGTTCCCGGTGATGAGGATAGAGTGCCTCTGGAAGAGGGGAGCCGTGCTGTCCTTCCCCCTTTTCTCATAAAGAGGACGTTCCGATATGGAAACGACTTCGTCCAGGCTCTCAAATTTCAGCCTGAGAACGAGCCGGTCCAGGACGTCTTTCTCGGCGGAGAACTGCCCATCGGCCACTTCCTCTCCGCTGAGGGTCAAAGCGGCGTTGTAGACCGTCTTCTCTCCGGTCTGGCCCTTTTTAGATTTGGAGGGCTGCCCGCCCAGTGCGCCAAAGAGGCCGCCGGCAGCTTCGCCTTTTTCCTCTTCCTCTTCTTGAGCGGTGGCCTGAAATTCCGCTACGATGGATAGGGAGAGCGGCTGATAAGCCACCTCCTCTATCTCCCCTTCCCAGGTGAGAACGGGATCGGGCTCCGGGGAATCGGCGGCTGTAACCTCGAGGGCAATCGAAACCCGCGTTCTCAGGTATTCATCCGCGGGATCATAGGTCTCTTTTACGGAGGCGAAAGCCCGCCCCGGCTTGGCCTCTGAAAAACTGGGGTCCAAATCCATCCAACGATCGCCCTCCTCCATCTGGACCCAGAAATGACGTCTCACCGCCGAGATCAGGTTCGGGTCTTCAACAGGAGCCGAAACCGGAACGTCAGCACTATAGGAGAAAGTCTTGGCCGCCGGGAAGACGCTTCCCAGGAGGATTTTTGCGGCCTTGTCGTCCAAGTCTCCTTCGGCGATTTGGACGGTCTTTCCGATGTCCTGGAGGATCTGGGCGAGGAGCAGAGCTTTTTCCAGAGAATTTCCGCTCCGACCCCAACGGACGCCTTCGGCGGTTTTGAGTGGAAACCGGGACGCCTCTGTCCGGATGGAGTCCCTGACGAACGTGAACGATTCTTCCCAATCCTCACCGGCCGGAACGGACTCCGACGGTCCCGCTTCCGGTCGTTCGGGATCTTGTTGTGCCTGAGAAACAGATTCCTGCTCAGCTATTGCCTGGCTCTGCAGATCCTCCTGTTTTTTCCCCGAACAGGTCGATGCATAAGCGAAGACAAGAACTGCTAGTGCCCAGGCCGAAGTCCTTTTTAATGCTTTCATTTCTTCTCCTCTCTCGCCCTCTGATTCGCTGCCCTATTTCAAACCGGGAATCGCCAACGTTCCCTCGCTCTCATAGCCTCGATAGCGGAGCGATGTCGGAACAGCCTCGGTTTCGTAGGCCAGTTCAAAGCGAACGAAAGTCTGCGGCGGGATGGTGAAAGGCTCCGGCGGCCGGCGGAGGAGCGTTGCGGTGGCCGCTTCGTCGAACTCGATCATTTCGCCATCCGCCTCTAGCATGAACTGGGGAGAGGTCTGAATCTCGACACCGCTTCCGACAAGAGATTGGATCCCGAGGTCAAGGATGACCATGCCCTCCTCGCGCCGGGCTCCGAAGAGCCGGATTTCCATCGTTTTTCCGTCGCGGTGAGAGGAGAGCGCCTTCGGAAGTCTCAGGGAGAATTCCGGACCCAGCGGAAGCGAGTAGACTTTGTTCTGGATCCGGATGCCGAGAGCGAGATTCTTGTCTGTGGCCGGCACGAGAAAACGGAGCTGTTGAGTCTGAAATACCTCTGGCGTGAAGCGGACATAACCGTCCTCTGTCGTCGTCGCTCCGACGCAATAGTAAAGGAAACCGTCCCTTGTCTGCAGCCAGATATACTCTGCCGGCTCGATCTGGACGATGTTCTTGACGTGCCCGCCCTGCGAAAGGCTCTTCCCTCCCAATTCGATAACGGCATACCGCCATCCTTCGGGGGCTTCTTCATCCTCGAAGTTCGGACGGAGATCCATTTTCAAAGCGGCCAGCTCGATCAGGCTGTCCTTGAGGCTTCCCAGCGCTTTTCCCGGCCCCCCGCCCTTCCCTCGAGCCAGCTCAACGTCGCCTTTTATGGGCACGATGATGTGGCCATAAGCGTAATCGAAGAGCTGGAAGGCGATGTTCTCGGCCGCATCCGGAATCAAGAAAGCTAAGGTGAGTTGCTTTTTCTCCCCGAGTTTGGCCACCGAAAACTCGCCCTGGGGGTTTGTCCCGCCGGGGAGTTCTTTGGTCGCGCCGTCGAGGGAGAAGCTTCGGCCGTCGGCCAGGCAATAAATGTGGTCGAAGAGGTTGGGAACCACATAGGACACATCGACATCGACAAATTCTTCCTTGGTCTCCTTTTTCTTGCCCATCAGTCCTCCGACACCCATCGTCCGGTCCGGTTTTCCCTCCAGGTCGCTCTTTTTGACCTTCTGTTTGGGATGGATATTCTCCCATTCGGTCTCGAGGACCAGATAGGCTTTTCCTACCGGAGCTTTGTGGCCGGCGAGTCCTGCCTCCAAACTGGACTTGATGATCTTGATCCTGGCGGCATTGTTGGCCGAGCCGTCATGGTTCGTTTTAGCGGCGGCGATGCCCAACAGAAGAACCAGACAGGATATGAAAGCAGTCGCATTTCTATGCATTCTTATTCTCCTCCAAGGATAATCGTAGGAAAAGAATCTTGGAAAGACGTCCACGCATCTTTGTCTTGCCTAAACCCCGCTTCTCTTCTGATATTCGATTTTGAATGAAAAGTCAATCAGGGGCTTCTCTCTTTTTTCCCGGTCCGGAGACCGCACTGAGAAATGAAATCCCCGCAAGCCTGAGAACAAACAGGTACTGTTTTCCCCGAGGCAGGTATTTGTTAATGGAGAAACACTCCCATAATGGGGGATTCCGCGGCGGAGTTTTTATCGGATAGCCTCAGCCAACGCGCGGATAATAATTGCTGTCCCACTTCAGGCGTGTTGCCCGGCGGTCGGGCCCGACCTCGAAGACGATCTCTTCGCCGAGTTCTTCATCATCCCTTATCCGCCGGAAGGTGTGCTCTCCCGTTTTCTTGAGCTTGGTGATGGCTTTCACGGGGTTCATGGTCGGCAGGTCCATGGCAGCCAGGCCGCCTTCCCAGATGATGACGGCGAGCTCGCCGCTCCAGGCCTTGTATGTGCCCAGATACTTGTTCAGCCCGGCATCCGGTTGTTTGGCCGCGTCGGGATTCTTGACGGCGTCCTTAACGGCCGGGGCCACAAGGTCATACAGGCTTTGCGAAAAAGCCGCGGAGGCCGCCTCGTGGGCATTCGACAGAAAGATCGTCGCCACTTTTTCATCCGGCCGGAAAAGGACGGAAGACCGGAACCCAGGGCAGGAGCCGCCATGCCCCACGAAAATTTTGCCGTCACGGCGCCAGACGCTGAACCCGAGCCCCCAGGTGGTCTCGAAATCCGGCTCCACCCAGTGGATCCGGTGCATCTCGCGCAAGGTATTCACGTTCAGAATTTCCGTCCCCCCTTTTTCGAGGAGCCGGAACTGCCAGGAGGCAAAGCAGGCCAAGTCCTCGGCGGTAGAGGCGAAACCGGCGGCCGGCGCGATGCCACGAACCTGAAAGAAAGGCATCGCTTTGGGCTCTCTGTCGCGGGTCAGGATGCTATATCCTATGGCCAGGCGCTTTCCCTTCTGGTCGGAAGGTATCTCGGGGGTTGTGCCGGTCATCCCTAGGGGAGCCAGGATGTGGCTCTTTACATATTCGTCATAAGGTTGGCCGGAGACGGCCGCCACGACCTCCCCGGCCAGGGTGATGCCGAGGTTGGAATATTGAAAATACTTCTCGGCGGGATAGAGGGTTTGCTGGCTGGCGATCTTTTCCCTGACCTGCTCGCGAGTGGGGAAGACGTAATCCGGCGCGGTCCAGTAAGGGAATTCGGATTCCCGGGGCAGTCCCGAAGCATGGGTGAGGAGGCCTTCGATTGTGATGGCAGGGCCTTCCGGTGCCGTCCTCTGGATCTTGAACCAAGGGAGATGTTTTTCGACGGGGTCATCAAGGCGGAGTTTCCCGGCGTCGCGGAGCTGCATCACGGCGATGCTTGTGAATAGCTTGGAGATCGAACAGATGCTGTAGATCGTATCGGCTGTGGCCGGACTTTTTTTAGAGAGGTCTGAGTATCCATACCCGCCGCTCCAGAGAACCTGCTGGTCATAGACAACGGCCGCGGAGACGCCCGGGATGCCGTCGTATGCGCGCTGGGCCTCGAGCCATATCCTGGCCGCGTCGAGAGCGGTTTTGACCCGAGGGTCATCGCCGACGTCTTGGGCGGGGCAGAAGGTGCCGAAAAAAATAATCACCAGAACAGCGGCCAGCATGAGACGGAGAGTTTTCATGATCATTCTCCTTTCAATTCACCATCTTTCGCAGTTGGATAGGATTGTAATATCTCTGCCTGACCCGGTGGTTGAGGAATTCCACGAACACGGAGAAGGCCATGGCGAAATAGATATAGCCCTTGGGGATATGGAAATCCAGCCCTTCTCCGACCAGGCTCACCCCGATCAGGATGAGAAAACTGAGGGCCCGCATCTTGATCGTCGGGTGGCTTTCTACGAAACGGCTGATCCCATTGACCGAGAGCATCATGACGATGACGGCGATGACGATGGCCAGGATCATGATCCCGACCTGCTTGGCCATTCCTATGGCCGTGATCACCGAATCGAGCGAGAAGATTATATCCAGGACCATGATCTGGATGATGACGAGGAGGAACTTCCGGCCGCTTCGGCCCTTGGATTTGGGCTCGGGAGCCTCGAGACTTTCATGAATCTCGAAGGTGCTCTTGGCCAGAAGAAACAGCCCGCCGGCCAAGAGGATGATATCCCGGCCCGAGATGTCCTGGCTGAGGAGCGTAAAGAGCGGCCGGGTGAGCCTCAGAACCCAGGCCAGGGAGAGGAGCAAGGCGATCCGGCTGAGCATGGCCAGGCCCAGGCCGACGATTCGGGCCCTCTGCCTTTCACCTTGCGGAAGGCGGGAAGAAAGGATGGAGATAAAGACGATATTGTCTATGCCCAGGACGATCTCGAGAGCGGTCAACGTCACCAGGGCGATCAGGGATTGAACGCTCCAAAATGATTCCATGATCGGCCTCCTTCGGTATCGCTAGATTTTATGTTTCTTTTCTTTATCCGTCCAGTCGGAGTATAATGAGATCCGTCATGGAGGGAAAGGCTGCGATCTTGATCCGGCCGGAAGAGCCCCGTGACTTCGCCGCCATCCGGGAAATTCATCAACTGTCATTCGGGCGGGAAAACGAGGCGGCTCTTGTCGAGAAGCTTCGAGACAGCCGAGAATTTATACCTGGCCTTTCCTTGGTCGCCGAATCCGAAGGCCGGGTGGCCGGACATGTCCTGTTCAGCCGAGTCCGGATCCGGCCTGCCCAACCGAAGCTCCCGGAAGAAGTGGCTCTGGCCCTGGCGCCGCTGGCCGTTCATCCGGATTTCCGGAACAAGGGCATCGGATCCGAACTCGTTAACCAGGGGCTTAAAACGTGCCGGCAATACGGCCATAGCCTGGTGATTGTAGTGGGGGAGCAGAGCTATTATGCCCGTTTTGGATTCGTCCCCGCCCGGCCCAAAGGGCTGGAAGTGCCATTCCCGGTTCCGGAGAGGTCGTTCCTGGTCGCCGAGGTTATCCCTCATCCCGGGCCGGCAATAAAGGGGACCATCCACTATCCTCCGGCGTTTTTGGATGTGGTCTGAGACACTGAAAAAACCTTCCCTTCTGGGAACGGCCCTGGGCTTTTTGCTTCTCTCCATCATGGCTTCGGACGGGATGCCGCAGGACCCTCCCGCCGACCGGTTCGTCACCCTCTCTCAAAGTGATCTCCTCGATAAGATCAAGGGAGGCTGGGTCGGCCAGGTCATCGGATGCACCTACGGCGGTCCGACCGAGTTCCAGTTCCAGAGCACTTTTATTCACGACTATCAACCGCTCTCCTGGAGCCGGGATGCGCTCTCCTGGTATTTCGAGAATGTCCCCGGGCTTTACGACGATATCTACATGGACCTGACATTTGTCGAGGCGATCGAGGAGAAGGGTCTTTGCGGAAAAATTCGCCCAGGCCGGCTACATGCTCTGGCACGCCAACCAGATGGCCAGATATAACATTCTCAACGGTATCGCCCCGCCGCAGTCCGGCCACTGGCTGAACAACCCCCATGCGGACGACATCGACTTCCAGATCGAGGCCGATTTCGCGGGGCTGATGAGCCCGGGAATGGTCAACGCGGCGGCCGGGATCTGCGACCGGGTCGGTCATATCATGAACTATGGGGACGGGTACTACGGCGGGCTTTACGTGGCGGCCATGTATTCATTGGCTTTTATCGAGGACGATGTCCACCGCCTCGTCGATGAGGCACTCCGGATGATCCCGCCACAGAGCCTCTATGCCCGAACCATCCGGACCGTGATCGAGGGATACCGGGAGAACCCCCGGGACTGGAGGGAGACCTGGTTTCGGGTCCAGAAAAAGTGGGGCGAGGATATCGGCTGTCCGGACGGTGTTTTCAGTCCGTTCAACATCGATGCCCGGATCAACTCGGCTTGGGTCGTCCTGGGACTTCTTTATGGGGATGGGGATTTCGGCCGGACGGTCGAGATCAGCACCCGGGCGGGCGACGACTCCGACTGCAACCCGGCTACGGCCGGAGGCATCCTGGGAACGATGATCGGTTATAAAAAGATCCCGGCTTTCTGGAAGCAAGGGCTGGCGGCCGTTGAAGACCTCGATTTCAAGTATACGGACATTTCCCTGACCGAGGCGTACAGCCTCTCCTCCAAACATGCCCTGGAGATGATCAAGAGAAACGGTGGGGAAGTTGGTGCCGAGGCCGTCCGGATCAAGGTCCAAGAGCCGGAGGCGGTCCCGCTTGAAGTCGGGTTTGCAGGACATTATCCCAAGGAGAAGCGGCGGCTTGATATCCGGCTTGACGGGGAGACAAAGGAAGCAGAATTCGCCTTCGAGGGGATCGGGTTCGCGGTCGACGGCGCCGTCGAAAAGCTTGAAGAGGATGTCCCGGACGCGGTTCTCGAGCTCGAGATACGGCTCGACGGGAATCCGGGAGAAAAAATTCTGCTGCCGGCCGAGGATCGTATCCGAAAGCCCACGCCGTTCTGGCGTTACCAGCTCAGCCCGGGGGAACACCGGGTTCAGATCAGGCTGCTGAATCCTGTTCCGGGTCTCGAACTGCGGCTCTCCGATGTCGTGATATACGGCGCGCGCCGCGAGCTCCAATAGCGGATCATTTCAGGATATGCCGTCTTCATGAAGGGCGCTGGAAGCCGTCCTCTGCCCCCGCACCCCGGGGGAACCAGTCCCGTCGGTTCCCCCCATCGAAACGATGGGTCCCCCCTCCGCTACGGGGGCTTACAGGCGGCCTCCTGCCCTCCCCCCAGAAGGAGAGCTAGAAAAAGGTTCAGGATGCGGAGACGGATTTGACAAGAGGGGTCGGCTGATTTATAAACCGGGAAGCGAATTCCCATGGAAGCCGGTCAACTTCTATTCTATTTCTTCATCATCTTCACCTCGGCCAAAATCCTCGGGGAGGTCTGCGTTCGCCTCGGCATGCCGGCCCTTATCGGTGAGCTGGCAGCAGGTGTCATGTTGGGGGACTACGTTCTGGGCGTAATCAGCACGTCCAACCATGTGCTGATGTCTATGGCCGAGCTGGGTGTTATCTTCCTGCTCTTCCATGTCGGGCTGGAGATCCGGGTCAAGGACCTGTTTGCCGTTGGCCGGACGGCGGTCCGGGTAGGGATGCTAGGTGTGCTTGTCCCGTTGGTGATGGGGCTGGGAGGGATGTTGCTTCTCGGCTACCAAATGGTGGAGAGCCTCTTCGTCGCCACGGCCATTCTGGCCACGAGCGTTGGCATATCGGTGAAAGTCCTCCAGGACATGGGCTTGATCAAGCACCGGGTGGCCTGCATCGTCCTTGGGGCCGCTGTCTTGGACGACATCCTGGCCCTCATTGTCCTGGCGGTCGTCAAAGGACTGGCCCGGGGAAAATTCCAGCTTCTCGAGTTTACTCTCCTCGTTGCCGAGTCCATCGCTTTTGTCGGCTTCCTGACCATGTGGGGTCCCAGGCTGGCGAAAAGGACGAGAAGATGGGTGGAACGGCTGAACATCCCCGAGGCGCCGTTCGTCGTCTCGGTGATCCTCTGCCTGGGCCTGGCCGAACTGGCGGACGTCATCGGTCTGGCGGCCATCATCGGATCTTTCATGGCCGGCATCGTTATTGATGAGTTGGCCGGAGTCTATGACCTGGAGAACAAGGTCAAATACGTCAACGAGTTCCTGCTGCCGTTCTTTTTCGTGATGATGGGAGCCCACCTCGACCCCCGAGCCTTTCTGAAGCCCAATATCCTCCTGGTGGTTGTTCTGATCTCTTTTCTAGCCGTGGCCAGCAAGATGATCGGCGCCGCCTTGGGCAGCTGGAAAGAGAGCTGGAAGGTCCGGATCCAAATCGGCATCTGCATGATTCCCCGGGGTGAGGTCGGGATCATTGTCGGGCTGGTCGGGCTCTCGCTCCACACGATCACCCGTGAGGCCTATACCGCGGTCCTTGGAATTTCGCTGCTGACGACCATTATTACCCCCCCCCTCATCATCGCCGCGTTCCGGAAGGAACGGCCCAGAAAGTCGGCTCCAAAAAGCGAATGATGGAACGGTGCCCTCACGCGGGGTGAGCATCCAGGTGTCGCGGCCGCCGGAGATCGACTTCCCGATGTCAGTTCCAGAGCGGATCCCGAATTCCCAGTTCCATAGCGATCCGATAGACAAGTTGGGCGATCTTAGCGGCCTTATCGTAGTCCAACTTATCCGGAGTGTCCGTCGGCGTGTGCGTGTCCGGGATTTTTCCCGTATAAAAATTAACCGCGGGAATCCCGAGTTCGTTGAAGAAACAGTGGTCGCTGTCGCCCAAATTCAGAGCATGCTCAAATCTCAACGGCCAGCCGACCGTCCTCGCATTGACCTCTTCGATGAGCCGAGTGAAGGCAGGTGTGATCCTGCTCGAATCCAGGGCGTATTGCGCTCTGTTGTCCTCTAGGCCCGACTCGGTTCGCCCGATCATATCCATGTTGAGGTCGGCGACGATCCGACCTGCGCTGGCAGGACAATGGGAGAGGAAATAACGAGAGCCCATTGCGCCGCCTTCCTCGGCGGCGAAAAGCACGAAAAGCACCGAACGTCGGGGCGGCTGCGAAGCGATCGCGCCGGCGATTTCCAGGAGAGCAGCGGCCCCGCTCGCGTTATCGTTGGCTCCGGGATGGATTCGGCCGTCCGGGGTTGGGGGGAGGTGATCCAGGTGGGCGGAGATGACGATGACCTGCTCCTTAAGGCACGGATCCGTCCCCTCGACGAGGCCTATGATATTGCGGGTTTGCATTTTTTCGTCTCTGATAGGAACGCGGATGCTCAGGGCAACGCCATCGAGTTCCCCGATGGGGAAGCTGCCCTCGCTGACTGTCTCCGGGCCGGGGAGTCCCTTGTCCCCGAATATCGCCTTGCTGAGGCCGGGCGACAAAACGCCCAGGGGGGGTAGCCGGAACGCCCCCGGTTCCCGGTCGTCCAGGGTGAACTGGGACTCTTCGGGGACCGCGGGGATACTTTCAAAGGCCTTCAGCATTTCGTCCCCGACCAGGACCAGGGCGGCAGCGGCACCCCGCATGGCCGGAAGCTTTCGCACGACCGAATTCATAGGAACATAAATCCTGTGCAAATCCTCGCGGAGGATGGGCTTTCCGTTCTTCGTAGGTGCGCCCATGATGAAGAGGACGGCCTTTCTAGCGATATCCAGCCCCCCGAGCTCGTCCCAGCCCGCGGCGGATTCGCTGATCCCGAAACCGGCGAATACGACGGGGATTGATTCGCCCGTTCCGACCAGCCCCTCGGATGTGATGATCTTCAAGTCACCTCCGGCGAAGGTGTGTTCTCCCACGGGAGTCTCCAACATGACCACCGGGGGGTTCGGAACGTCCCGCTTGGCGATGGGCACAGGCTGGAAGTAGCTTTGCTGACCGTCTGATCGAACGACAGCCAGGAGGCCGGCCGCTCTGAATTGGCTGGCGGCATATTCGGCGGCGATGTGGAAGCCTCGCGAACCCGGGTATCGTCCCTCCAGGGCATCCGAGGCGAGAAAGTAGACGCGGTCCTTGATTTTCGCGGCCGTGATGGAATCGGAGGGCGATTGACCTGTCGCCAGTGCCGTTCCGAACGGCTGCCAGAGCGCGAAGACCAAGAATGCGGCCTTACAAAGCTTGAGCTTAGGCATCGGCAGGACCTCCGCTGATACAGGCAACGGCGTTGCCTGAGATTCTTCGAACGGAAAATTGTCTTCCCCGTTCTTATGAATAGACGCAGGGAGGCTGCGGAAAGTTCCCCCGTCTTATCCTCAGGGATGAATGTGTGACCGGTTCGAAAAAGAATTCCCGAGTTGACATTTCCGCAGGCAGTTTCTATTTTAGACAATCATGAAGATCGTACTGGCCGGCTACAATGTCGATAAAGAGGTCATCGACGACCTCAAGCGCCGGTCCCCGCCGCGGGATGATGTGACGCCGGAGACTTTGTCTGCATCCTACGCCCGCATTTCCCGCGACCCCCGTCCGGCCGACGAGCTTCGGGCCGTCGCCCGCCTCGAAGTCGAGCGGGCCCGTCGCTCCAACCAGACGATCATCTTCAAGATGGGACATCATTCGGTGGCCGAACACGCCGTCTTCAATTTCGATATCATCGGTATCAGCCGGCTGGCTCTGGAGGAGATCGAAAAGTTCCGACTCTGCTCCTACACCGAAAAATCGCAGCGCTACATCATGCTTGGCGATGATTTCGTGGTTCCCGAAGAGATCCGCAAAGCCCGATTGGAGAAGGTCTTTTTGAAGACCATCCGGGCACAGAATGCTCTCTATCACCGGCTTTACTCCAAATTGAAGCCACACCTATTTATTAAATATGAGGAGCTTGCCCGAAACCCCCGGAACCATCCGGTTCTTGAGGGTTGGGCCAAGGAGGACGCCCGGTATGTGGTCAGCCTGGCTACCGAAGGCCAGGTCGGTTTAACCATCAACGCCCGAAACCTCGAGCTCCTGATCCGTAGGTTCGCCGCAAAAAAATTGGCCGAGCTCCGGGAACTGAGCAAGCGGATCTATAAACTGGCCAAAGAGGTCGCCCCGTCCATTATCCTTTTTACCGAGGCTTCAGATTATGACACTCGGACATACGGGGAACTGGAGACGGCGGCCCGGAGCTGTCTCCAGAAAACAGAAAAAAGACCGGGGAAAAAGATCCGGGCCGGACGGGCCGGTGACGGGACCGTGTTCCTGGCGGACTCCACGCCGGACGGGGACGACCGGATCCTGGCGGCGCTCCTCCACACCTCGAGTTCGGCTTCCTACGACCTCTGTTTGAGGAGGGTCCGGTGGATGACCCCGGCTGACAAGAAAGAGCTCATCAAGACGGCCTTCCGGCGCCAGGAGTTCTACGATTTTCCCCTCCGCGAATTCGAATATGCCGACCTGACTTTCTCGCTGGTCATCTCGGCTTCCGGGTTCGCCCAGCTCAAGCGCCACCGCATGGCCACGCTGACCTGCCAAAGATATGATCCCGCCATCGGGGTCACCGTGCCGCCGACAATTGAAGAGGTGGGCGCCGGAAACGCATTTCGGCGGATGATCGACGGAACAGAAGAGACATTTGCGCGCTTCCAGAAAAAGATAGGACCGGAGGCCGCCGCCTATATCCTGACCAATGCCCATCGCCGCCGTGTCCTGGTCAAGGTCAGTGTCCGGGAGCTCTACCATATTTCCCGGCTCCGCGAAGACCCGACCGCCCAGTGGGATATTAGGCAGATTGTCAGCCGGATGTCGGCGCTGGCCCGGAAGGAGATGCCCCTGAGCTGTCTTCTCCTCGGAGGAAAAGACCGCTATCCCCGCATCTACCGAAAAATATTCGGCGCCGATCCCAAATTGTCCCCTCCCAAATTACTCTCTTGATCTCCGCCCCTGACGGAAAGCGGGGCGTCTCACAAATAGCTTGATTTTAGGAAGGGCCAAGTAGACGCGCCTTCGCACGGGAGTTTGGGGGCGACGGCGCCGTTCCCATCAGGGGGTCAGCGCAGCGGAGCGAAGCACCGAAGGGGGAGCTTGACTCCCCCCTGGAAGTGTTCCGTTTCTGCGGAGGGCTTTGGGAAGGGATTGACGAGATGGGAAACCCTCTCTTGACAACAAGCCGGCTGGGACGATAATTTCTTAGCGCGAGAATCAAAACAGGATTGAGCCAGAGGCGAGGCCAGAATGAAAAACAGCGAGCCATCACCACAGACCCTAAGCAAGCCGGTCACCGAGCTGGCTCGGGACATGAGCCTGATGCATGTGACCATGATCGGCGTCGGGGCCATGATCGGGGCCGGGATCTTCGTCCTGACGGGCATCGCCGCCGGTGTCGCCGGGCCGGCTTTGATCCTCGTCTTTCTGCTCAACGGTTTCGTCACCGGATTGACGGCCATGTCATACGCGGAGCTCGGGTCCTGCTTTCCGGAGGCCGGCGGCGGGTATCTCTGGGTCAAGGAAGCTCTTCCCCAGCCCAACGGATTTCTTTCAGGATGGGTCAGTTGGTTCGCTCATGCCGTAGCCTGCAGTCTGTATGCTGTGGCCTTCGGCGCTTTCAGCGTCGACCTGCTTTCTGTCGCCGGAGTCAATGTCTCCAGGCTTGTCTCCCCCCTGGGCATCCATGATGAGCCCGCTGTTCTGGCTGCTAAGCTGATCGCCGTCTGCATCACCTTGCTTTTTGTCTATATCAACTTCCGCGGCGCCAAGGAAACGGGACAGGCGGAATCCGTCATCACCATCCTCAAGATCATCATCATCGGGCTCTTCATCGGCTTCGGCGTTTACGCCATCTTCGCCGGGAAAGTCGAGCAGCCCTGGCAGAGTCAGTTCAGCGGTTTTTTTCAAAAGGGGCCGCTCGGCATCATCATCGCCATGGGGCTCACTTTCATTGCCTTCGAAGGCTACGAAATCATCGCTCAGTGCGGGGAAGAGGTCAAAAACCCGAAGCAGAACATCCCGCGGTCGATCTTTCTTTCCCTGTTGATCGTGATCCCCATCTATCTGCTGGTTGCCTTTGTCGCCCTGGGGGCCGTCGCTCCGGAAGGAAACGTGCCGACCTGGCAATACCTTGGTCAAAAAGGCGAGCTGGCGATGATCGAGGCGGCCGAGCACTTCATGATGGGCAAGCTGGGGAGGATCATCTTCCTGATCGGGGGGCTTTTCTCGACGATGTCCGCCCTTAATGCCACGGTCTATTCATCTTCCAGGGTCAGCTTCGCCATGGGGCGCGATCATAACCTGCCCGGTCTGTTTGCCAGGATTCATCCGAAGAAAAGGACTCCCCATCTGGCCGTTTTCATCTCCGGAGGGCTGATCATGCTGATGGCCGTGGCCCTGCCGATCGAAGACATCGCCAGCGCCACCGATGCCATGTTCCTCCTTCTTTTTATCTTCGTCAATCTGGCCGTCATCAACCTCCGCAAGAATCGGCCCGACCTTGACCGCGGTTTCAAGGTTCCTCTCTTTCCTTTAGTCCCGATCGTAGCGACATTCCTGAATCTAGTCCTGGCCGTCTTTCTGTTTTTCTACAGACCGCTGGGGATCTTCGTCTGTGTCGGATATATCGCCTTCGGCATCCTTCTTTATTATATCTACTCGCGAAAGAAAGAATTCGTCGCCCAGGCCGAGCCCGTCGTTCATGCCGAGCATCCCATCATCGTTCCCGATCCCCGTCATTTCCACATCCTCGTCCCGGTGGCCAATGAAAAAACCGTCGGCCAGCTGCATCGGGTTGCCGTTCCCCTCGCCAAGGCCTATCAGGCGGATATCACCGCCCTCAACGTGATCCAGGTCCCCGCCCAGCTCCCGCCGAGCGAAGGCCGCAAGTACATCAGCCGGTCGCGGGACCTCCTTGTCAAGGCCGTGGAATGCGCCGAGAAAGAGGGAATTCCCGTCTACTCACTGGTGAAGCTGACCCATAATGTACCCAAGGCCATTATCGAGACCTGCACGGAACGGAAGATCGACCTGACAATCCTTGGCTGGGAGGGCGAGAAAAGCGCCTACAACAGGGTCTTCGGAACCAAGCTCGACGAGATCATCCTCAATACCGTCTGCGACCTCGCGCTTATCTGCCGGGCTCCCGATCCTGATGAAGAGATAGCCCGGGTCCTGATTCCCGTGAGCAGCATCCGCTATGCCATCCTCTCGCTCAAGATGGCCGAAGCCCTGCGCCGGGATCAAGACACTCCCATTGTCCTTTTTCATGCGACCTATCAAGAGGATACCGAGGCCGTCGAGCGTCGCTTACAAAATGACCTTTTGAAAGTGAAGGATGAGATCACTCCCGAGCGCTATCGGGTGCTCGTCAGGAAGACAACGAGCGTTCTCGGCGCTATCCTGACCGAGATCCAGCATCGCGACCTGGTCATCATGGGCGCGCCCGAAGAAGGGCTGGTCCGGAGGGCGCTGTTCGGGGATGTTCCCGTCCGCATCGCCAAGGAGACCGAGGTCCCGCTGATCCTGACCAAGAAGTACACGGGACACGTGAAGTCCTGGTTCCAGAAGTTCTTCGGCTCCCGCAAGACAATGTTGGATTGAGTCGACATGTCCATCCTCCACAAATCCAAGCAGCTCAAGAAAGAGCTCGGATTTTTCAACGTTTATGCCATCGCCACCGGAGCGACGATCGCCTCGGGCTTTTTCCTGCTGCCCGGACTCGCCGCCGCGCAAACCGGCCCGGCGGTCGTTTTGAGCTACTTGATCGCTGCTTTTCCCGTCATCCCGGCTATCTTCAGCATGGCGGAACTGTCCACGGCGATGCCCCGGGCCGGGGGCATTTATTATTTTCTCGATAGGAGCATGGGGCCGTTCTGGGGGACCCTCGGGGGAATGGGAACTTGGTTGACGCTTGTCCTCAAGGCCGCTTTTGCGCTCATCGGTATAGGTGCCTACCTGAGCGTCTTTCTCCCGCAGATCCCGCTCCTTCCATTGACGGCGGGCTTCGCTATTTTCTTCGGCTTGCTCAACCTCCTGGGGGCAAAAAAGACCGGGACTTTCCAGGTTTTTCTCGTCCTCGGGCTGCTCGTCCTTCTCGTCTGGTTCGTCGCGACGGGCCTTCCAGTGATCCGGTTGGACCGGTTCGCGGGCATATTTGGCGGAGAATTCAGGACGATATTCGGGACCGCCGGGATGGTCTTTGTGAGCTATATCGGTTTGACCCAGATCGCCAGTGTTTCCGAGGAAGTCAAGAGCCCGGAGAAGAACATCCCTAGAGGCATGTTGGCCGCCTTCGGCACGGCTCTGTTCGTCTATCTCGTGGGCACCTTCATCATGGTCGGAGCCCTGCCGTTAGGTGAGCTCGCCGGTAACCTCACTCCCGTCGCCACCACTGCCGGCGTCACCGTCGGACGATGGGGGATGATCGTGGTGAGCGTCGCCGCTGTCCTGGCTTTCTTTTCGGTGGCCAACGCCGGGATTCTGAGCGCTTCCCGTTACCCCCTTGGCATGAGCAGGGACCATCTCATGCCGCGATTTTTCCGTATCCTGACCAGCCAGAAGGTTCCACGGAACTCGATCTTTATAACCGTTGTCCTGATTCTCGTCGCCTTGTTTTTTCTCAACCCGGTCAAGATCGCCAAATTGGCCAGCGCTTTCCAGCTCTTTCTTTTCGCCCTGAGCTCGCTGGCCGTGATCATCATGAGAGAAAGCCGGATCGATTCCTACGACCCCGGATTCCGCTCGCCGTTTTATCCATGGATGCAGGTCTTTGGGATATTGGCTTCTTTCTGGCTGATTGTCGAAATGGGCTGGCTTCCCATTCTCTTCACCGTCGGCCTGATGGCGGCGGGGTCCGGGTGGTATTTTTGGTACGGCCGGAAGCGGGTGGCCCGCAGCGGCGCCATCTACCACGTTTTTTCGCGGCTGGGAGAGCGCCGGTTCGAAGGGCTGGACAGAGAACTCCGGGGAATCCTGAAGGAAAAGGGAGTCAGGGACAGAGATCCCTATGATATCGTCATCGCCAGAGCCCCGGTCATCGACCTCCCTCAGCCTTTGACGTTTGAGGAGGTTGTCGGCAAGGCCGCCCAGACGCTGGCCGAGAAGCTGAACGTCAGCCGGCATCTTTTCGAGGAGGGCTTCACCGAGGGCACACGCGTCGGAGCCACTCCGGTCTCTCATGGGGCCGCGCTTCCCCACCTCCGGCTTCCCGACATCCATCATCCCGAACTCGTCATCATCCGCTCCTCCGCCGGCGTCAAGGTGGATGTCGACAATGAATTCTTGGGCGAGCATGCTTCTCCCTTCCCCGTCCATGCGTTCTTTTTCCTCGTCAGCCCTGAAGAAGACCCCGGTCAACACCTCCGCATCCTGGCTCAGATCGCCAGCCATTTGGACGACGAGTCGTTCATCAAACGCTGGCTGTCCGCTGAGGATACCCACGACCTCAAGGAGATTCTGCTCCGGGACGACCGGTATCTGACCCTGATCCTCCGTTCTGGGACGAAAACAGCCTCCTTGGTGGGTCTGAAGGTTTCGGAGCTGCATTTTCCGAAGGGGTGCTTGACCGCTTTGATTCATCGAAAAGAAGAGACGCTCATTCCCTCGGGAGATATAGGGCTCGAGGAAGAGGATAGGCTGACGATCATCGGGTATCCCGAAGTGATCAAGGAGCTCTATTCTCTCTATACCGAAGAATAGAGGACCTGTTCGACCGGATTGGCTACATTTCTCTGATAAAGACCCGCCTTCCCCGGACCTCTATCCGGCCTTCAAAATACAGTTGGACCGCCCGGGGATAGATCTTGTGTTCCTCGATGAGAATTCTGTCTGCCAGTGTTTCCTCGCTATCGTCTTGGAGGACCGGGACAGCGGCTTGGAGGATGATCGGTCCCATATCCACTTCTTCGGCGACGAAGTGGACGGTCGCTCCGGAGTAGCGGACGCCCCAGTCGATGGCTTTTTTCTGGACATGGAGTCCCGGGAAAGAGGGGAGAAGCGCGGGATGAATGTTCATACAGCGGTTCTTGAACTCGCGGCAAAAATACGGGGACAGGACCCTCATATAGCCGGCCAGGCAGACCAAGTCGACATCTCGTTTGCGGACCTCGCGGACGGCTGCCTTATCGTATTCTTCCCGGCCGGCGTACAGCTTGGAGTTCAGGTAGAGAGTTTCCAGCCCTTCCTCGCGGGCGGTTTGGAGCCCGGCGGCAGTTTCGACGTTGCTGAAGACGAGGGAGATCGCGGCGTTGATCCGGCTCTCCTTGATAGCCTTATGGATGGCCCGAAAATTGGACCCCCGTCCGGATAAAAAGACAGCGATTCTGCCGCGTTTCTTGGGACTGACGAAAATCTCTTCGGCCATGGATTTATCCTCACCGGAGCGATTCAAAGCTTCAGGCACACGCCTATCTTAGCCGAATAACCACTGAAATCAACCGTCGCCTCCCGGACGTTGCGGACATTGCCGCCGCCCGGCTCTTCCGGGTGGAGGCGAGTCTGGGGTTGCCAGAAGTCGATATCGGGACGGTACTCCTCATAAGCGAAGAGGCGGCCCTTCACACCCTGCTTATCCTCGCCCTCAAAACCGGAGACCCTGGCCGAGCGGATTGACACTTCGAAGAAAAACCCTAGGGACTGGTCGAGTTTGTAGGTCAAACCTAATCCTCCCAGGTAACCCAGGCGGTGGGCCTTGGCATTGTCATAAACGGGATAAGCGAAACGGGCGGCGTTAGCCAGCCTGTTGGTCTCGCGGACCACATAAGTGGCCTGGAATGTCCCCAGGCCGCCACGGAGGTATCCGCTTAATTTCTGGCTAACGGGCAGAAAGACATAGGCGGAAATGAGCAGCGGGAGGGCGCTGATCTTAGTGGGTCGGGCGTAGTCATAGAGAATCCCGTCTTGAGAGATCGAGAGGAGGGTTTGTTTCTCATCGAGAGAGGCGATAGCATACCCGGCGCTGAGACTCAGACCCAGCCAGCGCGAGAAACTGAACAGGATCTCGGCTTCGAAGTCGACATCGAGATGGAGAGATTCGGCCTTTTCGCCCAAAAGACTCCAGTTCGGGTAGGCCTTCACCTGGCGATTCCATCCCTCCCGCCATCCCCCCAGCGCGAGATTGACCTCGTCCGCTTTCAACCTTCCTAGCCCGGCAGAAAGCCTGAGGGTGAGGTCGAAACCTGAGGAAAGAGAGGGTGAGAGGAAGCAAAGAGCGGCAAGGAAAGCGATGCTCCTGATCCTCTTCATCTTTGAGAAGCCCAATTCTTAGCGGACTGAGAGAGACTCGGGGAGAGCCTTCTTCCAGACATCGTAAATTTGCTCCACAGGCAACCTGATGAGCTCACGGCCGCTCCGGCGGACGATGAATTCCTGTCCGCCGGCCTGACCGACCGCTTTTGCCGGGACGGCCCTCTCTTCGGCCAGATTCAGGAGTTGGGGAAGATTCCGGGCAGAGGTGCTGACCAGAAGTCGCGACTGAGTTTCCGAGAAGAGGAGAGCATCCGGACGGATTGTGTCCTCGAGTTCGAGGACACAGCCGATCCCCGTCCCGCTCAGCAGGCAGCATTCGGCGGCACAGACGGCCAGACCTCCTTCGGAGGTGTCATGGGCCGACTGGATGAGGCCGCGGCCGATGGCCTCACGGCAGAAATCGTGGACAGCCTTCTCCCGTCCCAGGTCGATGCCGGGCGGACGGCCTTTCTCCAGGCGGTGGATTGTGCGGAGGTACTCCGAACCACCGAGCTCGTCTTTGTTCTCGCCGAGGAGAACGACGGCGTCTCCGTCTTCCTGGAATCCAGGGTGGACCAGCTTGGCGAGGTCGTCGATCAGACCGACAACACCAAGAACCGGCGTCGGATGGATAGACGTCCCCTCGGTATCGTTATAGAAGCTGACGTTTCCGCCCGTGACCGGGATCTTGAAGGTCCGGCAAGCTTCGGCCATTCCCTCGATGACTTTCTTGAACTGCCACATCACCTCGGGCTTTTCGGGATTGCCGAAGTTCAGGCAGTTGGTCACGCCGATGGGGACCGCGCCCACACAGGCCAGGTTGCGGCAAGCCTCGGCCACTGCGATGGCCCCTCCGGTCCGGGGGTCGAGATAGCAAAAGAGAGCGTTCCCGTCGAGGGTCATGGCCAAAGCCCTTTTCTCATTCTTGATCCGCAGGACCGCCGCGTCCGCTCCCGGCAGGAGCACCGTGTTTGTCTGCACCATGTGATCGTATTGCCGGAAGACCCATTCTTTGTCGGCGACGGTGGGAGAGGCCATCAGCTTGAGGAGGGCGCTGTTCAGGTCCGCGGGCGGGGGCGGGAGGATGATCTGCTGGGCCAAACGGAGGTAGCCCGGTTTCCGGCTCGGCCTCCGGTAGACGGGGCAGAGGTTGACGACGGCATCCACCGGGACATCGACCACCATCTCGCCCCGGAAGCTCACCCTTAGATTTCTTCCGGCGGTGACTTCGCCGATGGGAGACGCGTCCAAGTCCCATTTGGCAAAAACCTCCTGGACCTCATTCACATTTTCCTTCTTGGCCACGATGAGCATCCTCTCCTGCGATTCAGAGAGCATGATCTCGTAAGGAGTCATGCCCTCTTCCCTCTGAGGAACGAGGTCGAGGTTGATGGACATGCCTGTGCCCGATTTGGCGGGCATCTCGGCGGTCGAGCAGGTCAAGCCGGCCGCTCCCATATCCTGGATTCCTACGATCAGCCCTTTCTCCATGACCTCCAAACAGGCCTCTAGGAGCAGCTTCTCTTTGAAGGGGTCTCCCACCTGGACATTGGGGCGCTTCTGCTCGGTCTCTTTGCCGAATTCTGCCGAGGCCATGGTCGCTCCATGGATACCATCCCGGCCTGTCTTTGAACCAACGTAGAGGACCGGGTTTCCGGGCCCTTCGGCCTTGGCGTAGAAGATCTTCTCCTTTTCCACCAGGCCCAGACAAAAGACGTTGACCAGTGGATTCTTGGAATAGAGTTCGTGGAAATAGACCTCGCCTCCGACAGTCGGAACGCCCATGGAATTCCCGTAGGAGGAGATCCCGGCGATGACCCCGTCCATAATGGCCCGGTTCTTGGCCGTGGCGAGCGGGCCGAATCGCAGCGAATCCAACAGGGCGATCGGCCGGGCCCCCATGGTGAAAATATCCCGCAGGATCCCGCCGACGCCGGTGGCCGCGCCCTGAAAGGGCTCGATGAAGGAGGGATGGTTATGGGACTCGATCTTGAAGACAACGGCCAGCCCGCCTCCGATGTCAATGATACCGGCGTTTTCCCCGGGCACCTGGATAACCCCCTTCCCCCTGGTGGGGAGTTTTCTGAGAATAGACTTCGAGCTCTTATAGCTGCAATGTTCCGACCACATCAAGGAGAAAATCCCGAGCTCGGCGATGTTTGGGTCCCGGCCGATGAGGGCGACGATCTTTTCGTATTCCTCGGGCGTGAGGTTGTGGTCGGCGAGAAGCTTAGAGTCGATCATGATTTGACCAGGGATTCGAAGATCAACCGTCCATCCTGGCTGCCTAGCGAGGCTTCCGAGGCTCTCTCCGGATGGGGCATCATGCCCATGACATTTCCGCGCCGGTTGATCAAGCCGGCGACGGAGGCCGCCGAGCCATTGACATTCGCCCGCTCGGTCGTCTTCCCTTCTTCATCGACGTAGCGGAGGACGATCTGGCCGTGCTCCTCCAATTGGGCCAGATTTTCAGGGGGAGCGAAAAAATTGCCGTCGAAATGAGCGATCGGAATACGGAGGACTTGCTCCCGACAGGCCAGCCGGGTGAAACGGGTTTCCGGATTATCGACCCTGAGGTGGACGAACTGGCAGAGAAACTTGAGGTTCTTGTTCCTCAGCATCGCCCCCGGGAGCAGCCCGAGCTCGAGGAGCACCTGGAAACCATTGCAGATTCCCAGGACCAATCCCCCGCGTTCGGCAAACTCGCCCACCTCCTGCATCAGCGGAGAAAAGCGGGCGATGGCTCCCGACCGTAGATAATCGCCGTAAGAAAATCCGCCAGGCAGGACCACGCAATCGACTCCCTGAAGGTCGTGGTTTTTATGCCAGAGGAAGACGGTCTCCTGGCCGAGCACATCCCTGAGGACATAGAAAGTGTCATAGTCGCAGTTTGAACCGGGGAAGATGACGACGCCGAACTTCAACGGGGCAAACCTATCTTTCTTCTCCCAGGATCTCCCAGGTGAACTTCTCGATGATCGGATTGGCCAGGACCTTGCCGGCGATCTCCGGGACCGCGCGGCCGGCCTCCTCTTCCGAGATGCCGTCGAAAGCGATCTCGAAAACTTTGCCCTGACGAACGTCCTTAACAGAGCCGTAGCCAAGAGTGAGGAGGGCGTTTTTGACCGTCTGGCCCTGGGGGTCGAGGACGCTTTCCTTAAAAGAGACGAGGATTCTAACTTTCATGCCCGAGGACCCTTTCGAAGATATGGTCGATCTTTTCGAGATATGCGTCAAGCGTGAAGCAGGCGGTGATCTCTTGAGGCGTGAGGATGGCCAGGATCTCCTTATCCGCCAGCAGCAGGTCTTTGAGGCTGAGGTCTTCTTTCCAGACGCGCAGGCTCGACCGCTGGACGAGTTCATAGGCCTGCGGCCGGGGGATGTTCTTGTCGGTGAGGGCGATGAGGACACGCTGGCTGAAGACGAGCCCTTTGGTCGCCTGGACGTTCTCCTTCATCCTGTCTTCGTGAACGATCCAGTTCCGGATGATGTCGGCTGTTTCCGCGATCAGATAATCGGCCAGGATGAAGGAGTCGGGGAAAATAACCCGTTCGGCCGAAGAGTGGGAGATATCGCGTTCATGCCAAAGGGGAATGTTCTCGAGAGCTACGAGGAGATTCCCCCGAAGGATCCGGGAGAGGCCGGAGATCCTTTCGGCCCGCACGGGATTCTTTTTATGGGGCATGGAGGACGACCCTTTCTGGCCTTTGGTGAAAGGCTCTTCCAACTCCAGAACCTCGGTCTTTTGGAGATGCCGCAGCTCGGTGGCGAACTTGTCCAGGCTCGCCCCCAGCAACGCAAGGGCCGCGAGCGCCTCGGCGTGCCGGTCGCGCTGCAATACCTGGGTGGAGACTTTGGCCGCACGGAGGCCGAGACGGCGGAGGGCTATCTCTTCCACCTTGGGTTCGAGATGGATGTAAGTTCCAACAGAGCCAGAGATGCGTCCGACATTGATAGCCTCGAGC
>CAYOZW010000028.1:0-17813 GCA_964408495.1 uncultured Eubacteriales bacterium
GAAGCGCTGACTATGCCGGACGCCGACGACTTCCTGTATGATTACGGCCATTTTTTCGTCCGCGGTAGTGTGTTTGGTTGCCTGGATATAGTTTTTTGCGTCTTTGAAGAAGGTGGAAGCATAGACAAACTTTATGGCTTCGACCAGTTTCTTGAAGCGGGCATCCGGGCTCATCTGGTTGTTGGGAATCATCTTGGTGGCATAGACACTGGCAAACGGTTCAAACATGGCGTCTTCGAGCAGGCTTGACGACCGGATAGCCAGAGGTGTATTGACCTGGGAGATGAGTGTACGAAGGTCGCCGACGAGCTGAGCGGGCAAATCGGCCCTCTGGAAGACGCTGGCGATGAGATCATCCCGGACGTTTGACAGGGCCAAATCATGGAGGCCGTTCTGTTCCATAAAAAGGTCAAACATCTCGGTCGCAATCACTGTCAATGTGGGGATGTTGACCTCGATTTCAGGGAGATACCGTTTGCCCAACTGGTTCCCCAGGATCTCACGCATCAACGCCAGGCCGTGAGCCTTGCCTCCGAGGTCCCCCCGGCCTATGACCGTGAACCTCTCCTTGCCGGTAAAGAAGTGGCGGTCAAAAGGTGCGACGGCCGGCCGAACGGGCAATATTAAACCCACCCGCGGTCTTTGCAGGCCTGAGCGACTCTGGCCACGGCGATGGCAAAGGCTGCATCCCTGATTGTGAGCTTCTTCTTCTTTGCGAACTCGAAGACATCGTTGAAGGCCGAAGTCATCTTGACGTCGAGCTTTCCGAGGACTTCATCCTTCTCCCAGTAGTAGTTCATATTGCTCTGGACCTGCTCGAAATAACTACAGGTTAGGCCACCGGCGTTGGCCAGAATATCGGGGATGACGAGGATACCTCGTTCGCCGATAATCCGGTCGGCTCCGGGGGTTGTCGGGCCGTTGGCCCCCTCGGCGATAATCCGAACCCGCGGACGGATGGTCTCGACATTTTCCTCGGTGATCTGGTTCTCGACGGCCGCGGGGATGAGGATGTCTACGTTCTGGGAGAGCCAGGCCTCTCCGGGGAGGACCTCGTACCCTAATCTTGTCGCTTTCTCTTTGTCGATCCCGCCAAAGCGGTCGGAAACTTCGGCCAAAGCCTGGACATCGATTTTAGGTTCTTTTTTGTAGGCGTATGAGACACCGTCTTTTTGGTCCCAGCAGGATACGCAAATCGTCCGGCCTCCCATTTGCTCGAAAAGCCGGACGGCGTGCTGGGCGACGTTGCCGAATCCCTGGACGCTGGCCGTCGCTCCTTCCGTCGGCATGTTCAGCTCTTTGAGGCCTTCCCTGAGGGCGAAGACAAGGCCAAAACCGGTGGCTTCGACCCGACCCACCGAGCCTCCCATCCCGACCGGCTTGCCGGTGATGAAGCCTGGAACCTTCTCCCCGCGCAGGGATTCGTATTCATCGAGCATCCAGAGCATGTGCTGCGCCCCGGTCATGATGTCGGGGGCGGGGACGTCGACCCGGGGCCCGAGTTCGCGGACGAACCGCCTCACCCAGTTCCGGCAGAGCTGTTCCTGTTCTCGCAGGGTCAAGTCGTGGGGATCGCAGGCGATGCCCCCGCTACTCCCCCCCAGAGGGATATCCAGCAATGCGCCTTTCCAGGTCATCCCCATCGCCAGGGCGCGGATCGTATCGATCGTCTCCTGCGGATGGAAGCGGATGCCTCCCTTGCCCGGCCCGCGGGCATCGTTGTGGACAACGCGGAAGCCACGGAAAATCCTGACGCTTCCGTCGTCCATACGGAGGGGGATCAGGAATTGGTGTTCTTTTAAGGGAGAACGGAGGAGTTCGCGGGTGGGCAAGTCCAGCCCCAGCCACTCCGCTGTCCGGTCGAACTGGAATTGGGCCGTGGCAAACGAATTGAAGGCTTCTTTGCCCATACTATCCTTCCTCTCTTATTTTCTTAAACATAAACGGAGCCCCCCTAAAAGTCAAGGAAGCCAAACTGCCAAAAAGGACAGGGCGGAATTTTATTGCAATCCCAACACAAACCAAATAAACGGCTAACAATCTTGGGGTAAAAAGAATCATGGTGAATCATAAGAATCTATCACCCTAGAATTCGTAACAAAGGAGTCATCATGAGCAGTTATGTCAAGGATTTTATTGATGAGATCAAGGCCAAGAATCCGGCTCAGCCCGAGTTTCACCAGGCCGTCTATGAGGTGGTCAACTCCATCTCCCTGGTTCTCGAGCGGCATCCCGAGTATCGCAAGGCCAAGATTATGGAGCGGATCGCCGAGCCGGAAAGAGTCCTCATGTTCCGGGTGAGCTGGATGGACGACGCCGGCGAAATCCAGGTGAACCGCGGATACCGTATCCAGATGAACAGCGCCATCGGCCCCTATAAGGGTGGGCTCCGCTTTCACCCCACGGTCAACCTCGGGATTTTGAAATTCCTGGCCTTTGAGCAAGTCTTCAAGAACTCGTTGACGACCCTGCCCATGGGCGGTGGGAAAGGCGGCTGCGATTTCGACCCTAAGGGCAAAAGTGACAACGAGGTGATGCGTCTCTGCCAGAGCTTCATGAGCGAGCTCTTCCGCCACATCGGCCCGGACACCGATGTTCCGGCCGGTGATATCGGCGTCGGCGGACGGGAGATCGGCTTCATGTACGGCCAGTATCGAAAAATAAGGAACGAGGTCACGGGAGTGTTGACGGGGAAAGGCTTGGATTGGGGTGGATCCCTTATCCGTCCTGAGGCGACCGGTTATGGCGCCGTGTATTTCGCCGCCGAAATGCTGACCACAAGGAATCAGTCCCTTGAGGGAAAGACCTGCCTGGTCTCCGGAAGCGGGAATGTGGCCCAGTACACGATCGAAAAGATCAACCAGCTCGGTGGCAAGGTGGTGACCCTCTCCGATTCCAATGGGATCATCTACGACGCGGAGGGAATCGATGATAAGAAGCTCGAATTCGTCATGGACCTGAAGAACATCCGGCGGGGACGGATCAAGGAATACGCCGACAAGTTCAAAGGAGTGACTTATACTCCCGTGACACCAAATATGGATTCCAACCCGCTTTGGGACATCAAAGCCGACTGTGCCTTTCCGAGTGCCACGCAAAACGAGATTAACGCCAAGGATGCAAAAAATCTGGTCAAGAACGGCGTGTATGTGGTCGCTGAGGGGGCCAACATGCCGACGACTCCAGAGGGGGTCGATATCTTCCTCGACGCCAAGATCCTATTCGGTCCAGGAAAAGCGGCCAACGCCGGCGGCGTGGCAACTTCCGGTTTGGAAATGTGCCAGAACAGTATGCGATTGAGCTGGACGCGAGAGGAAGTCGACAAGCGGCTCCATCAGATCATGAAAAGCATCCATAAGACTTGCGTGGAGTCGGCCAATGCCTACGGGACCCCGGGGAACTATGTTAATGGTGCCAACATCGGCGGCTTCCTCAAAGTCGCCCGGGCGATGACGGAGCAGGGTTTGGTCTGAGCCTGTTTTTTATGACTCCTTCTAATTGGGGAGTGCGGAGGCCATAGAGTCCTTCCGCACTCCCTCCAACCAAAAAAAACATCATTCTGCTAGCAAGTCCTATCCAATGGCACCGTTATTTCCGCATCATGGATTGAGACTCAATCAGCGGCGCGTGATCAGGTTTCGCTTGCGGAGCTCAGAGAGGCCGGTTTCCCAGGGACCGGGTGCGCCCCAGAGAAAGTAGGAGAAATAGCGTGTGGTCTTCTGGAAGATTGGCACCCAGGGCTGGAACTCGACATAGTAATGATGGGACTCCCCGTTGGAGGGATGGTTCATCCACATGTGGAGAAACTCCGGCTCGCTCACCGGAAAGGCGCCGACAAAGGAGACATCTTCGACCGTGTCCCGGCCGGCATTCCAGCCTTCTTTGAGAAACAGGACCTCGCCGAAGTATTCCTCCGGCCGCATCCGGAATTCCCGCGTCCCGGAGACGGTGGGCACGACGAAAACATCTTCGGTCCAGTGTTTTTCGCCGAGTGCCAGGATCGGCTGAGGGCCGAGCATGTTCAGCTCCGGGTTCCGGAAGGCCAGGGCGAAGCGGACCTCGACGAGCGGTGAGTTGCCGTATAGGGTAAATATTTTTTCCAGGTGGTTGCCGTAATAATCCGCGGCCATGCGCACCTGAACAAAAGGCCCGTCCCCGCGGACGACCTCGGCGGCATAGACCTTGTGCGTTTCGATGCTGGCCTGTCCCAGGAAGTCCTCGAACCCGCCGTAGGGGTAGAATCCTCTTTCCCGGAACGGCCGCTTGTCCGTCGTTTCCTTTTCCGGCCAGAGCTTGAAGAGGACATTGTCCTCTCTTTCCTTGACGACGTACTCGATGATCCGGGCGCCCGTGGCCAGCAGGGTGACCATGACCGTGTCATTTTCCATCCGGTATTCGGGGACGCCGTCGCCGTTGAGGTCCACGGGCGTACAAGTCGCCAGTCCGGAGGGAGGTTCGACACCCAGTTGGGTTTCGGCCGAGACCCCCAGGGCCGAGACTTTGACCGTGTAAGAACCCGGTTTGAGCGGGAGCCGGAAGGTCATCTCCTTGAATCCGGAAGGCGCAACCTCGCACTCTTCGGTCTTTTCAAACCCAAGCCGGGCTGGCGAAGCTGCTGAATAGACCTGGACCCGGACCGGGAATGAGCCCTGATCGCCGAAGTTGTGCACGGAAACAGGGAAGACCACCTCGGGGGACTGCCCGTAAAGAAGTTTGTGGGCGGAAATGGCCGGCGGCAGGTCCATGATGGCGAGTGTTTTTTTCTGTTGATCTCCCCAATTGAAGGTTACGAGGACGGGATTTGTCCGGCCCATCGCCGCCAGGCGCGGCTGGACTTGGAAAGACACTTCCTGTGAGGAGTAGGGCGGGAGAATCATCTGCAGGGAAGATTCACCCTTCAGGATCAATTCCGGCGCTGCGGTGATGATGAGATTACCGGATATCTCCGTCCCCTGGACATTCGCCAGCCTGACCTGGAGGGTGCGGCCGTCGATCCGGGCCCGCAGCTGCACCGGGTCGCGGAAATATTCTTCCAACCACACCCTGTCGAGAAGAAGCATTTGGAGGGCGTTACGAAAGGCTTTTGGCCCCAGCATCTTTCCCTGCGGCAGGATACCGACTTCTCTCCTTCCCATGATGGCGTCCCACATTGCCTCGCGGTTCCAATCCCCACCATTGGGAGAAAAGAGAAGCATGGCGGGTGGAGCATCTTCCCCGATGTACCCGGTCTGGAGGATGAAAGGCCGGTCTTCGGAGTCGATCTGCTTTTTGTTTCCCTCGATCGCGATATACCCGTCATATTCGAAGGGATCGCAGTCGACGCTGTAAACAGGCCGGAAGATGTGCCCTCCGCGCTCCTTGACGTACCGGATCCATTCCTCCTCGGTAGGCATGTCCTGGATCTTGAGGCCATCCCAGTTTTTGCAGCCATACGCGACTGTTCCGAAACTGTGCGACGCCTTGCCCGTTCCCACGTCGGTAACGACCTTCAGGCCGACCTTGTCCAACCATTCCGGGAGTTGCGCCTGGAGAAGGTAGTCCATGTAACCGCTGAAAGTGAACCAGTCATTCCCTTGTTCCAGCCCCCGGGCGATGACTTCGAGTGGATGGCCGGGCTGACAGGTCACGCTGTGGAGAAGAGTCCCGGTCCCGAACCAGCCCCGATGCAGGTCATATTTGGCCAGTACATCACGGACTTCCTCGGTCAGCTTCCGGAAGCATTCTCTGTCCTCCACTGAATCGGCCAGGACGATGAACAATTTTCTGGCGCTCTTCTCCAGATTGAACGCCCGGATATCTCGGAAATCGGCCGCATTGAGCTGGTGGCTCCGGAGCATCAGCCGCCAGTCCCGCTCGCCGGGGAACTTTTGGCCGAGCCGTTTTCCGAATTCACTGGCCGGACTTATATAGATAAGGACGTCAGATCCAGAGAGCGCCTTCTCGACCTCGTCCGGCGTCGGATCCGTGAGTTCATGGACCGACCCTTTAAGTAGCGCCGCCAAGAATCCTTCCTGCACGAGCAGCCCGGGGATCCCCAGTTCTTCGGCCGTATCAAGCTTGCTCTGGGCGATAGTTTTGACGACATCGGGGATGCTCAACTGGAAAAGATTGCCGTACTGCTGCCATTCCCAGAAGAGGCTATGCCAGTAGTTCGTGTAGCCGTTGAACTGCCCGGGAGTTTTGATCGTAAACTCGTCCAGGAAATCATCGGCTTTTTCCTGCGCTTTCGAAACTATCGCGAGGCCCCAAACGACCAAACAAAAGACTGCGCATAGACCTGATTTTTTAAGAATGGCCTTTCTCCTTTCGAGTAACCTTTCCTATTTTAGAACGTATCTATCTTGTAGAAAAGAACTTTTCGCTTGAGCCGCTGGCTCCGGATTTCTCCCGAGACCCATCGCTCTTGGAGGAGGCTTGAGAATGCTAAAAAAAACAGCTCTTGCGCTCGTTTTACTCAGATCTCTGGTTGGCTGGTCGGGCGGCCTGACATCATCTGTCCGGGCGAGTGACATCGGGCGGAAAGTCGACGAATACATCCAGCCGTTTCTCGAGATCAAGAATTTCAGCGGCTCCGTCCTGATGGCCAAGGATGGCCAAATCTTCGTCTGCAAAGGATATGGGATGGCCAATTATGAACTGGACGTCCCCAACACTCCGGAGACGCGTTTTCACATCGCCTCCATCTCCAAGACGTTCACGGCGGCGGCGATTTTGCTCTTAGAAGAACGGGGCTTGCTGTCAGTCGACGACCACTTAGTGAAGTTCATCCCCGACTATCCATCCGGCGACCGCATCACCATTCATCACCTGCTCACCCACACTTCTGGCATCCCCAACATCAATGACTTTCTCGAGTACAATGCCAAGTCGAAGCTTCCGCAAACCCCGGAATCGATTATTGCGATGTTCAAAAACCGGCGGCTGATAATGCCGCCGGGTGAGAAATTCAGTTACAGCAACTCCAATTACAACCTCCTGGCTTTCATCATCGAGGAGCTTTCGAGCAAATCCTACGGCGCCTTCCTTAAGGAAAATATATTCGATCCCTTGGGAATGAAGGAGACCTCTCACGACGCCCGGCCGCAGGATCTCATCAAGAACCGGGCTTCTGGCTACGTCCCTGTGGGACTAGCCGGCCTGGAAAACGCGTCCTACCTCGACTGGTCGATCAAGACTGGCAACGGCTCGCTGGTATCGACAGTGAATGATCTCTACAAGTGGGACCGTGCGCTTTATACCGATGAAGTCCTCAAACGGGCGACGAGGGAGCGGATGTTCACCGTCCCATACGGCTGGTTCGTCGGCAACAAGCACAATCGGAGAGTCGTCCGCTACAACGGCCGAAGCCCAGGCTTCCAGTGCGAAATCCAGCGCTATATCGATGATGATGCCTGCCTTATCGTCCTGAGCAATAACTATTCGGGGACGGCCAGCCTGATGATCGACGATTTAGCCGCCATCCTTTTTGGCGAAGAGTACGTCGTCCCACGATTGGCTTCATCTTCCCGGGTGGACGAAAAGACCGCCGGATCGGTCATCGGGATATACCAGGGCGGCCAGGATTTCGTCAGGCCGGGCGCCAGAATCTTGGTGGAGAAAAAAGATGATCATCTCGTCCTCAACTGGGGAGGGGGCTACATCTCCACTCTTATCTCCTTGGCCGATGGAAGTTTCCTGGACCGACTCTTCGGAGGGCGTGTGGTCTTCCAACGAGACGAGCGTGGGGAGGTCCGACGGCTCATCTGGCGTTCGGGCGGAGATTACCCGGCCGAGAAGATAGTCTCCGAAAAGAGCCCCTAGTTTTTACTGTTCGAGCCAGCGGGGGCGCTGGGGTTCATCGGCCGTCGCAAAGGCGAGAAGGTAAGCCAGCCTCACGATCTCGGCCATTTTTCCGGCGTTGGCCCTCTCGACCGTGTCGAGCGGCGAATGGGCGTACTCATTGCCGCCGGTGAAAAAGAAGACGGACGGGATCTTCTCGAAAGCGAAGAAGTAATGGTCGCTGTTCCCGAGCATCGGGAAAGAGAGAAGGGGGACGACCGCCAGACTTATATAATATCTGTTGGTCCTGACGATCAGCGAGGCGAAATCGGGCGACGGCAAGGAAACATAGGCCCGGAGAAGCTTCTGGGGCTCATCCGGGATCTTGGCGATCTCCTCCTCGGTCAGGCGAAACGTCTTCGCATCCTCCTGGATCTCGCGGAGCGCGCAATCATGGCTGATCATATCCAGGTTGATATAGGCGACGATGTCCTTCAAGGGAACGGTCGGTAACTCGAGAAAATAGTGGCTTCCGAGGAGGCCTTTTTCCTCTCCCGTCCAATGGGCGAAGACGACCGACCGCTTTGGCTTTTCCGGGTTGAGGGCGAGGGCCCGGGCGATCTGCAGGATTCCCACCGAACCTGAGGCATTGTCATCGGCGCCGTTGAAGACATAGCCGTCTTTGTTGATTCCGATGTGGTCGAGGTGAGCTCCGATAACGACAAATTCCTTCCGGAGATCGGGGTCCGCCCCTTGGATCATCCCGAGCAGGTTGCCGCAGGCCGAAACCCGCTGCTCCATGTCCACGCTGAGCCGGAGCTCGAGCCCCGACAGGTTGAAGGAATAGGGCCGGAGTTCAGTGTCGATCCTTTGAACGGTCTCGATATAGTTTTTTGAGATTTTCTGGAACATGGCCTCGGCGATCCTGCTTGAAACCCAAAAAGTGGGGACCATCGGGTCGGCTACAGAGAGCGGAGGAGAAAACACGCGGTTGCTGGACGACCGGATCCGGGCATCCCGCTTGTAGCCGTGAGGGCTGATGTATCTGTCCAGGGAGTCGTCGGCGACGAGGAGAGCGGCCGCGCCCTTCCCGGCCAGAAGGCGGGCGCAATTCTCGGCCGGCGTCCTCCGGCCTTCGAACCGGGCCCAGTGTTCCGGGCTGTTGAAGGGGGAGTCGGGACGACGGCCGCCCGGTCTTCCGGCGGCCACGAGCACGATCTTGTTGCGGACATCGATGCCGGCAAAATCATCGTACCCGAGGTCGGGCGCAGAGACACCATGGCCGCAAAAGACCACCGGCCCCTCGATCTTCCCGGCGAAATCCACTCCCATCACGAAGCTGAAATCGCGGCCGGCGATGAACCTCTGGCTGGTCGTGGAGGTGATCAACTCGAGCGCCGTCCCTTCTCCATATGTCTTGATGATCATCGGAAGGCGCTGCTCATAGGAACGCTTCGGGCCGGCGCCGTCGCCGAGCGGGAGGATCCCCCAGGTCTGATACAGGCTCTGAATGTAACGGCGGGCGATTACCTGGCCCTTGCTGGCGGTGTCCCGGCCTTCGAGTTCGTCGGCGGCCAGGAACTGCAGGTAGGTGGCCGAATCCTCAGGGCGGATGCTCAAGAACCCGGTCTTCATCTTATCGGGAACGCTGCGGCTCTGGTCCTCCTGAGCCCCTGCAGGAAAAGAAAAGCAAAGGCCGAAGAGCCAAACGATCGACAACAAAAGCCGGACTTTCCTCATCCGGTTTCTTGACATGACAGCCTCCTTATTGAAAATCCCTGGGGATCGTCTCTTTCCATTCGCGGCTCCGGAGGAGCCTGTCGTTCTCGTATATCCGGCGGGTGAAGGTCAATAGGAAATTCTTTTCGTCGGAGATGATCTCACCGTTCGTCACCAAGTATATTTTCCGTCCGGAGAGCTCGATGGTGTCGCTGGCCTCGCCCAGAAAGCGCGATTGAGCCGGGTTCTTACCGTTGGTTTCGTAGAGGTTGAGCTCGGTGGAGTGGTAGCGGATGCCCTTGACTTCGTAGCTTCCCTTTCCCCTCCACTCGACACCGACCGTACCGCGGGCGAGGTCGCGCTTGTATTCGTAGGTGCCCTGGGGCCAGACATCGCTGCCGAAGTCCCGGGCGTCTTGGACTATTTCGCGGGGTTCCGACGCGCGAAAACCGGGCCTCTCGTACGGACCCGGCGGAATCACGGGAAGCGCAATATTCGTCTCTTCGATGCCTATTGTCAGCGTTGTTGTCATCGGGTAGGGAGTTGGCCAGGTCATCGGGAAGAGTGAATTCGTGATCGAGAGCCGGATGCGGTGTCCCGGCGGGAAAGTCCAGGTGGTGAAGTGAAGTTCAAACTCGAGGTCATAGCTTTTTCCCGGTTCGAGGCTTTCGGGGCGGAGACGGGAGTGGCGTTGGGCGCCGTTGATGAGGCCGCCGGCGACGAGCGAGACACGGCCGTCGGGGTAGACGTCCTCGATCCGGGCGGCCCAGTGGGCGAGAGGAGCGTCCGCCGCCACGCGCAGCTGGACGCGGGGAAGACCGGCGATGGTCAATCCCTTCTCCAGGACGGGGCTGTCGAAGACGAGGCTCCCGGCATCGTCGGGCCGCATGTCGGCCGTCGGCTCTCCCCACCAGAGCCCGGTGTTGATTCCGTAGCCGGGGATATAGGCCAAAGACTCTTCTCCCCGGTTTCCCGCGGCTTCAAGAAGCCGTCGATCCTTTGCCGGGAAGAATTTTCTCCACTCCGTCCCGGGGATAGGCCAGTCGGTCGAGATCCAGAACCCCGGCGTTGTCTCGAGGCCGGGGTCAGGAGGATGGGCATCGCGGATAAAGAGGCACAGACGAGGATCTTTGAGGATTCCGGTCTCACGGTTTTTGAGCCAGTGATCCCACCAGCGAACGGCCTCGTGGCGCCATTCGTAGTTCGGGCCGGGGACCCCGTCGTCGGGCCAGGAATGATTGTAGGGTCCGAGCTCGGCCTTGATCGGGATGGTCATATTCTCGAGCATCCGGGGGATGCTGTCCCGGTAGCCGTCGAGCAGGCCGCCGATAAGATAGCAGGGGATCTGGAGCTTTTCGTATTGCCAGCGGAGGGAATTTCTCCGCCAGAAATCGCCGTCCCGCTGCGCGTTGAGATAGGTCAAAAGCCCGGGGGTGGACTCGAAGCGGCCGCGGAAATAGGCCTCGTCGAGGGAGTAGAGCGGCGACTGCGGGATGGCCTTGGAATGGTCGAACCAGAAGGCCCATTCATCCAGATGAAAGACGCCGTCGATGTAATGGATGTCGTCGTGGTAGAGGTCATCGGTGGCCATGGCTGCCAAGATGGCTCGCAGCGCCGGGGGCTGTCGCATGGCCACCTGGATGGCGTTGAACCCGCCCCAGGAGATCCCCCACATACCGACGCGCCCGTTCGACCCGCTCATGGCGGCCAGCTTGGCGATGATTTCCACGGCATCGTCGAGCTCCTGCTCCGAATATTCGCGGACCGGGAACACTCCCTCCGAGGAGCCCGTGCCGCGGATGTCGACGCGGACCAGGATGTAACCGCGACGGACAAAATAGGTATAGAGCGAGTAGGTCCCGATGTAGCCGCCGTCGTCTTTGCGGTAGGGGAGGAACTCGAAAAGGACGGGGAATGTTTCGTTCGGGCTTTTAGGAACAGGCTTATAATACGTGGCTGCGAGTCGGGTCCCGTCCTGGAGTGTGATCCCGCCCGTCTCGATTTTGAAGGCATAGGCCGGAGGAGAGGGCTCGGCCCTGTCCTGTGATGCCGCTGGCCGGACAGTGAATTTGAAGGACAGGAGCATCGAGATCACTAACACGAAAATAGTCTTTGCCCTTTTTTCCGACATGGCTTTTCTCCGGAGGATTTATATACCGGGGGAACAAAGAGAGTCAATCGCTGCCAAGGGTGAACCGCATTGACCCGATCAGGCTGTCTCCATATAATCCTGGACATGACCTCCAAGGAACGGATGCTTTCTGCGCTGAAGAGGGAGAAGCCGGATCGTCTCCCGGTTACGGTCCACCAGTGGCAGCCATATCACCTGGATACCTATCTTGGGGGGATTAGCGACCTCGAGGCCTTCGAGAGGTTCGGGCTCGACGCCGCCGTCCAGTCCTTCCAGAACGTCGGCCAGTTCTGGACCGCCGACTCCGATTTCACCAAAGTTTCCAGCTCGGAATGGCGCGACGATGTCGAGATTATTAGCGATGAGCCGGATAACCGGGTCTATCACCACACCATCTGGACGCCGGGGGGGACGCTGACATACAAGACGGCCGGGAACCGGATGACGACCTGGATCACCGAGTATATGATCAAACAGGACGAGGATATCCGGCTGATCGAGAAATATATGCCCGTTCCGCGTCTCGACCCGGCGGCCGTGAGCCGGGCCTATGACGGCCTGGGCGACAGGGGAATTTTGCGCGGATTCGTCTGGGGAGACCAAGCCGGCTGCTGGCAGCACGCCGCCTGCCTCATCGATGCGCAGGAGCTGATCTTGCGCTGTTTCGACAAACCGGACTGGGTCCACGAGCTCCTCAGCATCCTGCTCGAGAAGAAGCTGCGTTTCATCGAGACCATGAAGGGCGGCAAGTTCGACCTCATCGAGACCGGGGGAGGGGCGGGGTCATCGACGCTTATCTCGCCCGCTCTCCATGAGAAGTACTGCCTCCCTTACGACCGGGAGCTCCACGATGCCCTGCATGCGCTCGGTTACACGGTCGTTTATCACACCTGCGGCGGCACCAAGGGGATCGAGGAGGCGATCGTGGCCAACGGGTGCGATGCTTCGGAGACGCTGGCGCCGACTTCGATCGGCGGCAACCAGGAGCCCTGGGAGTTCAAAGCGAAGATCGGACGGCGCCTGGCCCTGATCGGGGGGATGGACCAGTTCAACATCCTGACGTCAGGGTCCAGGGAAGAGATCCGGGCGATGGTCTTCAAGCTTTTCGAGACGGTCGGATTCGAAGGCGGCTATATTCTCTCCTGCTGCGACCACTTCTTCGAGACGCCTCCGGAGAATATCCGCATCTACGCCGAGGCCGCCCGCGAATGCGTCTATTGATTCGGCAATAGCTAAGCAAATGAGACTTTTTTAAGTATCGTTCGTCTAGATCAGAGAGATGGATATCCCTTGACAAGAGAAGGCCGCTAATTTAGACTAGTCTTAGACCAGTCTAAAGGAGGCCTCGATGGACAGCGTCGGCGCTTATGAGGCGAAAACACAGCTATCCAAACTGTTGGAGCGCGTTGTGAAAGGAGAGCGTATCATTATCACCAAGCATGGAGTTCCCGTCGCCGTTCTCCAGTCCCCTGATCCCGGGAAATCTGGGGACATAAAGAAAGTCATCTCCGAAATCCTGAACTTCCGGAAGAAGAATAGTCTCAAAGGACAATCTCTCAGGGACTTGATAGAAGAAGGGCGGCGCTGAATGGAAAACGGTTTTGTTGTCGACAACTCGGTCGTCATGTCTTGGTGCTTCAAAGATCAAGCCAATCACTATGCCGATTCTGTGCTGGAGAGGCTCACGGAAACCGTTGCCTATGTTCCATCCGTTTGGTCACTCGAGGTGGTCAATGTCTTGCTTTCGGCGGAGCGCAAGAAATTCATCAGGGAGGCGGATAGCGTTCGTTTTATCAGCCTTTTGTCTCAGCTTCCTATCCTCGTCGAATACGAGAGTTCCGAAAAAGTGATGAAGGATCTCCTCGGATTGGCCCGCGCCCACAAGCTTTCAAGTTATGATGCTTCATACCTGGACCTGGCCATGAGAAAAGGACTGCCGCTAGCGACTTTGGACAAGAATTTGCGAAAGGCTGCCTCATCCACAAACGTGTTGATATTAGCGGGCTGAACGGAAAATCAAGAATCAGGCGAAAATAATATAGAGGACGATCATCGCGGCGAACAGAATGAGGGCGAAAACCCTGTAGTCCAAGCCCTTTCCTTCCATCTGGCTGCGCAGTGCTGCCAGAGGACTCGACCAGACCAAGCGCTCGCTTTCCGAAGTGTGTTGGTGGGGCTTAAGGTACGATAGGACGACCAGGATAACCGAGCAGATAACGAAGAGATAGAAAGTGGCCATCATCGAGGGGATGCTCCATCCCGTCTTGTCCTTGAACCAGTCGAGAAAGAAGACAGCCAGGCCGAGCCCCGACCCGATGGAGAGGGTGGCCAATGCCCCGGCTGCCGAGGCCCGCTTCCAGAAAACACCAAAGACAAATACGGCCGTAATCGGTGGGGCGATGTAGCAGATGAGGGCCACGATCCCCTGGAAGATGCTCTGGAAGTGGCTGATCAGGGGCGACCAGAGAATGGCCGCAATCATGCCGACAAAGGTCACGAACCGCCCGACCTGGGTCAAGCGGCGGTCCGGCGTATCCGGCTGCCAACGCTTATAAAGATCCAGGCTGAAGAGCGTAGAGATGGAATTCAGAGCTCCGGAAACCGAGCTCATCAGGGCCGCCAGCAGCGCCGCCGCCACGATCCCCTTCAGGCCGATAGGCAGCAGGTTGTTGATGAGGAGCGAGTAGGTATCGGCCGAATCGCTGATCGCCGGGAGCTTGCCCTGGCGGATGAGGGCGTCGGCGATGAGCCCGGGAAGGACGAACAGGAATACCGGAAGGATTTTAATGAAACCCGCAAAGAGCGGGCCGATGCGGGCGTTCCGCTCATCCTTGGCGCCAAGAACGCGCTGGACGAT
Organism: uncultured Eubacteriales bacterium; assembly: GCA_964408495.1. GTDB lineage: Bacteria > Acidobacteriota > Aminicenantia > Aminicenantales > UBA8522 > UBA8522. The sequence goes on from CAYOZW010000028.1 coordinate 14,466, forward strand.
GGTCTGGTCGGCGCACCAGTACCACAGCCCGATGATGGGATAGCCCAGGAAGACCGCATACCAGGGAAGGGAAGGGGTTTCGGAAGCGGTCCGGAGGATGGTGAGCTTGACCGGCTCGACCGCCGCCGTCAGCCCGCTCCATCCTCCCACGGCGATGAGGCCGGCGACCAGCACGCACGCCGAGCCGCCGACCAGGATGACAGTCTGGACGGATTCGGTCACGACCACTGCGAGAAGGCCTCCGACGATGGTGTAAATCCCGGTGAGCGCGGCGGTGACGATGATGCTCAGGTTGATGTCGATCCCGAACAATCCCTTGAGGACGACCGCTCCCGTGTAAAGCGAAAACCCGATGTGGATGAATATAGCGGAGAAAATCGACAAGACCGCCAGCCAGTCCCGGCAGGCCCGGCTGTAGCGGCGTTCCAGGAAATCGGGCAGGGTGGCCACCCGGGACCGGATGTAGAAGGGCGCAAAGAAAAAGGACAAGGCGATAAGGAGGAAGGCAGCCATCCATTCGAAGTTGCCATAGGCGAGCCCGTTGACGTAGCCTTCCTGAGCAAGGCTGACGAGATGGATGGTTGAGATGTTGGTGGAGAAAAGCGCCAGGCCGATCACCGGCCAGCGCAGGGTCCCCCCGGCCAAGAAAAAGGCGGTTGTGGTGGGAGCGGTCCTTTTCCTGCGGAACCAGGCCCAGAGGCCGAGCCCAACAATCCCGCCAAGGTAGAGGACGATGACCAAGATGTCAGGCCAGGAAATATTCAGCTTTGCCATGAGACGGCCATCTCACTCCTGAGAACCGGACGGTTCTATTTATTTCACCCTCTCCCGAACCCTCCCCCGTCAAGGGGGAGGGGATGAAAGGAACCGTCCTTGTTTTTTTATAGCACGCTCTACCATCAAGGGGGAGGGGAAAACTCAGTCCGTGTGGAAGACCTCTTCCATCCGGCTCCACCACTCTTTCGGTCCGTGAGCCGGGATCGCGTACTGGCACGGGTCCGTCTCCTTCCACCACTTCCGCGTCATCGGGTCGGCGGCCATCTTGGCCATGTCGGCCTGGAAATCGCTTCCGGTGTATTCAAAATAGGAAAAAAGGTAGTGTTTTCCAGGCTCGACTTCTTTGAGGTAGATCGAGTAGTTCCGGATGTTGCATTCCTTGATCTTCTTCAACACGCCCGGCCAGACAGCCGCGTGGAGTTCCTTGTAATAGGCGATCTTCTCCGGCTTAAGTCCGATGATCATCCCATAGCGCTCCACAGCCGGGCGCGTTTGCCCCGTGATTTTGGCGACAAGAAAAACCGCGCCGAGGAATATCAAGACAATCGCGAATCCATCACTCAATCCCTTAATGTTCAATCGGCCCTCCTTAATTCGTCCTAAAATGAACGTACTGCGTATCTTGTCATTGCGAAGAACGCAGTGATGAAACATTCTGCGACCAGCCGGAAGAGATTGCTTCACTCCCAAGGGGCGCTCGCAATGACAGGCTGAAACGAATGCCTTCATTATGGATATTGTTATTCTTATGATCTATTACCCCTGAATTATTCATATTTACCCAGGTATTTTTCACGCCTAATTTTCTTTGCTTAGAAAGAGAAAGAAGAGGAGGCGGAGCTCGTGTGAGTTAGGGTTGGTGTCCCCATAACTAATAATTATATGGGCGAATTAAGGTTAGTGTCACCATAATTCAGGCGGGTTTGATCTTTGTGATCCTCACGACGACCGGCCAATCCGGTCCCCAGGCCAAGGGCGAAATCTTTTGGCCCGCCTTAGCCCCGGCCCCGGCCAGCGGGCTTTTAATAAGCTGGATGGTGTGCGTCCGCGATACGGTGATGTGGAGTCCGCCGGCATCCTCGACCCATTCGACACCGCCTTCCTGGCTGAGGACGGAGATCATTGTTTCAGGAGTTGTCCGGACCGATCTCAGGGTGAAACGGCAGCCGGCGGGAGCCTTGATGTCCGGGAGTCCGTATTGGAGGTCGGCGAAAGCATAGACGGTTTCTTTGTCGCGAAGGCTGGTCAGCCAGATGTCCCCTTCATTGGTGACTGTCCAGGGCCGAACCCCCTTGATCGCCTCGCCGTAGAGCATCATCCACAACCCGAGCTCGCGGAGAAGGGCCTCGTCAGGGGGCGCGATCCGGCCGTCCGGGCGGGGCCCGATGTTGAGGAGCATGTTCCCGCCTCGGGCCCGGATATGGATCAGGTTCTCGATGACCTCACGGGCGGTCTGGATGTCAGGGTTGGGCTGGTAGGACCACTGCCAGCTCGTTGTCATACAACTTTCCCAGGCGCGGTCGTCCGGCTGGCCGGGGATCTCCTGCTCGGGCGTCGGGATCTCGCCGCGGCCGATAAAGATGTCCTGCTTGACCCGCCAGGCGCGCTTCTTGAGCGGCTCGCATTTGCCATCGAACCAGAGCAGGAAGACGTCGCCATACTTCGTCAGGAGCTCTTCGACATGACCGCGCTCGTAGTCGGCGAACCCTTTCTTCTGCGGGCCGAAGGGCGCCTCCGATTCGAAGTCGGGGGCCATCAGGAATTGAGCGCGCCTCCCGGTCTCGTACTGGTACCGAAAATCCCCGGGCGAATAATAGAAGCCGACCAGAAGCCCCTCCTTCCGGAAGGCGTCGGCGATTTGGGCGACGATGTCCCGGCCGTAGGGAGTGCGGGTGATCTTGAAATCGCTGTAGGCAGTGTCGAACATGCAGAATCCGTCGTGGTGTTTGGAGGTGAAGACGACGTACTGCATCCCGGCGAGCCTGGCCAGGCGCGCCCATTCGGCGGCGTCGAAGTGGACGGGATTAAACGTCTCGGCCAGGGCGTAGTATTTCTTGATATAGTCATCGCTGGCATTGTTGAGCGGCCAGGAGATCTCCGTCCCCATCTGGGAATTGGGTCCCCAGTGGATGAACAGTCCGAGTCCGGCGTCCCGGAAGAGCTCGGTTTTGTCCGGGTCGTTGGAGAGCCGCACCTGGTCCTCGGGGATCAGGGAAGACGAAGGCGCACCCGCTGCCGCCGCCTCTTCTTTTGACTCTTGTGGCGCGCATGAAATCAGGCTGAACAAGGCCAGCCCAGCCACCAGGAATATCAGCGAGACAGGCAGCGGGATTTCATTCTTTCTCATTGATCCCTCCTTCGAATATCCGCCGTAAGCATGGGTATTCACCTCTAAGTTGAGGTCACAGACCCCTTTATATGCAGTGGCTGGGATGTTGTCAAATCAAACGGAAGGAAGTCTTTGTGTTCAAAAATGCCCGATGAGCTGATCGTCGAAAGACAGAGAGCAGCTTCTTTTTGAAATGACAAGGAGGGTGGCGGGCCCCGGCCCGCCACCCTTAGGATTCAATT
>CAYOZW010000028.1:17823-22971 GCA_964408495.1 uncultured Eubacteriales bacterium
CATTAAACGGCAAGCCGTGGGAATGGGGACAATCCCCATTCGTCTCCCTGCGATGAACTAGAATATCACCCGGATGGCGAGACGGAACTGCCTCGGGTTGACGATCCCATAAAGATCGTGCCCGTCTGTCGACGGATAATCTCCCGGGTTCCAATCATACCCGATTCTTGTTCCCCAGCTCGTAATTGTGTTGGCATTGAAAACGTTGAAGCAATCGATGATAAAGCCTAAGCGGTACTTCTGGGCCAGGACGAAGATCTTCTCAAGGCGCAGGTCAAGGATATTCTGCCAGTCATAGTTGCGGCTGCCCCGCTGTTCAGTATAATAAGTGATTCGCCCCTGTCCGAAGCGCGACGTCCTGTATCTTTGGGCCCAGGCCGTGCCGGTTATGGCCCTGAAAGAGGCGCTTAAGCTGATCTCAAAAGGCAGCAAATACGTTCCTTGAGCCTTGAGCATGTGGGGTGGAGAGTAGGTTGCATAACCGTCGGCGTTGATCCAGAAGTTCGGGTCGCCCGCTTGCTGGCTGTTCCGGCCGCCCCAGCCGATATCGTCGGCCTGACCGTTGTCAATCGTCCCTTTGGTCCGGGAGTAGATGTAGGACAACATCAGCTGCCATTTATTCGAGAAACGCTTGTTGAACAGGAACTCTACACCTTGGTACTTCCGGTAGGCGTTTTCCATATAAGAGTTTCTGTACGGACCGGTGTTGAGGTTCTCGATTATGAAAGCATGGTCGCTTCCGGACACAAGATCATAGACAGTGTCAGTCCTATTGAGCGGGCCAACATCAATGGAGACCGGTTCGTACTGGGCCAGAGTGTCATAGACGCCGATGGTATTCTTCCAGTTTCTATAGATGTAGCTTAGGGACACTGACGCATCTCTGAAGAGTTCTCTTTCGAGGCTCACGGTAAACTGTTCCATATAGGGATGCTTGATATTGTCTTGGAGTTTCCAGTTCTGTTCGATCCGATCGAATTCCACCCATTCCTCGTTGGCAAGGTCCCAGTAGTAAGAAATGTAGTCAGACCATTTGGGCGAGATCCGATAGAACATGGCAGCGAGCATAGCTTCCGTGAAGTGTCCGTAGTGAGCCTTGAAAATCGTCGTCTTGTCGCCCAAGATGTCGAAGGTGAAACCGAGGCGCGGAGCGATGCGGCTCGAATTCCAGACATTACCCACATCCTTGATTTGTCCCCAGTTCCGGCTGTACCGGAGGCCGGCATTGATATTGAGGCGCGGCGTGATCTGCCAGGAGTCCTGGGCAAACCCTTCGACTCGTGTATACGGGCTGTTGAAGTCGTAGCCTTCGTACTGGTAAGCGAGGTAATTGCCCGTATTGTAGCCGTAGTACTGGTTGTAACTCCAGTAGTCAACATAGTAGACGAAGTTGCCGAGCGGACCGCCGCTCCCCGTGAATCCGTAACGGTTCCGGCAGGTGGAGCGCTCGACCTCGACACCGAATTTGAAGTCGTGGCTCCCGGTGATGAAGTCCTCGGCATAATGGGTTATGCTGGCGTTCACTTGAAGTCTGGCGCGGTCGAAAAGGCCAAACCATCCCCAGCTGTAAAGCCATATGTTTTGGTCAAGGTCGAAATGGGCGTAGTCTTCCCTCCCCGTCTTCGGCTCGAGGTAGTAGTAGCCCCAGAAATATGCGCCCTTTACATCGATGAACGTATTGGGGCTCATGATATGAGTCAGGCTGAAGTTGCCGACAATTTCCGGGGACTTCTGGTTGACGGTTGCTTCAGGGGAATTCGTAGCGCTGGCGCCCCGGTTCTCGCCGTTGTATCTGTCCACTTCCAACCCGAACATGAGGTTCGTTTTCGGAGTCACCTGAGCCGTGATCTTGGTAAAGGAACGAGGCTGGTTATAGGCGCGTGGGCCCCCCTGGAAGCCAGTTACATAATCCTCGAATCGCTGGAACTGAAAGCCCTGATAGAACCAGATTTTGTCCTTCTTGATCGGCCCGCCCAGGTGAATGTTTGCATCTATTAACTTGTACGCGGGTGCGGTCAAATCGGGAAAATCGGAGAGATAGTCTTTATTGTTGTCCTGCTGCCAAAAGCCATTTGGGGGGTCGTTCTTCTGTCCCTGGAAATCGAACTCCATGTGCCCCGAGAACTCGTTTCCACCGGATTTTGTGACGATGTTGAAGATGACTCCCGTGAAGTTCCCGTACTCGGCCGGCAGCCCGACGCCCATGACCTTGGCTTCTTCGATGATGTTGAAATCAAGGAAAACCCAGGCTGTCCCTGCGTCGGGGTCGGCGACGTTCACGCCGTCCATCGAATAGGCAATCCCTGTCCCGTCCTGAGCGCCGTAGGCCGAATCGGCCATATTTTCAGGCGTAACTCCGGGAGCCAAGTTCACGAGTGACGACGTAAAATTGCTGACGTTGGGGACGTTGCGCAGAATTTCGTTGGTCAGCGTGACCGAGGCCGTCTCGCTGGACTTGACGTCAACCGTCGGCGATTGGGCGATGACGGTCACTTCCTCCTCCAAGGCCTGAGGCTTCATGGTGAAATCGATGGTCAAGCGGCTGGTGGTCGTGAGGCGGACGTTTTCCTGGATGATAGTGGAGAAACCCGGGAGTGCGGCCTTGACTGTGTAGGTGCCGGGAGGAAGAGCGGGAAACCGGTATTCTCCCCGGGTTTCGCTGATGAATGTCCTTATGCCCATGAGTTTTGGGCTGCTGATAGTCACCGTCACTCCGGGGAGGGGCGTGCCGTCTTCATCCTGTACCGTCCCGACGATGGCTCCGGTTTCTTTGGACTGAGTGAAGGCCAGCGGCGAGATAAGAAACAGAAATAGGATCACACAAATTGTGCCTCTCACTTTCAATTTTCACTCCTTCTTTTTTTCCCATCCAAACGACTGATTGCTCGAGAAGTCGCTTTCGATTGACTTCTCCTTAAGCCTGTCTCATTTTTGCCTGCGATACTTCACCTCCTTTTCAGATAGCTGCCTATTTGACAAAGAAACATTGATTTTGTCTTTTGCCCTAAAATCCGTTTGCATCCGCCTTAAAGACATCCTCCTTAATGGATATTTCAAAATCAGGGTTCTTGTCAAGAAAAACTTGCGGTTCAATAAGGGGAGTATCAGACCAGCCCTTTTTCCCTCAGCCAGGCGTCATTGTAGATCGTGCTGAGGTAGCGGATGGCCGAGTCGGCAAAGATGGTCACGATCCGGGCGCCGGGACCGGCCTTCTTGGCCGTTTCCAGCGAGGCCCAGAGAGCCGCGCCGCTCGAGCCGCCGGCGAAGAGCGCCTCTCTCCGGGCCAACTCTTTGGTCATCCGGAAGGCCGTTCGGTCGTCGACCCGGAGGACGTCGTCGATCAGGTCGAACTCGACGCAGCCGATCAGGAACTCGTCGCCGAGGCCTTCGAGGAAGTATGGAGAGGGCTTGACAAGCTTTTTGGAATAGAAGTAATCGTAGAATATCGACCCGGCGGGGTCGACGCCGATGACCTGGATCCGCGGGTCGTTTTCCCTGAGGAAGCGGGCGACACCCGCGATCGTGCCGCCGGTGCCGACCCCGGCCACGAAGTAGTCGATCTTCCCCTCCATCTGGCGCCAAATCTCCGGGCCTGTCGTCAGGTAATGGGTCTCGTTGTTTTCGCGGTTGTTGTGCTGGTCGAGATAGTAGCCGCCCGGCGTTTCTTCGGCGACGCGGGGAGCTAGGTTGTTGTAGCTTAAGGGGGACTCCGGGGGCAGGCTGGTGTCCGCGAAGACAAGCTCGACGTTAAGCGCTTTGAGGAATTTGATCTTTTCCGGGCTGGTGCTGTCCCTGATGATAATCTTGAGCTTGTACCCCTTGATGGCGCAGACCATGGCCAGGCCGAGGGCGGTGTTCCCGGACGAGTTGTCGACGATCGTATCACCCGGCTTGATCCGGCCGTCCTTTTCCGCCGCCTCGATCATGTGTTTGGCGATCCGGTCCTTGATGCTGCCCATGGGGTTGGCGAACTCGAGCTTGGCAAAGATCTCGCAGCCGCTCGTCTCCGAAAAATGTTTCAACCGGATGAGGGGAGTGTTGCCGATTCCTTCGAGGATATTGTCGTAAACTCGGTTCGGTCTCAATCGCTGTCTCCGGATGATTCCAAATGGCTATCTCTATGGCACTCGGTCGTTCCTGATGGCATCTTGTCCTTTCTGATACGAGTGGGCCCCGTCGCGGTGCGTCCCCGTCCGTCCTCGCCCAAGACCCGCCCACCCGCCACCATTGGCTGCGGGCGGGCGGGGACCGGCACCACGCCACCCACTCGAACTATCTGGTTACGATCTTAACACAACCGGAGACACAGACAAACTCTGGTCATCTCATCGAAAGGGCCATCCCAAATTGCCGTATTCAGTGTATAATGTGGAGCTCGTGCCATGACAAACATGCTCGTTTCTGCCAAGGACCTGCGCAAGAACTACGGCTCTCTCACCGCGGTCGACGGCATATCTTTCGAGATCCAGGAGGGCGAGTGTTTCGGGTTCCTGGGGCCGAACGGGGCCGGCAAGACGACGACCGTCAAGATGATCCACTGCGTCTCTCCCGTGACCTCCGGAACTCTCCTGGTGAACGGACAACCGGCCCATATCGACAACCGGGCCGTAAAGAAAATGACGGGCATTATTCCCCAGGAGATCACCCTCGACCCCGACCTCACCGTCTCTGAAAACCTCGTCATCTTCGCCCGGTTCTTCGACATCCCCAAACGCGAAGCCAAGAAACGGATCGCGGAGCTCCTCCAATTTGTCGAGCTCGAAGCCAAGCGAAACAGCAAGATCAGCGAGCTTTCGACCGGCATGAAGCGGCGGCTGATGGTCGCCCGGGCGCTGCTCAACCAGCCCAAGCTCATCGTGGCCGATGAGCCGACGACCGGCCTCGACCCCCAGGCCCGGCACCTGATCTGGCAGAGGCTCCGCCAGCTCAAGAACCAGGGGGTAACGCTTATCCTGACGACCCAGTACATGGAGGAGGCCCAGCAGCTCTGCGACCGGATCGTTGTCATGCACCAGGGCAAGATCTTAAAAGAGGGCGTGCCCACAACGCTCGTCGCCGAGGAGATCGGGCGGGAGGTCGTTGAGATTCGCGTCGCCAAAGAGGAGGACGAAAAGATCATCGGAAATCTGGCCTTGTTCTCGTGCGGCC
>CAYOZW010000029.1:0-15704 GCA_964408495.1 uncultured Eubacteriales bacterium
TTTCCCTGACGGAATACGCCGGCTTGGCGAAACGAACAAGATTTTGATCGGCTGGGCCTGGGGAGCCAATTCATTCGCCACCGTGTTGGGGTCGATCCTGGCCGTGATCGTTTCCATAAACTGGAATTTCACAATCGTCCTCATCCTGGCGGCGATTGCCTATCTGGTGGCGGGGTTTTACAGTCTGATCGCGGGACGGACGCAGGCGGCCTGATGGCTATTTGATATAGCCCAGGGACCGCAGCTCCTCGAGTTTCTTCTTGTCGAGCTCCGGATTCTCCTTCGCCGGCCGATGCCTCATCTGCGTATAGAGCGCTGTCCGGACGGGCCGGTGGACCTTCAGGGACTCGAGCAAAGGCTTTCCGTCCATGTCGGCGCCCACCGGGAGCCCCTTGAGGTACAGGATCGTCGGGGCGATGTCAAAGACTGAGGCCTCGATCCGGAGGCCGGTCTTGACGTCCGGCCCGATCATAACCAGGATGCCGTCGGGCGGGGGCGTGCCGGCCGGAAGTCCGTAATGGTTATAGCCCTTAGAGGACATCTGGAACCCATGGTCGGAAACCACAAAGAGATAAGCCTTCTCCTTCCTGGCGCGTTCGACGACTTTCGAAAGGAGTGCTTCCTTTTCCCTCAAAATGGGCCAGGCGACCTCGGCTATCTTTTGGTTAAACTCTTCGAGGACCTCGGGCGATGGTTCGACGGGAGCTCCGACAAAGGTGTCGATGCGGTCGTGATATTCCTTGTCCAGGAATACCGTGGCGAAATGGAGGAAGACGTCCGGTAAGCGATAGTAGGCCAGGAAGAGATCGTAATCGTTCTCTTCGAGGTAATGGTCCACGAGCGTGTCCTGGATGCGGTCATAGGCCAGGAATGTCGGCCAGACGCCCAGGATATTGATGTGTTTAACGTCCCTGGAATACCGCGCTTTGAACTCCGCGACGTAGTCGGGGATCTCCATTTCCTGGACCATTCTCGGATACTTGAGGGCTCCTTCGGCGTCCATCCGGGAGAGAATCCCGTAGAGCTTGCGGAATTCCTCCGGGGGATGGACCGTATCCGCCAGGGCCTCGGGGTCGCGCTTGCCCGACAGGGCCTGCCGGACGGCCGCCGCGAACGAATCCGAGACAACAACTCCTCTAACGACGTCGGGCGGATAGGTGACAAACCAGTTGAGGACGACGCTCCGCAGGCCGTGCTCGTCCATCATCTCCCAGATCGAGGGCACCCTTTTCTCCGAGCTGGAGTACGGGACCTCGAGGTTATGCTGGTTGACGAAGGTCCAGTCGACGATGCCGTGCTTGATCATCGTCTTGCCCGTTGCGATGCTTGTCCAAACGACGGCCGAAAGCGTCGGATCGAAGGTCCGGAGCCTGGCCCAGGCGCCGTTTTCCTTCAGCGCCTTGAAGACAGGGAGCTTCCCCTCTGCTATCAGGGGGTCGATGATGTCCCAGGTCGCACCGTCGAGCCCGATGACGTAGACCCGAGGAGCCCGGTTCTCCCGGCGGCAAGAGACGGACATAGATACGCCGAATATCAGGGCAGCCGCCGCCGAAACGGCCACTATCCACGGAGTTTTCGTCCTCAGGAAGCTGCTCCTTTTTCTGTGGCGCTCATTTGATATAGCCGAGGGTTCGGAGGATCTCCTCGGCCTCCCGGCGCTCCTGCTCCGAAAGTTCGACGTCACCGCCCTTCGTTCTCTCCCTACGGGGGGCTTGGGCCACCCGTATGTAGCGACTCGTCTCGGCCAGCAAACGTTGAAGGACGGGATGATCGCTGCTGGCGAGGTTCGTCGTTTCATGCGGGTCCTTGGCAAGGTCATAGAACTCGACCGGGCCCATCGGGAAAGGATGTCCGAGGGGCGTCCTTGGGATAATCCCGGCAGGGTTATGGATGAGCTTGTAGTTCCCGAGGATGGCAGCCACAACCCGGGAATTTTCGGCTTCGGCGAAGAGGACGCGCTTGCGGAAGGGGCGGTTCTTGCCGGCCAGGAGGTCGAGGAGCGACATCCCGGCGTAGCGGCCCGGCTTAGGACGTCCGGCAAAATAATGATGGATCGTGGGCAGGAGGTCTATGAGGGAAACGTTCTCGGCGACCACGCGGCGACCGCGCTGATGGGGAAACTTGATGAGCAGAGGGATGCGCAGGGCGCCGTCGTAAAGCGACGGGCTGTGATGGAAAAACCCGTGGTGGTCGTAGAGTTCCTCGCCGTGGTCGGCCGTGACGATGACAAGAGTGTTGTCCCATATGCCCTGGCGCTTGAGGTCGTCGAAGGTCTCCTTCAGGAGGGAATCTGTGTAATAGAGAGTGCCTCCATAGATCCGGCGGACGGCGGCGACATCCTCGGGACCGCAAGGCGCTTTGCCCAGCATCATATCGTTCGTGGAGATCCTTTTATAGACATAGTCCGGGTCGTCCCTGGCAACAATCTTCATGACCCACTCCGGCGGTGCGTACTGGTCGTGGCATCCAATGAGGTGGTACCAGTGGAAGAACGGCATTCCTGCCTGGGCGGTGATCGCGGCCCTGCCGGCGGCGAGCAGGCGGGCGTCCGCCCTGAAATATCGGCGTTTTTTCTCAAAGCCCGGGATGTTCAGCGACATGGCGGTGCCCATGGAGACCGTTGCATAGCCCCGGTCCCTCAAGAACGTCGCGATGGACGCGTCTGGGGCTTCGAGGAACATCCGGTTTTCGGTGACCCCGTGGCCTGCCGGATAGGCCGAAAGGTGGAGGGAAGATAGCGCGGGCCAGGTTGATGGTTGGGTCGTCCGGGCGTTCAGGAAGACCACAGCATCCTCCGAGAACCGGTCGAGCTCCGGGGAGTAGCTCAGTGCCGGAGGGTGCCCGGAGAGCGCCTGATAAATCCCCAGAACGTCCTGGCGAAGGGCATCGATCGAGATGATCAACAGGTTGCTGGGCAGAGGCCCGGAGCCCTGCGTTGTTATGCTCGGGATCGTGATACCTGCGTCCATGACGGACGGGTCGCTCGCGGCCGACGGGGCGAGGCGGAACTCGATCGCGGATCCTTCAGCGATTGAGACGGGCACGTTGAAGTTCTGCCCCACCGCCTTTCCCGGCGTGGGGACCCACGCCTTGGAGAACAGCTCCCGCACGCGGCCGTTCCCTTCGGTCACCGAGGCGGAGAAGTCAAAGGAGGGTGCGGCCTCTCCCTTGAGAACGGCGCGGAATACGACCTCGAGCTCGCCGACCACAGGGCGATCCATCTTCCAGAGCAAGGACGGATTCTCAGGGTTGAGGCGCAGGAGATAGCGCTCGCCCGCCAGGAAGAAGCTCCTGGTCTCCAATCCCGAGGGCTTCACGACCGGTGAAACCCGGTCCCTTTCCCCCCGGGCGTAGGAGGGGAGACTGCCTGAGCAGCGCCATAACACCACGCCCGAAACCGCCGCCACGGCCAGGACGACGATACCGACGAGGACCGTCTTCCGGCTGACGGCGTGCCTTTTTATGATCATTATGGATAAACCTCCATCTCTCGCTCGATTATAGCCATTGGCGCCGAATCTTGTCAAACGGACCGAGCGCGGCTCAGGGTTTTTGGCCGAGGGAGCGGAGGAGATTCCAGAAGCGGGCGTTATTCGGGCTCGACCAGGCATGACCGCGAGGCGGGAGGTTCCTGAGGAGTATCGTCCGATATCCATCCTCGCGGTAGACGCGCTCTGATTCCTCGCAGAAGGCGATGAGGTTCTTGTAGTCGCCGACGTTGTAACAGAAGACCACACCGAATCGTGGTCCCTTTTCGGCCGGGCGGAGGACGACGCCTTCGGGGCTCACATAGGCCTGGGAGTGGGACAGGACGGCGCTGTAGAAGCGCGGACGCCGGTTGGCCAGGTAATGGCTGAACACGGCCCCGGCCGAGATCCCGGCAAGGTAAACGCTGTTGCCGTTCACTGGATAGCGCTCGACGACCGTGTCGATGATCTTCTCAACGCCGTCAATCTCCTTCTCGGTGAGCCATCCTTTGGACAGGCATTTCAGGAACGTGTATTCATACAGGGCCGTGGGCACGAGCAGGGCAATGCCCTGCTCGCGGCAGAAGGGGATGAGGCCCGTCTCTTCTACGGGGCTCCCGGTATAGCTCTTCAGGGACGGGATCTTCTTGAAGCCCGGAGAGATGACGCCATGAAAATAGACGATAAGTGGGACGTGGCGGCGTCCCCCGGGGAGAAAAAGGCGATATTCCCGGGGATTGCCCAGGTCGTCGGTTACGGCATAGGGCGTCTCGAGGAGTCGGGAGTCCCGCGCATTTCGGCATCCGGTCACGGATAGCGCCGCGAGCAGAATCAAGGCCGCCGAGACAACACCCGGCAAGACAAGGGGTTTCATTACAGCAGCCTCCGCAACCTGCTGATCGGCGGCCAGCGGATAACCTGGGGACGGTGGACCCGGTGCCGGGCCCGGGGCTTCTCGGCAGTGGTGTAGATCCTGGTGAAGCCGCTTTGATGTTCAGCCGCGTCGACCGCCTGGACTCGGAAATAGATGTCCTCCGAAGGAAAACCGGGGAGGTCAATCCAGTTTGCGCTCGTCTCGACGATATGCTTCAGGGCGCTCGGGAAGGGCCCAAATTCCACTCGATACCACGAAACATCGGATTCGCAGCCCCGTTGCCAGCGGAACCGCCTGAGGACAGGCCACTCTGTTGAGATATTCTCGATTCCCGTGGGGACGAGCGGGGGATAGGCGGCTAGGACGCTCGCAAAAAGGTCGGCGATGACGATGTGACCGGCCGGGCTCGGATGATTGCCCCCGATGTCCTCAAGGAGGGCCTTCCACCCGTCCGGTGGATTGGTCGCCACAAAGGCCCCGTGCGTGTCGATGAACCCGGTTTCCTTCTCGGCCGCGAGCCCGACCGTCGCCAGGTTGAACGCGGTGATGTTTCTCTGGACAAAGGGATGGGCTCCGAAGTCGTCCTTGCGCGGCGGGATGGTCGAAACGATAACCCTCATGCCCCGTTCCGCGGCGGCGTCGATGATGGCGGCGAGGTTCTCCATGCTGGAATCGATGGAGAAATGGCCGCTGATGCAGTCGTTCGTGCCCAACATCAGGACGAAGTACAGAGCATTCAAGCTATCGAGGTCACGATCAACCCGCAGGGCCCCATCATAAGTCGAATCTCCGGGAACTCCAAGGTTGATGGGAAAGGCCGGGCCGTAGAACGTCGACAGCGCCTCCCTCATGCGCTCCGGATAGGCCAGTTCGGGGTGGACCTCCCCATCCAGGTCGAACATACGCATTTCCCCGTAGGTGATGCTGTCGCCGAAGGCGGCATAGGTGTTTGCCGGCCGGCAGTCGTCTTCTTCGGGAGCCGGGACGTCCCCCCTCGGCGCTGAGCCTCTGAAGGATTCGCGGCCCAGCAGGCGGAAAGCCCTTTCGCCGGGGCCCTGCAGATATTGAGCCCGGTCCCGGAGGCTGATGGCCCGGATGAAGACCCCCTCTAGACCAATCTTCGTCGTGAACGATTTCTCGGACCAGGCCGTCCGGGTGACGTTCGTGAGGCTGTTCGTCCTTAAGTCGAAAAAGAAAACATCGTCATTGTCGGACGCATTGCCTAAGAAGACCAATCCCAGGGGGCATCCAGCCTGTTCGACGAGGACGGGCGATCCTGCAAATTTCAATCCCGGGAGGGGAATGATGGAAGAAGACATCGTCATCGAGTCGTAAAGCCCAAGGCCCGTATGCCTGTCTTGGTAGTAGACCCAGAGGATATGGAAGCGATCCCCGGAGACCTGGGCGACGGGGAACAGGTTCTCGCCGCCCGCCACGCCCAGGACATTCTCTTTCTTGCCATCCGCAAGGACGACAAAACTCTCCCCGGAGGGCAGGCAGCGGACGACCAGCCGATAGTCCTTTCCGCCGGATACAAACGAGACGGGGTCCCATGGCTCTATTTGCGGATAGGCGGCGGCCGTCAGAATGAGAAACAGGAGAGCGCCCCGGCCCCAGATCAACGCGGCCATGGGAGCATTATATCGGAACACGGGACTTCCTTCAATTCCGCTGCACCGCAAACTGGGTATTCATGAAAACGAAATGCTGATCTTTGCGCTTGCCGGGGGGGGAATAAGCCCGATATAATAAAAGACGTGAGAAAAGCCTATGCCGCATTCGTGATCGCCATGGCCCTCCTGGCCGCGTACGGCTGCGGGAACCGCACTCCTTCACGGGACCTGCCGGCGACCTTTGTCTGGTCCAAGGACCAGTCGGCGATCGATCCCGCGTCTGGCCGGACCAGCGTCTGGGGCGGCTTTGAGGTCAAGGACGGGGTCTGGACCGCCACCCGGAATACGGCCCGCTTCATCCTCTGGAGGACGGCCCGGGCCAAGATCCGGATCTCGATCGGGTACGTCCTTCGGGGGAAGCCCTGCCGCCTTCTGGTCAACGGGATTGCCGCAGGGGTGCTTGCGCCGTCGCCGCGACAAACTTCCGCCCGGTTCGGTGTCCGGCTGAACGCCGGCTTTAATTTCCTGGAATTTGACAAGACGGCCGACGACGTTCTGATGGTCAACGCGGTCCTCACGGGCCCACGGGAGCCTCGCCGTCGCCGCCACCTCGAGGAAGGCGAATCCTTGACCGTGGGTACGGAACGAGCCTCCGGACGCCTCGTATTCCGGGGGCATGGCGTTCTCGGGATAACCGAAGTCCTATTCCAGGAGGGCCGCAAATTGGCCCGGACATTCGACCGGAAACCCAGGTTCCTTTCGCGGAGGATCGCCCACGCGTTCAACGATCCATCGCCCGGATTCGTCACCTTCTTGGCGAGGTCAGGGAGCTTCGATGTCGTCGAGAATTCGGTCGTCCGAACCCCGGCTACCCCTTTCGTGGAGAAGCTCCCGCGCTTCACGGGCTCGCCGGACGTCTTCATCTTCCTGATCGACGCCTGCCGCCCGGACCATCTGGGGGTCTACGGTTACGCGCGGCCGACATCGCCGAACCTCGACCGATTCGCCGCCGATGCCGTCGTTTTCGAGAACGCCTACGCTAACGCGTCTTTTACACGCTCCAGCGTGGCCACGCTGTTCACGGGTCTGTACCCCGAGAGCCACAAGGTCCGGATCTTGATGAACAGGCTCTCTGAGCGGCTCCTGACTATCCCCGTTTATCTCAAGGGCAAAGGCTACAGGACATCCCTCTTCACGGCCACGGGCAACGTCTCAACGAACACGGGCTTCGCCTGCGGGGTAGACGACTATTTCCCCCATATCGGAGAATGGCGCCGGGGTGAAGAACGGGTAATGCCCCGCCGCTTTGACAGCTGGCTCGACCCCGACGGCCCCCTCTTCAGCTACGTCCACTTCATGGAGCCGCACCTCCCCATCGTCCCCCCCGCTCCCTTCCGGGACATGTTCTCCGCCCCGAAGGACCGGGCCTTCGTCCACGGCGTCCTCGAGGAGTTTCAGAGGAAGATCAACGACAAACGCCCCTTCGGTCCCGACGAGGTCCGGGCAGTCGTCGACAATTACGATGCGACGGTCGCCTATGTCGACGGTGAACTCGGCAAGCTAATAAAGAGCTTAAAGGACAGGGGGCTCTACAACGAGAACTTGATCATGGTCCTGTCCGACCACGGCGAATCCCTTTACGAGAGGGAATACTGGGGGCACGGCGCCAAGGTCTACGAGGAGACGGCCCGCGTGCCGCTGATTGTCAAGTTCCCCGCCTCGATGGGCCTGAAGGGACGGGTCGAGGCCGTCGTCGAGCTGGCCGGTGCGTTTCCCACCCTGCTGGACCTCTTCGGACAGGAGATCGGGCTGGACGGGAAGAGCTGGCTCCCGGCGATCATCGCCCCGGCCCAGTATGAGGCTATGGCCGTAGCCCGCTCGTTTACCGACGTCGGCGACTTCGGGCTCCGCTGGGGCGACTGGTACGCTATCGTGAACCTAGCTTCGGGCACGGAAACCCTCTACCGACGCGCCAAGCCCGTCTTCAGGAAGATCGGGGAGCAGGAGGAGGACGACGTCCGGCTCCTGTTCAAGGTCAAGTTCCTCGAGTGGCTCAGCCGGTTCGCCGAGGCCGATAACCGTCCTCTGCCCGTTGACCTCCAGACTCTTCCCAAGAACGAACTGGAGAACCTTCGGTCTCTGGGATATATCAAATAATTACGGAGGGAAGCAGTCTCAGCCTCCAAAACGATAGTCCCGGCCCTACTCCGGCACGCGATACAGGGTCATGGTCGTGTCCCAGACCTTGAATTTCAGGACCAGCTCAAGGCGTGCCGCCTTCTCCGGGAACCACCGGCGGATCCAGCCTGCCTCGGCGCCGCCGAACCTGTCGAGCACGATGAGGTGAGTCGGCTTGAACCGGGCGAACGGGTCCCGGTCGTTGAACCAGTTCTCGTACGCCAGGAGGCACCTGAACGGCGTTCCCAGGGTCAGACGCGGCGCCTCCTGACCCATCACCACCGAGCCCGGCGGCAGGGTCTCCAGAAAGCGGGTAGCCTTTTCCAGGTCGTATATCGGGTTGCGGAGGAAATGCTGTTTGTAGAGGAACAATGGGCCGACCAGCAACAGCCCGACGAGTACGACCTCCAGAACGGGTTTCCAAGACTCCTTGCGCAGGGTAAGATACAAGACGCTCCCCGCGAGCGATAGAAAGATGAGCACGCGGAGGACGGGCGGGAACACGAAAAAGGCCGACGGGCGGGAAGTCATCATCCTAAGGACAGGGAAAAAGAGCGCCGCAGGCACAAGCGTCAGAAGCCAGAAGCTTCGGGCTTCCCTCCCGACGGCGTCCCGGTTTTTAAGGAGCAACGAGCCGGCCAGGAAAAGGGCCGGGAGAAGGGGCACGTAGTATCTCAGGGGGCGATAATTCAGGAATCCCATGGAGAGGACCCCGCCGGCGATCCAGAAGAGGACGAAGACATCGACCGGCTCAAGCGGGACGCGTTTCGGCCGGACGAGTTTCAGCAGGAAGAGGCCTCCGAAAAGGATGAGGAAAAAGGCGGCCACCGGCGCCAGCTGAAGGTAGCGCGATATAGGATTGTGAACGAGGTTGGAAAACGCCTGGCCTACCGAACGGGGAAGGGAAAGCATTCCCCATCCCGCCCCGATCTTGTCGAACATCGGTCGGAACCGGAGGTAGATCCCGAAGAACCAGGGCAGGCCCACCGCAAGAGCTCCGGCCAGAAAGGACAGCAGGAGTCGACGGTCCGAACGCTTCCAGGACTCGTAGGCCACGGCCAGGACCGTCGAGACGAGGAAATAGACGAAGAGATACTTGGACAGGGCTGCTACGGCCGTCGTCATGCCCAGGAAAAATAGCGGCCGCAGGCGCCCCCGGGCTCTGATGAACAGGAAGAAGCTCGCCAGGAAACAGAGGCATGTGAAGTTCTCGAGGAGCCCGATCCTATTGTACATTACGCCGTAGAAATCAAGCGCGAACAGCGCCGCCACGCCGAGGCTCCGGGCGGTGTCCAAGTAGGCCCGCGTCCCCAGGGTAAAAAATAAGATCCCGGCGAGCCCCATGAAGATACTGAGGGCTTTGACCGTCACGATGGAGATGCCGAATATCTTGAAGGCCAGGAAGTAAACGAGCGTCAGGGGCGCATTGTAGACGAGGGGGTTCCATTCGTCCGTTATCCACTGGCCGAAGAGGATTCTGTTGCGGGCGTTGTGGCAGTAGATTCCCTCGTCGAAATAGATGCCCGCGCTCCCGGAGATCGAAGGGAGGAGGACCGGCGGGTCGGCTTTGATATGCTGGAGCCTCACGGTGGCGGCGATGACGAGGAGGCAGGCGAGCCCCAGGCCTCTTGCCCGGGCCTTCCGTGTTCCTTCGCTTCCTTTCAAGTTCCAACCTTATTCGGGGCCGACGGCATAGAGGACGGTCCCGCCCGTTCTGTAGGCCACAGAAAGGCCGGCCGGGTCGGTCCCGAAGTACCGACGCTCGTCCTCGCCCCAGAAGAGATAATCGATGCCCAGGCCCCTCAGATCTCGCCTGGTCGCCGGGAGTCCGGTGATGGCGAGACGGAGGATTTCGAGTCGTTCTTTGTAGACGTCCGGCCGCACCTGGAAGATCTGTCCGTGCAGGCGGTCCCCGATCGCCATGGGACGACCGGAGAAAGCCGGGATCGCGGAGAGATTCCAGGTTCTGGCCGCCGGATAGTTCTGGACAACCCGTCCCGTCGGGACGTTCTTCCGGACCCATTCGAGCATCCGCATCTCTTCGAACCCGACGTAACTTGTGAAACGCACGTTCCTGATGTCGGCCGAGTTGCGGATATCCAGCCCGGCGGTCAGCATCCCTGGTCCGAGGATAAGCAGGACTAACGGCGCCGCGAACCTCCCGGGGCCGGGGATGTTGCCGAGGCGGCATGTCAGGAGCGTCAGTGCCAGGATGACGATGAGCCCGGCCTTCAGCGAGATATCCGATTCGAAATTGACTATCCGCACGGCCAGGATCAGAACGAGCGATATGGCCAGCAGCGTCGCAACAAATCCCCGCGAGGGAAACCGGGCCGCCAGGAGTCCCCAGATGCCGCTGATGGTGAGCAGGCCGAGATTCAGGCCCAGGAGGATGACGGCTTCAATTGGGCCGACCGGCTTGAGGACGATACCCGTCCCGGCAAACGCGACCATCCCCAGGAGAATGGAGATCGCGAGGACGAGGAGCGGCAAGAGAAATTCCCTTCCGAGCTTCCTGAAGAATTCGACCTTCGAGAGGGCGCGCTTAAAGAGGCGCGGAGCTTCCCTGGCCACGACAAAGAGGGCTCGGGAGAGGAAAAGAACGCCGCCGACGAAGAAGCTCGAGGCGAGGCTCATGGCCAGGAAAAGGGAGAGAAGCCAGGGCCGCTCGCGCTCCTCTGCGGCGAAGACGAGAAAGAGAAGGAGGAAGGCGAGGCTAAGAAGATGCTGGGGCGTATAGAAGAGGGATCTCAGCAACGTATCGATCTGGGGGAGGTCCCAGAGCCATCGGGTTAGCCCGTCGATATTGTACAAGCGGCCCTCCGCGAAGAAGGCCGCGAACGACAAACGCGCCCGCCCGGCCCAGAGATAGAAACCCTCCAAACTGGGCGCGAGAACGAGGGGTACGGCCAGGAAAGGCACCCAGGGGCGCCGCCGGCAGACCCGCTGTCCGGCCTGGAGGAGCAGGAACAGGAAGAGGAAGTTGACCGTGAAAGAGAACGCAAACAAGGCCTTTGGTGTAGAACCGGCGACCTTTGCAACGACGGCGGGAAGGGCATATGGCAGCCAGTAATAATGGAGCGCCTCCCCGGCGAAATAAAGGTTTTGCGGCGGCATGGAGCCGTTGTTGAGTGATTCGACGATCGAGAAGTGCTTCAGGTAGTCCGAGCTGAAATAGGCCCGATAAGCGTATCTTCCTTCGATGGGATACCCGATCTTCGAGAACGGAAGGCGGGTGGCGGCAACGACGAGGGCAAGGACGAAGATCATGCCCGCGTAGTCCCGCTTTTCGGGTGTCTGCGCGGGGGAGCGGCGCCTGAAGGAGAACGCCAGCCCCGCGGCAAGGATGACGCCGAGCACCGGAACGAGCCAGGGCGCGGGCAACAGCCGGCCAATCAGCCAGACGAAGGGAAAGAGCCCCAGGCTCAAGAGGGAACGGACGGTCAGGGAAAAGGCCGTCGGCCCGGATGCTCCCAGGGCCGCGGCCGCCGAACCGAGAATGCGGTTACATGCGGCGAGCAGGACGACGAGGACCAAGGCGGCCTTGAGACCTCCGAAAAGCCAGCCGCCGGCGGTGAGACAGAGGTAGAAAAACGCGGCCTGAGCCCGGCCGCCGAGGCGCCCCATTGTCATGGATGATAAATCGTTCCGTAAATGGATAACCACCGACATCTCTGAAATCGATTTTTATATAAATCATAACGTGAACGGATGTCAAATCGAGCTGGGAAACCAAGAAGCAAGCCAGGAAGCACAAGGGAGGCTCAAGAACGCGGGAAATCGCATAGGGATCTCCCCCTGAAAAGAGGGTGGTCAGATAGTTATTGGCATCGGCATTTGGTATAATATCGCCATGCTGATAGCAGGTATATCCGCCTACTACCATGACAGCGCCGTGGCCTTGGTGGCGGACGGGAAAATTGTTTTTGCCGCTCAGGAGGAACGGTTCTCCCGGAAAAAGCACGATTCCGGGTTTCCGGCGAGGGCGCTGGAACAGTGCTTCCGCTATTCCGGCGTCAAAGCCCAAGACCTTGATTACGTTGTCTTTTACGAAAAAAACTTCCTGAAGTTCGAACGCCTGTTGTCCACCTACATGCAATACGCCCCGCGAGGTCTGCGCAGCTTTCTGTCGGCCGTTCCGCTCTGGGCTAAGCAAAAGCTTTTCATCAAGGAGTTCATCCGGGAAAAAATCGGCCACGACGACATCCCCATCCTCTTCCCGACCCACCACGAAGCCCACATCGCTTCTGCCTACTACCCTTCTCCCTTCAACGATGCCGCCGTCATCACCATCGACGGCGTGGGCGAATGGGACACCATGACCATCGCCGCAGCCCGGGACAATGATTTCGAGATCCGCAAGCGGATCACTTTCCCCCATTCCCTCGGTCTCCTCTATTCGGCCTTCACTTACTTCACCGGCTTCAAGGTCAATTCCGGTGAATATAAGCTGATGGGGCTAGCCCCCTATGGCGAGCCCAAGTATGCCGACGTGATCAAGAAAGAACTGATCGATATCCGCGAAGATGGATCCTTCCGCCTCAACCTCAAGTACTTCAGCTACCACACCGGCCTGACCATGACCGATCGTCGCTTCGAGAAACTCTTCAGTACGCCGCGGCGCCTGCCCGAAACCCCCATCCGTCCCATCGACATGGATCTGGCGGCCTCGATCCAGAAGGTGCTGGAAGAGATCATGGAAAAAATCGCCCGCCACGCCCGGGAACTGGTCGATTCCGACAACCTCTGCCTGGCTGGTGGTGTCGCCCTCAATTGTGTGGCTAACGGCAAGATCCTGAAAAAGCGGATCTTCAAAAATGTCTGGATCCAGCCGGCGGCCGGTGATGCCGGCGGCGCGCTGGGTTCGGCCCTGGCCGTCTGGTACAAGTATCTGAAAAACTCCCGCCAGGCAGACGGCCGGCATGATTCCCAGCAGGGTTCGTTTTTGGGGCCTTCTTACACCAGCAAGGAGATCCGCCGTTTTCTCGAAGAGCAAAACATCAAGTATACGGAAATGCCCCCGCCCGATTTAAGCCGCAAGGTGGCTGAACTAATCGCCGACCAGAAGGTGGTCGGTTTTTTTCAGGGCCGGATGGAATTCGGTCCGCGCGCCCTGGGTGGACGCAGCATCATCGGCGACGCCCGCTCTCCGGAAATGCAGTCAAAGATGAACCGGAAGATCAAGTTCCGGGAATCGTTCCGCCCCTTCGCCCCCTCGATGCTCGAAGAGCATACTGGCGAGTACTTCGATTTCCATCAGCCCTCCCCGTACATGCTCTTAGTCTACGATATCCGGGAAAAATACCGCCATCAGCTCTCCGACGAGGAGAAAAAACGGAGCGGCCTCGACAAACTCTCCCTCATCCGCTCTATTGTCCCGGCTATCACCCATGTTGATTATTCGGCCCGCCTCCATACCGTCAGCCGCGACACCAATCCCTATTACTATGACGTTATCGACCATTTCTACAGGCTGACCGGATGTCCGATCATCATCAACACCTCGTTCAACGTGCGCGGGGAACCGATCGTCGAAAGCCCGCAGGACGCCTACCGGTGTTTCATGCGGACCAACATGGATTACCTGGTGTTGGAAAACTTCCTAATCGAAAAACGGGAGCAGGATTTCATCGCCGAGGATGAAAGTTGGATGAAGGAGTTTCCACTCGACTGATGAAAGCCATTGAGTTCAAAGCCAAGCAGGTGCGGCTGTTTCTGGTACTGCTCTGGGTTTTCACCGGCCTGGCCGTTCTCAAGTTCGTGCCGGCTGCCAATACCCAGGGACGGATTTTGTGGTCCGGCATCGCCACGGCGCTGATCGCCCTTTTTTTGTTCCAGCCGAAACGGTTCTTCCCCTTGTTCCGGATGATCATGATCGGCAGCGGCTACCTCGGCAATTTCATTTTCCTGGTCATTTCCACCGCGGTCTTTTTCCTGATCCTCACCCCCCTCTCCCTGATCATGCGCCTTTTCGGGAAACGGTTTATGGCCATCCGCCCGGAGCCGCGACAGAACTCCTATTACGAGCAGCCGGAAAATCCGACCGGGTATGAGCATCAGTTCTGAATGATTCGCCAATCAAGAGGAAGGCAACATGGGAAAATTATCGATTCTCAAGGAACTCTGGGATTTCATCAGGCATAGAAAACGGTATTGGCTGGTGCCGATCATCATCATCCTGGTGCTGGTCGGTCTCCTGCTGGTCCTCACCGAGGGCAGCGCCATTGCTCCCTTTATCTACACCCTGTTCTGATCCCGACATCCGCCGATGAAAAGATGGCTGTTCCGGTTTGGGGCCGTGATCATCGCCACGCTCCTGACCTTGGGAGTTTTGGAGATCGCGATCCGTTTGGCCTGGAAAAAACTCCAGGGCCCGATCATCCCCCTATCTTTGAAAACCCATCGCCTTAGCGCCGATCCGCTTCTGGGGTACGAATTGATTCCCGGCAGTACCTCGTTCGAGGATCAGGTTTGGTACCGGATCAACCAACAGGGGATTCGCGACGGCCGAGAATTTGCCATACCCAAACCGGCCGGTGTGTACCGCATCGCCGCCCTCGGCGATTCCTTTACCTTCGGCATGGGGGTGGAGGAAGAAGATACCTGGCCCCGGCTGCTCGAATCGGAGTTGGCCGGCCGGCGCTCCACAGAAGTGATCAACTTCGGGGTCATGGGCTATGACACCACCCAGGAAGCCCGGCTCCTGGAAACCCGGGTGCCGGCGTTCCAACCCGATCTGATTGTCATCGGCTATTGCCTGAACGATATCGGTGTGCTCAGCCGCGAGCGTCGGGTCTTGAGCCAATACCGCGGGTACAACGATTTTTTCAGCACGGGCCTGTCCTGGTTGGATCGAATCTTGGGGAAATCCCGGCTCTACTTGTTGGTGAAAAACCGCTTGTTCCTTCTGAAAACCAAGGCCGACACCCAGCCTCCCCATTACTCACCCGATGGACAAAAGGTGCTGCGGCTAGGGTACCAAGGATTCATCATCAGCGCCTACGAGGAAGCGGAAAATCGCGACCGCCTGCAGGCGGCATTCGACAGGATCGAGTATTTGATCCAGGGGCTACATGTCCCCGTCATAGTGGCCATCTACCCCGAGTTGGAGCATTTCGATAGGTATCCCTACCGGGACGTGCACAGCGACGTCAAGAGATTGGCGGAAGCCCGGGGATTCCGGGTCGTCGACCCCCTGAAGCAGTTTATGCAGTTCACTCCACGCCAGGTGCGCATCAGCGACGCCAATGCCCATCCCAACCGACGGGGCAATGAGCTGTTCGCCGCCGCCGTGGCCCACTCTGTTGTCACTATTGCGGGGAGGCAATAAATCCAAGTCCGCATATGATGAACTGGCAAAAGGGGATACCGGGGGGCTAGACCTGCGCTATGCCGTCGGGACGGCGTCGTCTTCACGGCCCAGGGCGATCGGCCAGATAAAGGGGGATAGGTAATAGACGAATTCAAGGCCGTATGTATAGCGAAGGTAGGGATAGGCCAAGGCGGCGATGAGAACGCCGTAGAAAAGCGCCCCAGACGTCAGGAAAAAAAGCGTGAACGCGCCGCGATGGC